>NZ_SEIP01000018.1:0-49846 GCF_004146205.1 Yimella sp. RIT 621
ACCGTCCGCTTCGGCTCGACCGGTGCCGTGGTCGTCGAACTGCAAAAGCGCCTGGGTGGGAACGTTCTTGCCGACGGTGTCTTCGGCCCGGCAACGTTGGCCTCGGTCCGTGCGCTGCAGACGTCCAAGGGTCTGCCGGTCACCGGAGTCGTCGACGACGCGACCTGGGCGGCCATCGGTGGATTCCCCTGCGACATCGCACACCCCCCGACCACCCCCGAACCGCCGGCCGACGGCACGGTGGGCCAGCGCATCATCGACACCGCCAAGCAGTACCTCGGCATCCCGTACGTGTGGGGCGGAGCGACTCCTTCCGGCGGTTTCGACTGCTCGGGCCTGACGCAGTACGTGTATGCCAAAGTCGGTCTGTCGATCCCGCGCGTGGCCAGCGCGCAGCAGCGCTTCCTGACCAAGGTCAGCACGCCGCAGCCGGGTGACCTCGTCTTCTTCGGTTCGCCTGCTTACCACGTCGGTATCTGGGTGTCCGAAGGAAGGATGATCGCGGCTCCGTACCCGGGCCAGGTCGTTCGTCTGCAGCCGATCTACAACACCCCCACCGGTTTCGGCCGCTTCGTCAGCTGACGAGCCCCCCCGACTGCGAACCGTCGCGCCCGACCCCCGAAAGGCTGAACATCTTGCTCCGCACTTCCCCCGCACCCCGCCACTTGAAGCGACGCCCCAACCCGGCGGCCGGTGCCATCACCTCGCCCCGCCTGATGGCCGGAGTCGGTGTCGCCGTCACCGTCCCCACCGGTGCAGCTACGGTGCTGGCGCCAGCAGCAGAAGCGGCCGCTCCGACCGCTGCACCCGCGGCAACACCCAAGGCAGCACCCAAGGCAGCACCGTCGGTGATTCGCACGCCTGCGGCGCAGAACATCGTCTGGCTGTCGTTCGGTTCGGAGGGTGAGCTGGTCAAGACGCTGCAGCAGCGCCTGGGTGGGCTGGTCGTCGACGGATCGTTCGGACCGGCGACGCAGAGCCGTCTGATGTCCTACCAGGCGTCCAAGAATTTGTATGTGGACGGACGCGTCGGCCCGGTTACGTGGGCGGCGCTCGGTGGTTTTCCGGGCAAGGCCGGCGAGGGCAAGGTCTGCCGTGTCTCCACGCTGCGTTTCGGCAGCACGGGCGAACTGGTTCGCACCGCGCAGCAGCGCCTGGGTGGGCTGTCCGTCGACGGTTCGTTCGGTCCCGCCACGCTGGCCCGGGTGCGTGCCTACCAGGCGTCCAAGTCACTGCCTGTGACCGGCACCGTGGACTCGGCCACCTGGCGTGCACTCGACGGCTTCCCGTGTGTGGGTACCGGCGGTCCGACGACCGGGACCGGGGCAACGACCACTCCCGGCACCACGACTACGGACACGACCGGTCCGGTCACCCCGTCCGTCGGCGACCCGAGCGGCCCGTACCGCATGCCGTGGGCCAAGGGGGGCACGTTCAAGATCACCCAGGGTCCCGGTGGATCCTGGTCGCACCACACCTCCTACAACCGTCACGGCATCGATTTCGGCATGCCGGTCGGCACCCCGATCGTGGCCTCGCGTGCCGGCGTGGTGCAGGACACCGGGTACACCTCCATGGGCGGCGGCATGTACGTCCGGATCAAGGACGCCTCCGGCGCGTGCCAGGTGTACTTCCACCTGTCGGCGTACCGCGTCGTGGCCGGTCAGCCGATCGCGCAGGGACAGCCCATCGCGACGTCGGGTAACACCGGCAACTCCTCCGGTCCGCACCTGCACTTCGGCCTGATCGACTGCAACACCTGGCGCTCGCACTCGCTTCCGAACTCGGTGGAGCGTGGCACGAACTACACCAGTGGCGTCTTCGTCACCAGCACCAACGGCTGATTCCAGCCCCGGGTCACGGCCCGCACGACCAGCTATCCGGTCGTGCGGGCCGATTCGTGTTCGCGCCCTCAGAGGGGGGAACGGATTGTGTCTCACCCAGTGGTACAGCTGTGAACAATCTGTTTCTGCAGGTCAGTGCCGCCTCTCCACGTTATGCACAGGGTTGTCCACAGCCTGTGAGCAATGCTCCACAGCCGGTCACACACGTTGTCCCCAGGTTGCGCACAGGGCGGTGAGCCGACTGTTTGGCGGGTCGGTGAACCGCGTCGTACGGTTCCCTGTCAGTCCGGTGTCGAACAGCGCATGAGGTAGTTGTCGGTGGTGGCTGGTGCAGTGGTGTCGGGAGATCAGACCAGCAGGAAGCAGGGCATGTCGTGGACGATCTGAACCCGGCGTACGCCGACTCGGGTGGCTCCGACCACTCCGGCGGCAACGCGCCCGGCCTCGTTCCGCCGCAGGACCGGCACGCCGAGCAGTCGGTGATCGGCGGCATGCTGATCAGCAAGGACGCCATCGCCGACTCGGCGGAGGTCGTCAACGGCCGCGACTTCTACTTCCCGGCACACGAGATGATCTACGAAGCGGTCATCGACCTGTACGGACGCGGTGAACCGGCCGACGCGATCACCGTCGCCGACGAACTCGCCAAGCGTGGCGAGTTGCAGCGGGTCGGCGGCCAGCCCTACCTGCACGAGCTGATCCAGTCGGTGCCCACCGCGGCGAACGCCGGGTACTACGCGCAGATCGTCGCCGAGCGGGCGGTGCTGCGCCGACTGGTGGAGGCCGGCACCCGCATCGTGCAGATGGGACAGTCCGACGGCGGGGGAGACGTCGTCGACGTCATCAATGCGGCGCAGGCGGAGATCTTCGGGGTCACCGCCGGCAAGGACACCGAGGACTACGTGCGCCTGGGCGAGGTGGTCGAGCAGACCGCCGACGAGATCGAGGCCGCGTCCTCGCACGGCGGTCAGATGACCGGTGTGCCCACCGGCTTCCACGACCTCGACACCTTGACCAACGGTCTGCACCCGGGCCAGATGATCGTGATCGCCGCTCGGCCGGCTGTCGGCAAATCGACAATCGGTCTCGACATCGCGCGCGCTGCGTCGATCAAGAACAACATGACCTCGGTCATCTTCAGTCTGGAGATGAGCAAGGTGGAGATCTCGATGCGTCTGCTGTCGGCCGAGGCCGAGATCCAGTTGCAGCACATGCGCAAGGGCACGATGCGCGACGAGGACTGGGCCAAGCTCGCCAAGACGATGGGCCGCATCTCCGACGCTCCTTTGTTCATCGACGATTCACCGAACATGTCGCTGATGGAGATCCGGTCCAAGTGCCGCCGGTTGAAGGAGCGCAACAACCTCAAGCTCGTCGTCATCGACTACTTGCAACTGATGACGTCCGGCAAGAAGGTCGAATCGCGTCAGCAGGAGGTGTCGGAGTTCTCGCGTGCGCTGAAGCTGCTTGCCAAGGAACTCGAGGTACCGGTCATCGCGATCTCGCAGCTGAACCGTGGACCGGAGCAGCGCACCGACAAGCGTCCGCAGATGAGCGACCTTCGCGAATCGGGTTGTCTGACGGCCGACTCCCGCATCCTGCGCGCCGACACCGGGGCTGAGATCTCCATCGGTGAGTTGGCTGCATCGGGAGAGAAGGACGTCCCGGTCTGGGCCCTGGACGACCGGCAGCGTTTGGTCACTCGGACGATGACGCATGCGTTCTGCAGCGGTGTGAAGCCGGTCTTCCGCTTGACGTTGGCGTCCGGAAAAACGTTGCGGCTCACCGAGAACCACCCCCTCATGTCGTACGACGGGTGGCGCGCGCTGGGTGACCTCAAGGAAGGCGACCGGGTCGCCGTCCCGCGGCACGTGCCGGCGCCGGAGAGGTTCGAACCGTGGGACGACAATGCTCGGGTCATTCTGCTCGCGCATCTCATCGGCGACGGGTCCTTCGTGGAGGGTCAACCGCTGCGGTACGCGTCCATCGACGAGGCGAACCTGGAAGTGGTTTCTCAAGCGGCGCTGTCCGCTTTTGGGATCGTCTCGGTGCGGGACGAGTGCGCGGCTGCTCGCTGCACAGCCTTGCGACTTCGCGCGCCGTATCGGCTCGGTCATGGAAAGCGGAACCCGATCGCCGAATGGCTCGACGGACTCGGACTGTTCGGGCTTCGTAGCCACGAGAAATTCGTGCCCGAGTCGATGTTCCATGCTTCGAAGCGTCAGATCGCGTTGTTCATCAACCACATCTGGGCGACCGACGGATCGGTGACCGTCAACAAGTCGAAGTCGGGTGGGCGCATCTATTACGCCTCGACTTCGCGCCGGCTCGTGGACGACCTGAGCCAGTTGCTGCTGCGGTTCGGCATCTCGACGCGTACGCGGGCGACCCGCAAGGGCCACTACCGCGACGGGTACACGATCGAGGTCTCCGGATCGGACAGTCAGCGCCGATTCCTCCAGGAGATCGGGGTGCACGGTGCGCGGTCGGTTCAGGCGGCCGAGCTGCTCGGGATCATTCGTGAGAAGCAGAGCAACACCAACGTCGACACCGTGCCGGTGCAGGTCTGGGACACCGTCAAGCAGGTCATGTCTGATCAGGGGATGGCGCACCGTGAGTTCGCCGCGGCCATGGACTCGCAGTTCTGCGGGTCGACCATGTGGAAGCGCGCCCCGAGCCGCGAGCGCCTGGGCCGCGTTGCGGCAGTGCTGGATTCGGCAGACCTCGAACTGTTCGCGATCAACGACGTCATGTGGGACACCGTGAAGTCGGTCGAACTCGACGGTCTGGAGGAGACGTTCGACGCGACCGTGCTCGGCGCCCACAACTTCGTGGCGAACGGAATCAGCGTCCACAACTCCATCGAGCAGGACGCCGACATGGTCATCCTGTTGCACCGTGAAGACCAGACGAACAAGGAGTCCGAGCGCGTCGGCGAGGCGGACGTCATCGTGGCCAAGCACCGTAACGGCCCGACCGACACGATCACGGTGGCGTTCCAGGGCCACTACTCGCGATTCAAGGACATGGCGCAGAACTTCTGAGTTGTTGGTGGCCTGCCTGCCTTAGTGCCTTCACCGTGCCTCCGTCCGAAGGCGTTTGTGCAGGTCAGAGCGCTGATTCCCTCGAGAACTGCGCGATCAGCCCCTCACTTGGGTACCAGGGCAGGTACCCATCCCGCGGTCCGCTCGTCCGGCGTCGTCAGTCCGGCTCCGTGTAGCTGACAAGCTTGCCGGCGGCCTCGGCGTACGCAATCTCATCGCGAGTCGACTCGCCGACATACCCGCCGGGATTGACGATCAAGACCCTGTCGGCCAGGTCGATCTTGTGCCGGTGCAGGGCATCCAGCAGATCCTTCTGTTCCGGGCCAGGCACCTCGTCCATCTCGACCGGCGCGAGCACGATGGCTCCCCGGAGGCTCAGGTCACGACTCGCGGCGCGCATCTCGCTCGCGAACCTCGCCGATCCGCAGAGGCAGACGATCTCAGGACGAGTGGTGGTCATCGCGTCCAACGGCCGAGGCCCGCCGAGCCGGCGCTGGAAAGCGTGAGCCCAGGCGCCGTGCCGGATGATCAAGACATGCCTAACGACGTCCGAACCCTCGCAGCCGACATCGACGCCACCTGCCGAATTCGTGGGACCTTCACCCTGCGCAGCGGAATCGTCACCGACGAGTACTTCGACAAGTACCGATTCGAGGGCGACCCTCACCTGCTGCGTCGGGTCGCCGAGGCGATGGTGCCGCTCCTTCCCGCCGACACGCAGGTGCTGGGCGGGTTGGAGTTGGCCGGAGTTCCGATCGCGACGATGATCAGCTCCCTGACAGGGCTGCCCGCGGTGTTCGTCCGGAAGGAGGCCAAGACGTACGGCACCTGCAAGCTGGCCGAGGGCGGCGACTTCAGCGGCCGCACCGTCACGTTGATCGAGGACATCGTCACCACCGGTGGAGCCGCTCGAAACGCCGCAGTTGCGCTGCGCGAGCTCGGTGCAACCGTCCACACGGTGGTCTGCGCGATCGACCGCTCCGAGCCCGCGCAGAACGTGCTCGGCGACATCGGACTGACCACGATCTCGGTCATGACGAAGGCAGACCTCGACGAGGCCGAAGCCTGAACGAACGTGAGGCTCGGCCAGCTGAACCGCGTCCGACATGATGTGGCGATGACTCACAGCACCGCCGATTCAGGCGACTCGAGCCGGACGTGGGAGCAGCTCTCCACCGGGTTCGAGCAGGCCCGGGCCCGCGAGGACTCGCTCGATCGACTCGTCGAGTGGCCGGCGCAGCGCGAGTTGCTCGGCGACGTGACCGGTCTGGCGGTGCTCGACGCCGGCTGCGGCAACGGCGCGAAGATAGCGCAGTTGGCCAACGAGGGCGCCGCCGCGTGCGTCGGCGTCGACATCAGCGGCAACTTCATCGCGCCGCCGCCGGGTGTTGAGTTCATCCAGGGCGACCTGTCCGACCTGTCGGTGCTGCCGGGCCTGGCCGGCCGGCGATTCGACCGCGTCCTGTTCCTGCAGTCGTTCGGCTACGCCACCGATCCGGTGCACGCGCTACGGGTGGCCGCCTCGATGCTCACCGACGACGGCTTCATCCTGCTGACTCGCACCCAGCCCGTCCGATACGCGATCGAGCGGGCCGAACAGAACGGCACCTCCCTCGGGCAGGAGTACTTCGCCACCGAGAGCTTCGCCTACCGACACGCGAACTGGGACGAGAACGTCACGCTGACCAAGCGTCCGTACACGATGTCCGACCTGCTCAATACGTTCAGCGCCGCGGGGCTGTGGATCGAAACGACCGTCGAACCGCAGCTGTCCGCGGAGGTCGCGCAGCGCTACCCGCACAAGCAGGCCGTGCTGAACAAGTACCTCGGCATCCTGATGTTCAAGCTGCGCCCGTTGCCGCGGGTGTCCGGCTTGCGAACCAACGACTGAGGACGGACGCATGAAGCTGGACCTGACCGTGCTTGCCATCCCGGGTTTCATCGGGGCGATGGCCGCCGAATATGCCTGGCAGAGAACGCATCCCGTCGCGCCCGGCACCCGCGCAGGCGACTACGAGTTCAAGGACACGATGGCCAGCCTGTCGATGGGTGTCGGCAGCCTGGTCGCGCCGTACGTCTCGAACGCGCTCATCGCGCGGCCCCTCGGACGGCGCGGCAAGGCGGCCAAGACGGTGATGGCGCTCGCGATCGGCGCGACGGCCGTGACGGCCGCGGTCGACGTCGTCCGCAAACTGCGCAGCGACGACTTCGGCGAGGCCGGCGTGGCCGACTGGGACACCCGCGCCCTCCAGCAGCCGGCACCCACGACGGACGCACCTCCGGTGAAACCCGTGCTGCACCGCATCACCGGTGCGATCGGCGCCGTTGCGGTGGCATCGACGGCACTCGTCGTCGCCACCGAATGGGGCGCGCGCACGACCGGTCAGAAGCTGTTCGACGTCAGCCCGCTCGACCTCGGCGACAGCGCCGTCGTCGCGACGCTGGCCGTGCTCGGGTGGGACTTCATCTACTACTGAAACCACCGCTTCGACCACGAGGTGCGGTGGATGTGGGCGATGCACGAGGTGCATCACTCGAGCGAGCGCTACAACCTGTCGACCGCGCTACGGCAGCCGTGGGGCGAGACGATCACCCTCTACGTGCCGTACAGCCTGCTCGCCCTGGTGGGCGTGCGCCCGAGCCACATCATGAACGCGCGCGCGATCAACCTGATCTACCAGTTCTGGATCCACACCGAGGCGGTGCGTTCGATCGGCCTGCTCGAACGGGTGCTCAACACCCCGTCGCACCACCGCGTGCACCACGGCACCAACAGCGAATACCTCGACCGCAACCACGGCAGCATCCTCATCGTCTGGGACAAGCTGTTCGGCACCTTCGAGGCCGAGAACGCGCAGCCCGTCTACGGACTCACCACCAACATCGACACCTTCAACCCGCTGCGCATCGCCGGTCACGAGTGGGCCGACATGTTCGCCGATGTCAGCTCCGCCGACAACTGGGCCGACCGCTGGTCGTACCTGCTGCGCGGGCCGGGCTGGGCCTACGACAAGCGCAAGGCGCGACTGGCTGCCTAGGTCACGAAGGTGGTTGCCTGCTGGTCGGATCCATCCGCAAGAGCTCAGGCCGCGGGGGTCTTCAGCAAGTCCTGCATCGTGCGGATCTCGGCGTTCTGAGCCTTGATGATCGAGTCGGCAAGGCTGCTGACCTCCGGGTTGTCGGTGGTCTTCTTGACGTCGGACGACATCGTGACCGCGCCTTGGTGGTGCTTGACCATCATCGTCAGCCACATCCGGTCGAACGCCGGGCCTGTCGCCTTGCCGAGCATGTCCATGTCCTGCTGCGACATCATTCCGGTCATGTCGCCCGTGCCGCTCATGCCGCTCATGCTGCTCATGTCGTGGCCCGAGTGATCGCCGCCGGTCGGCACGGTCGCGCCCCACGACTGCAGCCACCCGGTCATCGTGTTGATCTCGGGATCCTGTGCCTTCTTGATGGCGGCCGCGAGGCGGGTGACGTCGGCCGAGACGCCCTGCCGGTTGAGCGCCATGTCGGCCATCTGCACCGCCTGGCGGTGGTGCGGGATCATCTGCTGCGCGAACCTGATGTCACCTTGCCTGCCGGCTGCAGTCGCCGGTGACGTGGCCGAGGACATCATCGATCCGTGCCCCGCGGAGTGGCTGCTGTCGTCGCTTCCGCATGCTGTGAGCGTGAGTGCGAGCACAGCGGCGCCGGCGAGGGTGATCGTCGAAAGGTGTTTCATACCAACAAGACTCGTCCACCGATCTGACGTGCGGGTCGAGGTTCTATGGAGCTTTCATGGAGTTGGCAGGGTGATCCGAAAGCGTGCGCCCGTGCCGAACCCGTTGCTGTGCGCCGTGATCGACCCGCCGTGCGCGAGCACCACCGAACGACAGATCGCGAGGCCGATGCCCGCGCCTCCGTGGTCTCGGTCGCGCGCGGTGTCGGTGCGGTAGAACCGTTCGAAAACGTGCGCCAGGTGGTCCTCGCCGATGCCGTCGCCGTCGTCGGCCATCTCGATCGACACTGCCTGGGGCTCGGGTCGGACGGTGACCCGGATTCGTCCGCCGTCCGCTGTGTGTCGCTCCGCGTTGTCGAGCAGGTTCGTCAGCACCTGCTGCAGGCGCAGGCGATCGCCGCGTAGCGTCGTCCCGGACGGCGCGGACACGTCCAGCGTGAGGCCGCGCGCTCTGAGGTGTTCTTGGCGAGGGCCAGTGACCGAAGCGAGCAGCTCGGCGACGTCGATCGGGTTGCGTTCGAGGGTGATCGCGGATTCGTCCGCCCGCGAGATTGCGTTGATATCTCTCGTGAGCCGGTCGAGACGGGTCACCTGTTCGCGCAGCACGGCCGTGAGTTCGTGACCGCTCGTCACGTCGTCGTCGGCCGCGTCGAGGTAGACCTGAATCGTGGCGAGCGGTGTGCGTAACTCGTGGCCGAGATCGGAGAGCATCTGCTGGCGCACCTGCTCGGTGCTGGCGAGCTGGGCCGACATTCGATTGAACGCTGTGCCGACCGCAGCAAGCTCGCTCAGGCGGGTCGGCTGCGCGACCGTTGCCCCGTAGTGGCCGTCCGCGAGACGCGTGGCGGCTGAGGCGAGGTCCTGCAGTGGGCCGGTCAGTCGTCGGCCAAGGACGACGGTGACCAGGCCGGCGGCAGCGATGGCTGCGAGGAGTGCGGCCCCCAAGGTGAGGAGCCCCGCGGACCGGAATGCCTCCTCGACGTGGTCGAAGGTGGACCCCGAGGTGTCGGATCCGGCGAGATGCAGATGTTCATGGAACAGGGGCGGGCCGATCACCGCGGCGGCCACCGTGGCGACGACCGCAGTGACACACAGGACAACGGCCTGAGCGATCAGCAGCCAGGTCACCAGGCTTCGAGATCGGCTGCCGACAGTCCTCATGATCCGCTGCCCGCTCGGTAACCGACGCCGCGCACCGTTTCGATGAAGCGTGGATTGGACGCGTCGTCGCCCAGCTTTCGACGCAGGTGCGCGATGTGGGTGTCGACGAGGTGCTCATCGCCCACCCAGTCCACGCCCCAGATGGCTTCGATGAGCGCTCGGCGGTCGAACGCACGTCGTGGTTGGCCCAAGAACGTTGCGAGCAAGTCAAATTCGGTGCGAGTGAGTTGGATCTGCGAGTCGGCGAGGCGTACCTCGCGCGCGTGAGTGTCGACGGTGAGGTCGCCCAGTCGCAGCGTTGCCGCGACTTGTGTGGATGCACCGCGCGGACGACGCAGGAGCACACCCACTCGTGCGACCAGTTCGCGGACGCTGAAAGGCTTGGTCATGTAGTCGTCGGCGCCCACCGAGAGGCCGATCAGGGTGTCGGTCTCGTCGTCCCGAGCGGTGACCATCAAGACCATGCATTCCGAGAAGGTGCGCACCCGACGACATACCTCGACGCCGTCCAGGCCGGGCAGCCCGAGATCGAGAACGATGACATCGGGCACCCAGTCGCGCGCGGCCGAGACGGCGTCGGTGCCGGTGTGTTCCACGCGCACCCGATGCCCTGCGCGATCGAGGTAATTGGCGATCATGCCGGCCAGGGCCTTTTCGTCGTCAACGACGAGAACCCGCGTCCGGTGGTCATTCGGGGGCGCCTTCATCGGGCCAGTCTCGACCACGGTCGGGTCCGTGGGGGAAGGACCGTGCCGAAGCGATCGACACGTCACACGATCTTCGTGAAATCTCCATGGTTCTCGGGAATGGTGTCGAGCGGTCGTTGGTTGCACGAGGCATGACCAAATACCCCCAGGGGGTATTATGCGAGAGGATGACATGAGTACGGAACCGCAGAACGCCGGCCATGAACACCACGGCGCCGTCAGTGCCGAGCAGTCGAGCCAAGAACACGCCGGTCACGCTGGGCATGCCGACCACGCTGGGCATGGTGGCCATGGCGGCCACGGCGGCCACGGCGGTCACGGCGGTCACGGCGGTCACGGCGGTCACGGCGGTCACGGCGGTCACGGCGACCATGTCGCGATGTTCCGGAGGCTCTTCTGGGGCTCGCTCGTCGTTGCGATTCCCACCGTTCTCCTGTCGCGGATGTTCGCCGACCTCGTCGGCTACGACCTGCCGCACAACGCCCTGATCGACGCCGCCCCGCCGGTGCTCGGCACCGTCCTCTATGTGTGGTTCGGGCGGCCGTTCCTGACCGGTGCCGTCGGCGAGGTCAAGGCGCGTCAGCCCGGCATGATGCTGCTCGTCGCGCTGGCGATCACGGTCGCGTTCGTTGCGTCGTGGGGCGCGACTCTCGGGCTGCTGCCGCACCATCTCGACTTCTGGTGGGAGCTCGCGCTGCTGGTCGTGATCATGCTGCTGGGTCACTGGATCGAGATGCGGTCGCTGGCCCGCACGACGTCGGCTCTCGACTCGCTCGCGGCGTTGCTGCCCGACGAGGCCGAGCGTGTCGACGGCGACGAGATCTCCACCGTTTCGCCGTCCGACCTGCGGGCCGGCGACATCGTCGTCGTCCGCCCGGGCGGCAGCGTGCCGGCCGACGGACGCGTCGTGCAGGGTTCGGCGGCGATGGACGAAGCGATGATCACCGGTGAGTCGCGCACCGTGCGCCGCGAGGTCGGCGACGCGGTGGTGGCCGGCACGATCGCGACCGACTCCGGTCTGCGGGTCGAGGTGACGGCGACGGGCGACCGGACGACGCTCGCCGGCATCCAGAAGTTGGTGGCCGACGCACAGGCGTCGGGTTCGCGGGCGCAGCGGCTGGCCGACACGGCTGCCGGTTGGCTGTTCTGGTTCGCGCTCGGCTCGGCCCTGATCACCTTCGTGGTGTGGGCCCTCGTTGGCCTGCCCGACGACGGCGTCGTGCGCACGATCACCGTGCTCGTCATCGCCTGCCCGCACGCTCTCGGCCTGGCCATTCCGTTGGTGATCTCGATCGCCACCGAGCGCGCCGCGCGCGCCGGCGTGCTGGTGAAGGACCGCCTCGCGATGGAGTCGATGCGTTCGGTCGACACCGTCCTCTTCGACAAGACCGGCACGCTCACCAAGGGCCAGCCGACGGTCACCGCTGTGCAGCCCGCCGACTTGCAACCGCTCTCCGCCGACGACCTGTTGGCGCTGGCTGCGGCGGCCGAGGCCGACTCCGAACACCCACTCGCCCACGCGATCGTGCGGGCCGCCGAGCAGCACGAGCTCACCGTGCCGAAGGCCGACGGTTTCACCTCCCACCCCGCAGTCGGAGTGTCGGCGGACGTCGACGGACGCACCGTCCGCGTCGGTGGGCCGGCCCTGCTCGATCAGATCGGCGGCGACGAACTCGCCGTCGCGGACGACTGGCGCGAGGAGGGCGCGATCATCCTGCACGTCGTCGTCGACGGTGCGGTGGCCGGTGCGTTGCGCCTGGCCGACGAGATCCGCGAAGAGTCGCGCACCGCGGTGCAAGCGCTGCACGAGCGCAGTGTGCAGGTCGTCATGATCACCGGCGACGCCGAGGCGGTCGCGCACTCCGTGGGCGCCGAGCTCGGCATCGACCGAGTCTTCGCCGGCGTCCGCCCCGAGGACAAGGCGTCGAAGGTGGCCGAGTTGCAGGGCGAGGGACGGAAGGTCGCCATGGTCGGCGACGGCGTCAACGACGCGCCCGCACTGGCCACGGCCGACGTCGGCATCGCGATCGGTGCCGGCACCGACGTGGCGATCGGTTCGGCGGGCATCATCCTGGCGTCCGACGATCCGCGCTCGGTGCTGTCGGTGATCGAGCTGTCGCGTGCGACGTACCGCAAGAGCGTGCAGAACCTCGCGTGGGGCGCCGGTTACAACCTGGTCGCCGTGCCGCTCGCGGCCGGTGTGCTCGCGCCCATCGGTTTCGTGATGCCGATGTCGGTCGGGGCATTGCTGATGTCGGCCTCGACGGTCGTGGTCGCGCTCAACGCTCAGCTGCTGCGCAGGCTCGACCTGCGCCCCGGCTCGACGGCGCCCCAGAAGCACCAGCCGGAGGCGGCCGCGCGGCACTAGGTTGATCGGAGTCCGCACCCGCCCGGCTCGAGGAGTTCGCGTGACCACCACCGCAGTCGTCACCGGAGCGTCGTCCGGGATGGGTCTGTTCGCCGCTGTCGAGTTGGCCAAGCGCGGCCTCGACGTCGTCGGCACGGTGCGTGACACCGCCCGCGCGAGCGCTCTGCTCGAGGCCGCCGACGAAGCCGGGGTGTCGGTGAGCATCGCCGAACTCGAGGTCACCGACCCCGCCGCGGGCGACCGCCTCGCGGCCATCGCCGCCGAACACGACGGCATCGACGTGCTGATCAACAACGCCGGACGCGGCTGCGTCGGCACCGCCGAAGACCTCACGATGGACGAGATCGAAGCCCAACTCGCGGTCAACTACCTCGGCCCGGTGCGCCTCACCAAGGCGGTGCTGCCCGCCATGCGCGAGCGCGGACAGGGGCGCATCCTCACCGTCACCAGCGTCGGCGGCGTGGTGGGTCAGCCGTTCGCCGACGCCTACTGCGGGGCGAAGTTCGCGGTCGAGGGCTTCATGCAGTCGCTCGCCGTCGTCGCCCGCGAGGTCGGCGTCTGGGTGAGCGTCGTCGAACCGGCCGCGGTCGCCAGCTCGTTCGTCGACAACGCCGCCCGCACCGCGAGCGAGGGGCCGTACGCCGCGCTGCTCGACGCCTACCTGGCCCGCACCAAGGTGTCGTTCGCCGCCGCACAGCAGGCCGCCGACGCCGGACGCGCCATCGCCGACGCCGCGACCTCCGACACCTACCGCTTCCGCTGGCAGACCTCCGAGGCCGCCGAACGGTTCGCCAGCATCTCGCTCGCCGACCTCGACGGCAGCCGCGTGCAGGGCGTGACCGCCGGGTGGATCGCACCGAGCGGCTCGGCCTGACACTCGCCGACCTCGACCGCTGCCCTCCTGACCGAATCCGCGCGACAGATGGTCGCTTGTGCCGGTCGAAAGCGACCATCTGTCGCGCCGATTCGAGGGGTGGCTGCGGCCGGCTGACAGGATCGAGTGGTGACCACCATCGCCGTCGGATGCCGCCACTCGGTCGGCGTGCGCCGCGACGGAACCGTGCTGGCCGTCGGGCACGGGGGAGCCGGTGAGCTCGACGTCGGCGACTGGACCACCGTGCAAGCCGTCGCCGCCGGCAACGTGCACACCTTCCGCAACACCGGGCGGTCGCACACCGTCGGGCTGATCGCCGACGGCACGGTGCGCGCCACCGGTTGGAACGGCGACGGCCAGTGCGATGTGGGTTTCTGGTCGAACGTCGTCGGTGTCGCGGCCGGATGGCGGCGCACGCTCGCGGTGCTGGCCGACGGCACCGTCCGAGCCACCGGACGCCGCGACGAAGGCGCATGCGATGTCGACGACTGGGCCGACATCGTGGCTGCGTCGTGCGGCGACTGGCATTCGGTGGGGCTACGGTCCGACGGCTCGGCGGTCGCCGTCGGCGCCGACCGCCGCGGACAGTGCGCGGTCGAGACGTGGCGCGACCTGGCCGCAGTGGCAGCCGGCTACCTGCACACCCTCGGACTCACTCGAGCCGGTCGCGTGGTGGCCGCGGGCGCTCCGTCGGCCGGTTTGCGCGAGGTGCACGAGTGGCGCGACGTCACCGCGATCGCAGCCGGCAGCCACCACTGCGTCGCACTCACATCGTCCGGACGCGTCGTCGCGGCCGGTGACAACAGCGCCGGGCAGTGCGACGTCGGCGACTGGACCGGCATCGTCGCGATCGCCGCCGGATCGCAGCACACCATCGGCCGGCGCAGCGACGGCACCGCGCTCGCGGCCGGCTGCGGAGATGACGGCCGGTGCGACGTGGCGGGGTGGACCGACCTGCGCCTGCCCTGACCCGCCCGCCCTCCTCACCGAATCCGCGCGACAGATGGTCGTTTGCGCCGGGCACAAGCGGCCACCTGTCGCGCCGAATCCAGGGTATGGGCGCTGCAGGTTACTTGCGCTGGAGTGCACTCCAGCACGTACGTTCGACGCATGGAGCTCGTCGAGGCAACCGAAGACCGAGAGATCGGCATCGCGGAGATGGCGCAGATGTCGGGTCTGACCCCGGACACGCTGCGCTGGTACGAGAAGGAAGGCATGCTGCCGCCGGTCGGTCGCGGCGTCGACGGACGGCGCGCCTACAGCGGTCGTGACCGTGACCTCGTCCGGTTGCTGGCCGCACTGCGTGCGACCGGTATGCCGACCTCGCTGATGAAGGAGTTCGTCGCGTTGATCGCCGAGGGCGCTGCGAGTCACGGCCGTCGCATCGACGTCCTGCAGGAGTCGCGCGAACGCCTGGAATCGCGCCGCCGCGAGATCGACGAAGCGCTGGCCGCTCTCGACGCCAAGGTCGACCACTATCGGCAGCTGATCGACGCCGGCCTCGACTGCGACAACCGTCCCGTTGCGGCGTCGGTGCGCCGACTCCAACGCTCCACCGACCGCACACTCACCAAGGAGATCTCTTGAACACCAGGCGAATTCCCGCCTTGAGTCGCGACACGGCTGCGATCGGTCTCGGCTGCATGGGCATGTCGTGGGCCTACAACACGCCCGAGTCGGCCGACCCGCGCGCGGCCGCCGTCGTGATCCACGGCGCGCTCGACCGCGGGATCACCCTGCTCGACACCAGCGACGCCTACGCGGCCGGCCACAACGAGCAACTCGTCGGGCAAGCAATCGCCGGACGCCGCGACGAGGCGATCGTCGCGACCAAGGGTGGGCTCGTCTCCAGTTACGTCGACGGCAAGCCGCACCTCGAGCGCAACGGCCGACCCGACCATCTGCGCGCCGCGATCGATGCCAGCCTGGAGCGCCTCGGCGTCGACCGGATCGACCTCTATTACCTGCACCGGGTCGACCGCTCCGTTCCGCTCGAGGAGAGCTGGGGTGCTCTTGCCGACGCGGAGGCGTCCGGGAAGGTGGCGGCGATCGGTCTGAGCGAGGTCACGGTCGAGCAGGCCGACCTGGCCCACCGGCTCCACCCGGTGGCGGCGGTCCAGTCGGAGCTGTCGCTCTGGACCCGCGACGCGCTGGGTGAGGGCACGAACTCCGACGGCGCGAGCAGCGGCGATGTCGTCTCGTGGTGTGCCGATCACGACGCTGTCTTCGTGCCGTTCTCCCCACTCGGACGCGGCTTCCTCACGGGCAAGCTCGACGTGAATACGTTGCCCGACAACGATTTTCGAGCAGGTCTGCCGCGCTTCTCGGGTGACAGCGCGCGCCAGAACGAGCGCATCGTCGAGGTCGTACGGGACGTCGCGCGCCGGCACTCCTGCAGCCCGGCGACGATCGCGCTCGCGTGGGTGTTGGCGCAGGGCGAACACGTGATCCCGATCCCCGGCACGACGAAGCTCGGCCGACTCGACGAAAACCTGGCCGCGGCCGCGATCGACCTGACGGAGCAAGACCTGCAGTCGCTGGACAACCTGCCGGCAGCAACGGGATCGCGCTACTGATGGGCGCTACGGCGCTGCTCGAGGTCGACTTCCAAGGCTGGATCGTCGACCTCGCGCACGACCGCACAGTGACGAAACGGGCAAGAGCCACCAGGGACCATTGGCGAGCACAGGGCGCGTCGGTGTTCTGCCTGCGCTACCTCGATGCTGGTGACGGACCGAGGGCCGATCCGACGAGTCGCGACGCCGCGTTCGACCCGGCGCTGGCGCCCGAGCCCGGCGACATCGTGCTCAGCAAGGCGACGCGCAACGCGTTCGACAACCCTGACCTGCATGCCAACCTGCAACTGCGCGCCGTCCGCAATGTCGTCATCGACGGACTGCTCACCGACCACGGCGTTTTCGTCGCCGCAATCTCGGCTCATCGACTCGGTTACGACGTGACCGTGGTGGGTGATGCGTGCGCGTCGTCGACCCTCCGCGATCACGATCGTGCGCTGGCGGCGATGCGCGCCGAGGGCATCCGAGTCGCTCCGGCCGCGCGCTGACCGAATCCGCGCGGATTCGAGGATGCGTCGGCTGACCGCGCGCCGGTCGACGGTGGGAGCATCGACGGATGGAAGCCGACCTCTTCGCCGGTGTCGCCGTGAGTGACCGCGACCGTGCCGTCGAGTGGTTCGACCGGTTGCTGGGCGAGGTCGAGTCGTTCGAGCCGAACAGCGACGAATGGGTCTGGACCATCGCCGAACATAGGCACCTCTACGTCGACGTCCGCCCCGAGCAGGCGGGGCACTCGATGGTCACCCTGTTCGTCGACGACCTCGACCGGTTCGTGCAGGAAGCAACCGCGCGCGGTGTCGAGCCGGAGTCGCAGGAGATGTACGACAACGGGGTGCGCAAGACCATCTACCGCGACCCCGACGGCAACGAGATCGGCGTCGGCGGCTGAACCGCGAGGCCTGTTGCGATCGTGCTCGCTGTGGGAGCGTGGGCGTCATGGACACTCGGCCCGACCTGCTCCCGTCCGCCCACCGCCTCACCGGTCTGCTCGACGGAGTCACCGATGATCACCTCGCGCGGCCCACGCCGTGCGAAGGGCGCACCGTCTCCCAGTTGCTCGCCCACATCGACGGCCTCACCGCGGCTTTCCGTGCCGCCGCCGACAAGGACTTCGGTCCGCTCACCGACACCAACCCGGACGCGGGCGGCTGGCCCGAGGCGCCGTCCGGCTGGCGCGAGCAGATCCCGGCCCGCGCCGACGCCCTCGCGCAGGCCTGGGTCGCGCCCGACGCATGGGACGGCATGACCAGGGCCGGCGGAGTCGAGTTGCCCGCCGAGGTCATGGGATTGGTCGCCCTCGGTGAAGTGACGCTGCACGGGTGGGATCTCGCCAAGGCCACCGGCCAGAACTTCGACGTCGACGACGCGACGCTCGCCGTCCTGTCGGGCTACGTGCAGGGCTTCGACACCGGCGGCACGCCGGGCATCTTCGGTCCGGCGGTGGAGGTCGGCGACGACGCCACCGAGTTAGACCGGGTGCTCGCGCGGGCCGGGCGCGACCCGCAGTGGCAGGCCTAGGGCTCGGAGCCGGCACGGCCCCGAGCCCCGTTGCGGCACAAGCGATCAGCCCGCCAGCATTCCGCTGACCAGCGCCTGCCAGGTGAGGGTGCCGCACACGCCGTCCGCCGTGATGTTCGGGACGTCGGCGTGCACCGCCTGCTGGAAGGCCCGCACCGCGCTCTGCGTGAGTGGGCCGTACTGCCCGTCGACCGCGAGTTCGGTGGCCGGGTTGCCCGACAGGTTGCGGAAGTTGATCTCCACCTGCACTCCCTTGACGGCCGAGCCGCGGCTGCCCGACCGGCACGTGATGATCACGTGCGACCAGGTGATCGGGCCGACGATGCCGTCGACGGCGAGACCGGCACCCTGCTGGAAGTGCCGCACCGCTGCGTCGGTCAGCGCACCGAACGAGCCGTCGGCGGTCAAGGTCGCACCGTGCGCGTTGAGCAGACGCTGCAGCGTCGGCACAGGATGACCGTTCGCGCCGCGGCGCAGCACGGGCCACGGCTGCAGGTTGCTCGGGACCACCGTCGTCGGCTGCCGCACCCACGCCTCGTGGGTGATGTTGACCATCGACGGGTGGTCGATGATGCCGATCGAGTTCCAGGTGAACAACGCGTACGCGGGTGCGTTCGGGTCGACACCTGCGGGCACGGCCACGTGCAACTGCGACGCGAGCCAACCGGTCGTGCCGTAGCCGAACAGCGACACGCAGTGGTCCTCGTTCGAGTCGGGCTGGAAGCCCGTGCCGAACCACCCGTTGCTGCCGCCGGTGGTCAGCCAGGCGGTGTCGAGCTGGTCGGCCGCGACACCGATCTTCACCGGGCCCTGGGTGATCGCGCCGCGCAGCGCTGACGCGTTCGTCCAGTCGACCGCGAGGTGAGCGCCGTCGTCGTAGACGGTGCTGCCGCGACGGAAACCGTCGTGCTGCATCCAGGTGAGTACGTCGGGCAGGTACGCACCCTCGAGCACACCGTGCGAGGTCGCCCAGCCGATCACCTCGGCGTCGGTGATGAAGATCTCCGGGTTGTGGCATGCCTTGGCGAACGCCTCCTCGGCGGTCACGCAGTCGCCGTGAACATCGTTGCCCCACATGGAAATCTGGGCCGGCACAGTGAGGAACTGCAGCGGCGCGGCCACCGGCGGCGCGAACGCCCGGGCGGCGGCGAGCACGTGCCGCGGGGTCGGGAGAGCACCGCGTCGGCGGGCGGGTGCGGCGGTCTGGTCGGACATCGTGAATCCCCTTTCGGTGCCTCGTGATCGAGGCACGACTGGCTCTTCGCCGTTGAGCGTGGGTGAGTAGGCGGCGCGCCGAGTGGGGTGCGGTGGGTGTGGGTCGAGGTCCTTGAGGATCAGAGGACTTCTACCTCCCTGACCGCAAGGACCTCGACATGGATGAGCCTACGTTCTGCTGCGGCGCTGCCGGCGGCTACTGCGACCGGTGTGACCTGCTCGTTGATCTGCCCGGGTTGCACGTGATCGGCGTTGAGCACGACACCGCCGGCCGGGTGGTCGTGACGGTCGAGTCAGCACCAGGACCGGTCGGGTGCCCGGCATGCGGGGTGGTCGCGATCGGGCACGGCCGGGACGTGGTGACCTTGGTCGACGCACCCTGTTTCGGGCGACCGGTCCGGGTGCGGTGGCGTAAGCGACGCTGGCGATGCCTGGAACCTTCCTGTCCCCGCACGGTGTTCGTCGAACAGGACGACCGGGTTGCGGCGCCACGGGCCAAGCTGACCACGCGTGCGTGTTGGTGGGCGATCGCTCAGATCCGACGTGAGCACGCCAGTGTCAACGGGATCCGCCGGCAGCTCGGCACCGGGTGGCGCACGGGGTGGCGCACCGTGTGGGAATCGATCCGGCCCCTGCTGCAAGCAGCTGCCGACGACCCGGCCCGATTCGACGGCGTCACGATCCTGGGTGTTGACGAGCATGTCTGGCACCACGTCAGCACCAAGCCAGTCGAGCACGGCGGCCGTGGCCCGAAAGAACTGACCGGGATGGTCGACCTGACCCCGGATGCCAACGGGCACAACCGAACTCGCCTGCTCGACCTCGTCCCGGGGCGGTCCGGGAAGGTGTACACCGACTGGCTCACCGACCGCGGCGAAGACTTTCGTGACCGAGTGCAGGTCGCGACGTTGGACCCGTTCCACGGGTACAAGAACGCGATCGATGATCGTCTCGAGGACGCCCGCGCGGTGCTGGACGCGTTCCACGTCGTCAAGCTCGCCACCCACATGGTCGATGAGGTCCGCCGCCGGGTTCAGCAGCAACTCCACGGGCACCGAGGCCGTCGTGACGACCCGTTGTACCGGATCCGGAACATCCTGCGAGCCGGGCAGGAGAACCTGACCGACCGGCAACGCGCACGTCTCGCCGCGGCGTTCACCGCGCACGAGGCGCACGTCGAGGTTGAACTCGCGTGGCAGTGCGCGCAGCAGGTCCGATCCGTGTACCACCAGCCCACGCACGCGGCCGGCCGCAAGATCGCCGAACAAGTACTGGACACCTTCACCACCTGCCCGATCGGTGAGGTCGCCCGCCTGGGCCGCACCCTGAACCAGTGGCGTACCGAGTTCCTCGGCTACTTCGACACCCATGGCGCGAGCAACGGCGGCACCGAAGCCATGAACGGGCTCATCGAACTCCACCGCCGTATCGCCCGCGGCTTCCGCAACCGCGACAACTACCGCCTGCGCATGCTCCTCATCGGCGGCGGGCTGAACCTATGACCCACGCTCAACGGCGAAGAGCCAGATTGGCTGGGCCGAGTGAGACGATGCAATTTGGTCAATCTTCAAGGCGTGTCATCGTCAGTCCTCGCTGCATCTCGACAGCTGTTGTCGAGAAGCGCCCTAAATTAGAGCAAGTCGACTTCTATCTAAGATGCGAGGGCCCGAGGGCACTAGGGTGGCAGACTTCTGGTGCTCGGACGCCGCGCGGGCAGGGGGCTACTGCCGACCGCGTCTCCTTCGGCCGGGTCTGTCGGCGGCGTCAGCAGGAGGGAGCGCCGACTGCCTTCAGCGTGGAGGTCGTCGTCGAGTTGCTGCGGTACAGCGTGGTCGAGCCGGCCTTGCGGTAGATGACCGACACGTCGGTGATGGTGGAGCGGGCCTGGCATCCGCACGAACAGCACCAAGGACTGCCCATCGTCGGAGCGCGTCCGCGCGGGACGCAACGGTGCCGGCGCCCGGCGAACCTCACCGGAGTCGAAAGCGTCCACCATGTCCGGCGTCGGCCACTGATTCAGGACGCCGACGGCGTGTGCCGGCTCGGCCAGCCACGTTGACTCGACGGCGGCTCCGCCGGTCGCGGTGACGTGCGCGTCGACGATCGTGACGGGATCGTCGGTGACGTTCGCGAGTGCCTCGCCGTAGACGATCTTCTCGGTTGTCGTGGACGGGGACGCAGGTCGTTCGACCGACGGCACTCATCGCGACGTCGTTGCCGTCACGGATCGTGTTGTGCGTGCGCCACCAGAGCAGAGCGGCTGCGACCAAGGTCGCCGCGACAGCTGCGGCGACAGCTAAGACCTGACGGCGCCGCACGCGCTCATCTACGACGCGCAACGTAGACGTTCCCGGAGCCGTTGTTGGGCTTGTCTCGGGTGCCACAGAGACGGACCGACTTGCCCCGGAAGTTGAAGTGGACTGTCACGCTGCGTGTGTACCCGCTCTCGGCCGAGACGTTCAGGCCCAAGGGGGACAGGTCGACCCCGCCGGTGTTGCGCCAGGCCCGGTAGTTGTCCATGCTCTCTTGGCTGCCCTTGAGGTACGGAGTGCACTTCCACGCCGCGGGCGCCTTGGCCGCGGTGCCGGCGCTGTTGCCGGTCGGCTTGGCGGTGCATTGCTGGTGAGCCGATTCACTCGTCGGTGTCGCGGCCCAGGAGTTTTGCGGTGCTGCGTGCCGGGGTCAGGTCGAGGCGCCGCAGGAGCTGGGCGTTCAGGGCGACTACGACGGTGGAGGCCGACATGAGGATCGCGCCGACGCTCATCGGAAGGACGAAGCCGACCGGGGCGAGAACGCCCGCAGCCAGTGGCACGGAGATGAGGTTGTACCCAGCGGCCCACCACAGGTTCTGCTTCATCTTGCGGTAGGAGGCTCGCGAGAGGTCGATGACCGAGAGCACCGAGCGCGGGTCGGAGCTGGCGAGGATCACGCCCGCGGAGCCGATGGCCACGTCGGTGCCGGCGCCGATGGCGATGCCGACGTCGGCTTGGGCCAGGGCGGGGGCGTCGTTGACGCCGTCGCCGACCATGGCGACCTTTCGCCCTTCGTCCTGCAGCTCGGTGACCTTGGCGGCCTTGTCCTGCGGGCGGACGCCGGCGAACACCCGGTCGATACCCAACTCGGTCGCGACGGTCTCGGCCACGGCCTGGGCGTCTCCGGTGATCATCACGACTTGGGCGCCTGCGGCGTGCAGGGCGTCGACGGCGTCGCGGGACTCAGCGCGGACCTCGTCGGCCAGGCGAAGGGCGCCGATGACCCCGCCGTCGGCGAGGACGTGGAGAATGATCGCTCCCTCCTCGCGCCAGGTATGGGCGACGGGCAGCTCCGCCAGGTCGTGGTGCTCGAGCAGGTAGGGGCCACCGACCTCGATCACCGTGCCGTCGACGCTCGCCCGCACCCCCACTGCCGGGGATGAGGAGAAGTCACCGGCGCGCGGGACCTCAAGCTCGCGGGCGCGAGCGGCACCGACGATGGCCCGGGCCAGCGGGTGCTCACTGTCGGCCTCGGCGGCTGCCGCCAGCGCGAGGATCTGGTCCTGGTCGTGACCGCCGTGTGCCTCGATGCCGGTGACGGTGGGCTCGCCCTTGGTGAGGGTGCCGGTCTTGTCGAAGAGGACAGTATCGACGGTGCGCATCGACTCCAGCGACAGGCGGTCCTTGACGAGCACGCCACCGCGGGCGGCCCGCTCGGTGGCGATGGAGACCACCAGCGGGATGGCCAGCCCGAGGGCGTGGGGGCAGGCGATGACGAGGACGGTGATCGTGCGCACCACCGCGATGTCGGGCAGTCCCTGCACCGACCAGACGAGGGCCGTGATCGCAGCGGCGCCGAGGGCGAACCAGAAGAGCCAGGCTGCGGCGGTGTCGGCGATGCGCTGGGCGCGGGAGGAGGAGGCCTGGGCGTCGGTCACGAGCTTCTGGATGCCGGCCAGGGCGGTGTCGTCACCGGTGGCGGTGACCTCGACGCGCAGGCTGGAGTCGGTGGCCACGGTGCCGGCGACGACGTACTCCCCCTTCTCGCGGCGCACGGTCTTGGACTCGCCGGTGACCATGGACTCGTCCATGCTGGCCGAGCCCTCGACGATCCGTCCGTCGGCGGGCACGGACGCCCCGGGGCGGACGATGGTGACGTCGCCGACCACCAAGTCGGCCGGTGCGACGGTGACGACCTCGTCGCCGTCCACCTTCTCGGCCTCATCCGGCAGGAGCGCGGCCAGGGAGTCCAGTGCGGAGGTGGTCTGGGCCAGCGAACGCATCTCGATCCAGTGGCCCAGCAGCATGATGACCACCAGGAGGGCCAGCTCCCACCAGAAGTTCAGCTCGTGGTCGAGCACGCCCAGGCTCGCGCCCCAGGAGGCGATGAAGGCCACGGTGATGGCCAGGCCGATCAGGAGCATCATCCCCGGCTGGCGAGTGCGAATCTCCGCCACGGCGCCGGTGAGGAAAGGCCGGCTGCCCCACAGGTACATGACCGTGCCGAGAGCGGGCGAGACCCACGACGCCCAGCCTCCGTCGGGCAGGTCGTAGCCGATGAGGTCGGCGAACATGTTGTTGAAGCCGACGACCGGGACCGCCAGCACAAGCATGATCCAGAACAGGCGGCGGAACTTCCCGACGTGGTCGCCGTGCCCCTCGTGTCCTTCGTGGCCGCGGTGCTCGCCGTGGCTGTGCTCAGCGTCGTGGCCTGCCTTCCGCGGCTGGTGATCACGCGGATGACGCCCGTGCACGTGGTCGGTCGCGTGGGCTTCGGGGTGGCTCTCGTGCGTGTCCCCTTCAGGCGCGAACTGGTGGTCTTGGTTGGCGCTCATGCCTGCAAACCTATACCCCCTAGGGGTATAGGTCAATGCGTGGCCACGCTCCCCGAAAGGCAGGCGTCGGGGGCGGAGCCACACGGAACTGGGTGCGCCGACCGCCCGGAGCGGGGGATGGTCAGCCCCGCGACGACGGCGGCGGCCAGGGCGGCGGTGGCGGCCACGAGGAAGGCGTTCTGGAAGCCGGAGCCATCACCGCCTACGAGGCTGGCCGCAGCCATGCTGGAGACGGTGGCGACACCGATGGAGGCCCCGAACTCGTAGAAGGTGCTCAGCAGGCCCGAGGCGACGCCGGCCTCGGCGGGCTCGATCCGGCCGAGGGCAGTGGCCGAGGCGACCACGAACAGTGCGCCGATGCCCAGGGCGCCGACCGAGACCCCTGCCACCGTGGCCGGGGTGGTGGGCCACAGTGCCGGGACGAGCAGGCCCGCGGCGGCGATGCCCATTCCGCCCACGCCGAGCCGCTTGGCCCCCATGGTTGCGATGAGCCGGCCGCCGAGGTTGGCGCCCAGCATCGTGGCGACCACGTCGAGCGGATCGAAGGGGTCAGCGATGTCAGCGTCGACATCCCCAACGGGCGACTGACCGTCCACTCCACGCCCACGGTCACCGACGAGGCCGTGCACGCAGCGATCGAGCAGGCTTGCTACACGATCGCAGCCAGCGCCTGACCGTGCCCACAGCCTTCTCGCCGCCGACATCCCACGACAGGCGACTCATAGAATGTGGGCCATGACCCCCGACCACAGCGCGCGCACGCAGTTGGTGGCACGCTTCAGCCCCATGGGGTACTGGTTCTGGGGCTGGCCACCGTGGTGGTCGCCGAAATCCTTGCCATGCACGGATTCTCCGTGGCCATCACATGCCGGGCGAGGCCCCACGCAGCAGGTGGACTCGAGCACGAGCCACCAAACGCATCAAGACCCAGCGAGCTCGGGCGCACATTCATGTCCGTCCCCCGGCTGCGACGAGCACGGCTCGATGGCCGCGATGTGCTTGTTCATGCTGCTGTGGCTGGTGACCCTCGTGCCACGGCGCGGTGGCTTCTCGTGGCGATGGCAACCCCCGTGGGTGACCTGGCTCGCTGCCCAGTCACCACCCCCAGCGGGGCACCTGTCACGCGTTTCGTTGATTCGGCTGTGCATCAGCCGAACGTCAACAGGCCTCTCGCGTCCGACCACGCCACACCGGCGTCGCCGGACGCAGTCCTGCCCGATCAACGACACCAGGCGAAGGAACCGCGATTTCGCATGCGCAAGAACACCATCACCAAGACATTGGCGCCCGCCGCGGCAGCCACCCTCATCGTCAGCGGCTGCTCCCAGGGCAGTAGCAGCCACGACTCCCACGGCGGCAGCGAGAGCGGCAGCAGCCAGGTGTCGGCACAGTTCAACGACGCCGACGTCACCTACGCCGAAGGCATGATCATGCATCACCAGCAGGCCGTGGAGATGTCCGACATCATCCTCGACAAGTCTGGGGTCAACCCCGACGTGGTGAAGATGGCCAAGCAGATCAAGAAGGCCCAAGGGCCAGAGATCAAGGAGATGCAGACCTGGCTCAAGGACTGGGGTCAGGACGACTCTGGCCAAAAGGGCCACGGTGGTGACTCCGGCTCCGGAGACGAGATGAGCCATGACGGCATGGCAGCCCCGAGGACATCAAGAAGCTCAAGGCAGCCGACGGCGAACAAGCCTCCACGCTGTTCCTCGACCAGATGATCGAGCACCACCAAGGCGCCGTGAAGATGGCCAAGGACCACCGCCGGGACGGGGAGAACCCCGACGCGGTGGAGCTGTCCAAGAACGTCATCAGCGACCAGAACGCCGAGATCAAGGAGAAGCGCACCATGCGCGACTCGCTCTGACTGCTCCCAACGGGCCCGGCCGGCTGTACGCCGGCCGGGCCCCCCACACAAAGAAGGTCCTGATCCAATGTTCACCAGTTCACCCACCCCCCAACAGATCAGCCGGCGCACCCTCCTCCTGGCCAGCATCGGGTCGGCGTCCTTGCTGACCGCCTGCGCGGACGAGGGCCCGGCACCCACCGCGAAAGAGACGTCGTTGCCCGCGAAGGTCGCCGACTACGGAGTCGACCCGGCACAACTGGTGATGACTGTGTACAAGGATGCCTCCTGCGGGTGCTGCAGCGGATGGGTCGACCATGCCGAAGAAAACGGGTTCACAATCACCACCGAGCACCCCGAAGCCCTCCACGAGGTCTGGGAACGCCATGACATCGCCTTGGACATGCAGTCCTGCCACCTGTCGCTCACCTCCGACGGAGACGTCTTCGTCGGACACGTCCCGGCACGATTCGTCCTGAAGTACCTAGCCGACCCACCGACGGGCGCACGCGGCCTGAGCGTGCCAGCCATGCCTGTCGGGACGCCCGGCATGGAGCAGGACGACGAGTTCGACCCCTACAAGGTCATGCTGCTCACCGACGGCGAACCAAGGGTCTTCGCCGACGTGAGGAAGGCATCGCAACAGCGGACGTAACATGACCGACCAAAGGTTGCCCAGGTGGAAGGAGCCAGCGCCCGCGACACTCGCAGATCGCGGGGCGCGGGGCGCTGGTGTGTGCCCACCATGCAACCGTGGTGGAGCCGAACAGCCCACGTGACGCGGCAGGCCCCGTAGAGGCCTACTTTGCACAGCCGCGGAATGCAGGACGATTCGTGCAAAGTGGGACGCGTGTCGTGTGCAGTCTTCGCTGCATCTCGACAGATGCAGCCAAGACTGCACGATGTCGTGCGGCGTACGTTGCCGAGATCGGCCCGCTCGGTGGGGTCGTGCAAGATCGCCCGCGAGTGATCTGGAGAGGTCACCTCCTATATGAGGCCAGAAGAGCGCGTTCCTCGCAGCCAGCTCGCCGTCGTGAACGACCTGCGAACAGTCGTCGGGGTGACAGTCCGGTAACGGTGCTTCTGGACTGACGCGCCAGTCCTCGAGTTTGCTGAGGGTCAGTCGATGGTTTGTGCGCGGAGGCGTAGGGCGTTGGCGATGACGCTGACGCTGGAGAGGGCCATGGCGGCTGCGGCGATGATGGGTGAGAGCAGGAGCCCGAAGACGGGGTAGAGGACGCCGGCGGCGATGGGGATGCCGAGGGCGTTGTAGACGAACGCGAAGAACAGGTTCTGTCGGATGTTGCGCATGGTTTTCTCGGAGAGTTCGCGTGCACGGACGATACCGGTGAGGTCGCCCTTGAGGAGGGTGACTCCAGCGCTCTCCATGGCGACGTCGGTGCCCGATCCCATCGCGATGCCCACGTCAGCGGCAGCCAGTGCGGGGGCATCGTTGACGCCGTCGCCAGCCATCGCGACCACGCGGCCTTCGCTCCGGAGCTTGGTGACGATGTCGCTCTTGTGGTCGGGCAGGACTTCAGCTTCGACCTGGTCGATGCCGAGCGTCTTGGCCACAGCGTGGGCGGTGACGCGGTTGTCGCCGGTGAGCATGACGATCCGGATGCCTTCCTCCCGCAGTGTCTTTAGCGCGGCGGGCGTGGTGGCCTTGATGGGGTCTGCGATCGCGAAGAGGCCTACGAGCCGGCCATCGGCTCCCATGTAGATGACGGTGGCTCCGTCGCCGCGCAGCTCATCGGCACGGTCCTTGAGGCCGGTGGTGTCGATGTGGTGGGAGTCGAGGAAGTCGGAGCTGCCGAGGACCAGGACCTGTCCTTCGACGGTGCCTATGACGCCGCGGCCGACTGGTGAGTCGAAGTCTGTGACGTCGGGGATGGGCAGGCTCCGGGCGGTGGCGGCTTCGACGATGGCCAGGGCGAGCGGATGCTCGGAGGCACGCTCGACGCCGGCGGCGAGGCGCAACAGGTCGTCCTGGGAGTGTTCGCTGGTGGTGACGATGTTGGTGACGGTGGGCCGGCCCTCGGTGAGCGTTCCAGTCTTGTCGACCACGAGTGTGTCGACCTTCTCCATACGCTCGAGGGCTTCGGCGTTCTTGATGAGCACACCCAGTCCCGCGCCGCGTCCGACGCCGACCATGATCGACATGGGAGTGGCCAGCCCGAGCGCGCAGGGGCAGGCGATGATCAGGACCGCGACGGCGACGATGAGCGCGTGCGCGAGTTTGGGGTCGGGTCCGACCAGCGCCCACACGATGAACGCGACGACGGCGATGACGATGACGGCCGGCACGAAGATGCCAGCGACTTTGTCGGCCATGCGCTGGATGGGGGCGCGGGAGCGTTGCGCGTCGGCGACCATGGCGACGATCCGGGCGAGCATGGTGTCGCGGCCGACCTTCTCGGCGCGCATGATCAGGGCGCCGCTGCCGTTGATGGTGCCGCCGATGACGGTGTCTCCGCTTGTCTTGGTCACGGGCATGGATTCCCCGGTGACCAGGGACTCGTCGACTGCTGAGCGGCCTTCCTCGACTGTCCCGTCGACAGGCACGGCCTCGCCGGGGCGGACCCGCAGCCGGTCCCCGAGTTGGACCGTGTCCAGAGAGATCTCTTCCTCGTCGCCACTGTCCGTGATGCGGCGGGCGGTCTTCGGTGTCAGATCCAGCAGGGCCTTGATGGCTCCGGAGGTCTGTTCGCGGGCACGCAGCTCGAGGACTTGCCCGAGCAGGACCAGGGTGGTGATGACGGCAGCGGCCTCGAAGTAGACATCGACGGTGCCTGCGTCGCCGCGGAAGGAGGCGGGGAAGATCCCGGGCGCGACGGTCGCGATGACGCTGAACAGCCACGCGATTCCAGTGCCCATCGCGATGAGGGTGAACATGTTCAGGTTGCGGGTGCGGACCGAGGCCCAGCCGCGCACGAAGAAGGGCCACCCGGCCCACAGCACCACCGGCGTTGCCAGGATGAGTTGGAGCCAGACGGAGGCACGCGCGGAGATCAGGTCATGCAGGAAGGGGACGAAGTGGCGGCCCATCTCGAGGATCACGATCGGGATGGTCAAGGCGGTGGCGACCCAGAAGCGGCGGGTCATGTCGGCAAGTTCCGGGCTGGGACCGGTGTCGGCGGTGACGGTGACCGGCTCGAGAGCCATCCCGCAGATCGGGCACGACCCAGGACCGGGACGGCGGATCTCGGGGTGCATCGGGCACGTCCACTCGGCAACGTCTTCGTTCACGTCTTGGTTGCGCGAGGCCGCGTCGTCGGAGTCTTGTGGGGGCGCGAGGAAGCTGGCCGGGTCGCCCTGAAAGCGGTCGCGGCAACGCTCAGAGCAGAAG
Source organism: Yimella sp. RIT 621 (assembly GCF_004146205.1). Lineage (NCBI taxonomy): Bacteria > Bacillati > Actinomycetota > Actinomycetes > Micrococcales > Dermacoccaceae > Yimella > Yimella sp. RIT 621. The sequence goes on from NZ_SEIP01000018.1 coordinate 29,034, forward strand.
TGGTATGGCGTGCCCTCGTGATCGAGGGTCAGCGCCGTGTTGGGATCGACCTGCATCCGGCACACAGGGTCGGTCACGGAATGGCTGGTCTTGGTGACGCTCTGGTGGTGCTCATGGTCGTGCTGCATGTCCAGGTTCTCCTCCGGCAGAACTCGTGCCGCCCGTTGTGGTCGCCACGGCTAGGCGTGGGTCAGTTGCGGCGGGCGGTGTAGCCGCCTCGACGACGGCGCTGACGACAGCGTCGTTCGGAGACGTGACCACTAGTAGTGATGATCAGTTCGCCGGTGGCGGCGCTGACGGTCAGGCTTGCACGCCTGGCAGTGCGGAGACCTTGTCGCGGACGCTGCTCTCGCAGTGGCCACAGGTCATTCCAGTGACGGCATACGTCTGGGTGGAGTTCATCAGGTCTGGCCTCTTCTGTAGGTGACGCCCTCCCAACAAGCATACCCCCTAGGGGTATTCCCTGATGTTGGGTCGTGGGGCGGTTGGGGTTCTCACGGCTTGTGCTCGTGGTTGGTGCCGTGGTTCATCCAGGCCATCATCACGCCCATCATGAGCAGGCAGCCCATTGCGTAGAGCAGGCCGCCGGCGCCGAGCCGGCCGGTCGTGATCAAGGTGCCCACGAGCAGCAGCATGGGCACGCACATGAGCCACATCAGCCAGTGGTGGCCGCTGCGGCGACCGGGCTCAGTGGGGGATGACTCGGTGGGGGTCGGCTCGGCGGGTGGGGTGAGGGGTGCGTAGGTCGGGTTCGGGGTGTTCTGCTGTTGCATGGCTGCTCCCTTGGTCTCGGTTGCGGTGCTCGGGGCTGTCCCCGGGTGCTTTCAGCCTGCGAGGTCGATGTGGCCCTCGGGTCGTGGTTCGGTGAAGATCTGGTCTAGGTCTATGCGGGCTTCACAAGAGCTTCTCGACGGTGGCGCCCCCGTCGGCGGTGCGCAGTACTGCGCCGTCGGCGACGAGGATGGTTTCGATCTGGCCGTCGGTGCCGCGTTGGGCGAACAGGGCCTGTGGAGCTCCGATGCGCTTGGGTTGCAGGGTCCAGGTCGCTCCGGTGTCGTTGCTGGTCGCGATCTGGCCGTTCGTGGTGGCGATCACGATGGTTTGCTCGTCGGCCCACGCAGCGAGCAGGGCCGTCGCGGGTGGGGTCAGGCCCTTCCAGGAGCGGCCGTCGTCGGTGCTGTGGAGGAGCCCGGTTTCGGTGGTGGCGAGTAGTGCTCCGGTTTGCGGTGACGCGGCCAAGGTGCGGGGGGCAGCCGGGATGGTGCGGGTGGTCCAGGTCTCGCCGTCGGTGGTGCTGCGAAGAGTGCCATCGAAGCCGACCACGCTGGTTGGGCTTGAGGTGAGGGCGTGGAAGTCGGACTCTCCGCCTCGAGAGCTGACGCGCCACGTGCGACCGGAGTCGGTGGAGGTGATGAGCCCGACCGGCTGGGGCAGGTCGACGCCTGCGCCGGGGTGCCCTGAGGCGTAGTAGGTGCCGTCCGGGGCGACGGTGAAACCCATCAGGTCGATGACCGGTCCGTTCTGTAGGAGTTCGCCGTTGGCGTGGCGGAAGAGTCCCTCGTGGGTGGCCAGGAGTAGGTCACCGGTCTTGGGGTCGCGGGCGACAGCGTGGATGTGGGTGATCGCGACCGGCGGTTGGTTGGCTGCTGATGCGGTGGAGGTTGACCCTCCTCCGGCCACGGTGGGGGTCGCGATGGACGTCGTATTGCCGGTGGGTGTGGTCGTGGCGCCACACGCGGCCAGAATCGTCGTGGTCACGAGTACGCCCCCTGCGACGAGGACGCGGCGTCGGGTGGTGGTGATCATCAGCGGTACTCCAGGGCGATCATCATGCCCGCTTCTGCGTGGTAGATGTTGTGGCAGTGGATCATCCAGTCGCCGGCGTTGTCGGCGTCGAGGTCGATCGCGAAGGACTGCATGGGCGCCATCAGCACGGTGTCCTTGCGCAGCCCCGAGGGCAGGGCGAAAGTGTGCCCGTGCAGGTGCAGCGGGTGGGTCATCATCGTCATGTTGGTGGCGTTGATCCGCAGCCGTTGCCCAGCCCTGACGGTCAGTGGCTCGTTCTCGCCGTACTTGGCGCCGTTCATGCCCCACTGGTAGGGCTTCATCGAGCCTTGCAGGGCCAGGTCGACGGTGGCGTCCGGCTCCTTGCCCGGCAGCTTGGCTGCTTCGGTCGGGCGCAACTGTGAGCCGATGAGGACCTGGCCAGCCAACTCGCTGGGGTCAGCGGCAACCGGAGGAGCAGCGCCGGCGCCGGTACGGACCACGGCCATGGCCTGGCCGCCACTGGTCTTGCCGAACGGTCGGGCCACAAGGGGGAAGGCGCCGTCAGCGAGGGTGACGATGGCGTCGTACCGCTCGCCCATCCCGATGTAGAAGGCGCCCACCTCGGTGGGCTCGACCGCGTGCCCGTCACTGTGGGTGATGGTGAGCCGGTGCCCACCAAGGGCCACGGTGAAGATGGTGTCGGAAGCCGCGTTGATGACCCGCAGCCGCACCTTCTGGCCCGGCTTGGCGGCCAGCACGTCCGGGTCGGTCGGGGGTTTGCCGTTGATCAAGAACAGCGGATAGGTGACGTCGCCGGCGTCACCCCAGGGTCCGGTCCCCATCGACATCCGACTCATCGAGCCGTGGTCCATGCCACCCATTCCGCCCATGCCGCCTCCGTTGGCGGGGCCACCGTCGGCGATCAGCTTCTTGAACACCTCGTCGGGGGTGGTGCCGGTGCCATCGATCCAGTCGTCCAGAACCACAACCCATTCGGCGTCGTAGCGGCCGGGGTCGGTGGGGTCGTCGATGATCATTGGGGCGTACAGGCCGCGGTCGAGTTGGACCCCGACGTGGGGGTGGAAGAAGTAGGTTCCCGGATCCGGGGCGGTGAACTCGTACACGAACTTGCCGCCGGTCTTGACCGGATCCTGGGTGAGGCCGGGGACGCCGTCGGCGGCGTTTGGCAGTCGGATGCCGTGCCAGTGGATCGTGGTGTCTGCGGGGAGCTGGTTGTCGAGCGTGAGGCGCAGGAAGTCACCTGCGGTCGCTCGCACCAACGGGCCGGGAAGCGCACCGTCGTAGGCCCACGTCGCCACCGTCCGCCCGCCCAGGTCAAGGCTGACCGGTCGGGCGGTCAACGTCTTCTCGAGCACCTTCTGTCCCGGTGAGGGGGAGACTGGCGTCGGGGGGCCGAAGGTGCGCGACGGGATAACCCCCGTCCCTGACGAACTGGAGGTGCAGGCGGCCAACGTTGCGGTCGAGGCCAGGCCGAGCCCGCCGAGGAGGACGTTGCGGCGGGAGAGCAGGGGCGAAGTCATGATGCCTTTCATTGGGTGGTCGCTGTCAGTGGCCATCGACGATGAGGCGGCGGCGTTGTTCGTACTCCTCCAGGCTCACCTCGCCGCGGACCAGGCTCTCCTTGAGGAGAGTGAGCGGATCCGGTCGGGCCGATTCCTGCCTGACGCGCGCGGCCGGGAGCAGGGCCCGGATCACCAGCACAATGACGACCCAGAAGGCGAGGGCGCCGCCGCCCATCACGAGCCACATCCACCAGCCCATCCCGGTCCCGTTGCCCCACATCATGAGCGCCCTCCCTTCCCGTCGTCGTGGCGCGCTGCACCGTCACGATCCACAGTGCAACTCGACCCTCAAGACCGGACCGCGGCGAGGTTGAGGTTTGACGAAGATCTACCCCGGCACCGTCAGAGAGGTCGTGGCGTGGGCGGCGGGCAGGGACACTGTCAGGGTGAGCACGACACCACCACCGGGCGCTCGAGTCCTGATCATCGAGGACGAAACAACGCTGGCCGGAATGATCGCCGCCTACGTCTCCCGCGCTGGCTACGACTCCAGTGTGGTCCGCACCGGCCCAGACGGCGTCCAAGCCGCGCGTGATCTAGCACCCGATGTCGTGATCCTGGACTTGGGCCTCCCCGGGCTGGACGGCATCGAAGTGTGCCGTCAGCTCCGCACCTTCACCGACTGCTACGTCATCGTCGTCACCGCCCGAAAGGACGAGATCGACACCCTCATCGGGTTGTCCGTCGGCGCGGACGACTACATCACCAAACCGTTCAGCGTCCGCGAACTGGTCGCACGAGTCCAAGCGGTACTTCGACGACCCCGCACCGGATCCACCACCGCCTCCGGGACCGCCCGTAGTGAACCGACCAGGGTGTTCGGTGCACTACGTGTCGACCCGGACGGCCAGCGTGTGCACATGGGCGACGTCGAGGTGGCCCTCACCCCCACCGAACGGGACCTGCTCATGGCTCTGGCGCGCCGTCCGTCGATGGCGTTCTCCCGGCGCCAGCTCATTGACGACATCTGGGGACCGGACTGGGTTGGCGACGAGCACCTCGTCGATGTTCACGTTGCTCACCTGCGCCGCAAACTCGGCGACGACCCCGAAACTGGCAGATACATCACCACGGTCCGAGGCGTGGGCTATCGGATGGGACAAGGGTGATGGCGCCAGCGCGCACCAACAGCGCTGGGCTGGCGACCCGCCTCCTGGCTGGACAGGCCATCGTGCTGGTCGCCGGTGCCCTCACTGTCGGCCTGGTCGCCGCCATGATCGGCCCACCCATCTTCCACCAGCACCTCGTCGAGTCCGGCCACCAACAGAACTCGCCTGAGCTCGTCCATATCGAGACGGCCTACCGCGATGCGTCCTTGATCTCCGTCGGGGTCGGTCTTCTGATCTCGCTGATCGCTGCCGGCGCGGTGACATGGTTCCTCAACCGACGGCTCCGCCGCCCTCTCGAACAGGTGACCACTGCTGCAATGGAACTCACCCGTGGGCACTACTCCACGCGCGTGCCGACCAGCGCCTCAGGCACCGAACTGGAGACCCTCGCAACCGCGTTCAACACGATGGCCAGCAGGCTCGAAGGAATCGAGGACACCCGTCGACGGATGCTGTCAGACCTCGCCCATGAACTCCGCACACCGATCGCGACCCTGAGCGCTTACCACGAAGGGCTCCACGACGGCATCGCCGCCCTCGGGCCAGAATCTCGCGCGGCGCTGGAGGAGCAAACCCGCCGGCTGGCGCGCCTCGCCGACGACATCGACGAGGTCTCCACAGCCGAGGAGGGCCGACTCGCGCTCGACCTCCGCCCACACCACGTCAGGGATCTTCTCTGGGCGGCCCACGAGGGCATGCGTGACGCCTTTGCCGCCAAGGGGATCAACCTCGTCGTCGAGCCACCAACCGCCACAGGGCTCGATGTCCACGTCGATCGAAACCGCATCGGACAGGTTCTGACCAATCTCCTCACCAATGCACTCCGCCACACCCCCCCAGGAGGAACCGTCATCCTGGCGGCCAACCGCCAAGGTGAAGAAGCGGCAATCTCCGTGATCGACGACGGCGACGGAATGACCCCCGAACAACTCGAGCACGCCTTCGAACGGTTCTATCGAGGTGACGCCGCCCGCACCCGCGACCGCACAGGTTCAGGTATCGGGCTGACCATCAGCAAAGCTCTCATCGACGCCCACCATGGAAGCATCTCCGCCAACAGTGACGGCCAGGGAGAAGGCACACGCCTCATACTCACCCTCCCACTCCCCGGGCGTTAGCCAATATTCAAGACTCGACTCCGGGGATCGCCTCCCCTCCGCAGCCGCACGGCCTGACTCGGCAATGACCTGTCCTGAGGTTTCCGGGCACCGATCTTGAGGGGATGATCCTCTCGGGAAGGAGTACAGGAGATGCCTGCACCGAAGTCGCCGGAGTTCCGGCAGCGCGCCGTGGAGTTAGCGCGTTTGAGGGAGAAGCCAATCGCCCAGATCGCCAAGGACCTCTCGATCAGTGAGTCATGCCTGAGGCGGTGGATGGACCAAGCCGATATCGACGCCGGCCACGGCCTGACCAAGGACGAGCGGGCCGAGCTGGTCCGGCTGCGCCGGGAGACTCGAGTCCAGGCGATGGAGATCGAGATCCTCAAGCGGGCCTCGGCGTACTTCGCGCGGGAGAACGTGCTCCCAAAATAGGGTTCCGGTTCGTCCACGAACTCGCCGCTCAGGGCTTGCCTGTGGCGGTGACGTGCCGGGTGTTGAAGGTCTCCACCTCGGGCTACTACGAGTGGCGTACCCGTGGCCCGAGCAGCCGTGACCTTGAGGACGCGCACCTGCTCGACGCGATCATCGCCGTCCACGCTGATGCCCGTGGCACGTACGGGGTCCGTCGTGTCCATGCTGAGCTCACCCTCGGTCAGGACCGCCGCTGCGGCCGGCAACGCGTGGAACGGCTCATGCGGGTCCACGGGCTGCAGGGTGTGCACCGCCGCAGGTGGCGGCACGCGAAACGCTCCGAGGCGGTGTTCGAGGACCACGTGCAACGCAAGTTCGTCGCGGACGCCCCGAACAGGTTGTGGGTCACCGACATCACCCAGCACCGCACCAGCGAGGGATGGGTCTACTGCGCGGCGGTGATCGACGTGCATTCCCGCCGCTGCGTGGGCTGGTCCATCGCTGACCACCTGCGCACCGAGCTGGTCGTCGACGCCCTCGACATGGCGCGATGGCAACGCAAACCCGTTGGGACCACGGTGCATTCGGACAGAGGAGCCCAATACACCTTGTGGTACATAACTCGACCACGCGAATGCGTCGACTCGTTGACCTGCATGAATGCTGCAACGTGACCACGATGAGAACAGTTCTCACACCGGACAAGTGTCCAATCTGTGCAATCGCAATGCCCAATGAGAGCCAAAACGAGGCCCCACTTTGATCGAATCGCCGTTTGATCAAAGTTCGCTGCATCTCGACAGCTGCTGCTGTCGAGATGCAGGAAAGATGAGCAGAATTGGAAGTCTGCTCATCTCCGACCGCTTTCAGCCCCATTTGACGCCACTATGAGAGCGGGAATGAGTGGCGACAGCAGATGAGGATGATTCTCACTGCATCTGATGGCTGGCATTCATGCACGTCAAACGCGTGCGGGCCTCTCGATCCGTGGTTATGTCAAGTTACTTTCGCGTATAGCCTGTGAACGATTTTCGATGGGACCGATTGCGGGAGTCGAGCACGGGAGGATGAGCGAGGTTGATTCCGATACCAAGCAGGCCACCCGTCGTGATCCACACCTGGCGATAGCATCCGCCGGGTGGTGATGTTTCTGGCTGGCGGCGGTACTGCTGTTCAGGAGGGCCGCGTCTGGGAGGCCGCCTTCTCCGATGTCGCAACTGTCAACGGTGGCTGAAAACTGACCCCCTCACGGCAATCGAAAACGGACCCCCTCGGTTACTGGTTTTCTTCGGTGACGGCCGCGGGGACGCGGCCGAGTTCTCGGTTCTTCAGCCGGTAGGAGTCGCCCTTGAGGGCGATGACCTCGGCGTGGTGGACGAGCCGGTCGATCATCGCGGCGGCGACGGTGTCGTCGCCGAAGACCTCGCCCCAGCGGGCGAAGTTCTTGTTCGACGTGACGATCAGGCTGGCCCGTTCGTAGCGGGATGAGACGAGTTGGAAGAACAGGTTGGCGGCTTCGGGTTCGAAGGGGATGTAGCCGACCTCGTCGATGACCAGCACGGGGTAGCGGACCAGTCGACGCAGTTCGTCTTGCAGCTTGCCGGCGTGGTGGGCCTCGGCGAGTCGGTCGACCCACTGGGACGCGGTCGCGAACAGGACCCGGTGGCCGGCTTGGCAGGCCCGGATCGCGAGTCCGGTGGCCAGGTGGGTCTTCCCGGTTCCTGGCGGTCCGAGGAGGACGACGTTCTCCTTGGCGGCGACGAAGTCCAGGGTGCCCAGGTGCGCGATGGTCTCGCGTTTCAGGTCGCGGGCGTGGTCGTAGTCGAAGTCCTCCAAGCTCTTCCTGGAGGGGAACCGGGCGGCCCGGATTCGTCCCTCGCCGCCGTGGGACTCTCGTGCTGACACTACGCGTTGCAGGCAGGCAGCGAGGAACTCCTCATGCGTCCAGGCTTCCTCGCGGGCGCGTTCGGCGAGCCGTTCGACCGACTCGCGCAGGGTCGGTGCCTTCAACGCCCGGGTCAGGTACTCCAGCTCGCTGGTGACATCGCGTCCTGTCCTCGGGGCTGTCTTCGTGGTGGTGCGCGCAGCCATCACGACACCTCCTCATCCACAAGCTCGTCAACGAGTCCGAGGATCTGGTCGTAGACACCGAGCGATCGGACCTCGACCTCCTCGCCGGTGACCGCCTCCGCGACCGGCCGCAACAAGTCGCCGCGGCCTTGCCGCAGCAACTTGGCGGCCACGGTGTGCTCGAAGTCGGTGATGGTCTGGTGCTGGGCCCATACCCGCGCATGGTCGGCCACGATCGCGCCCTCACACGTCACCCACACCCGTTCCAGGTCGGCGTGGATCTCGATCCGGCGTCCGACCACGGCCGGATGGACCGAATAGTCGTTCGAGTCGAGCCGGACGTAGTGGTCGCGTGGAAGCCGCATCGTCTTGCGCCAGCCGACCTCGGGCGGCACCGGTGGCAGCGACATCATCGCGGCGCGGTCCGCGGCGACCCGGTCACCGGGGCTGCAGCCCAGCACCCGCATCCGACGGGCGTTGGCCCGCGCGAAGAACTCAGCCAACTGAGTGTTGAAGTCCTCTGGCGAGGTGAACGTGCGACCGGAGAGGAACGACTTTTCCAGGTAGTCGTGGAGCCGCTCGAGCATTCCCTTGGCTTCAGGGTCGGCAGGCTTGCAGATGTAGACCTTGGTGCCGAGCACGCCCCGGAACGCCTGACAATCGCCGGTGAGTTCGGGTTGGCGTGCACGCCACCGACCAACCGCTCCTTCGCCGTCCCACACCAGTGTCTTCGGCACCCCCTGCAACTGGGTCGACACCAGCTGCCACCAGCCGGCGTAGAGATCCGCAGCCTCCCGGGACGGGATCAACAAGCCGCCCGACCACCGCGAATAGCCAGTCACCGTGGTCATCACCGGCAACCGCTTCGCCGTCCTGGTCTGCCCGAACCCGACCGGGAGCTCGATGTCGGGAAACCAGAAGTCGAACTGCGCCAACTCGCCCGGCTCATACGTCGTGCGCGACGCCGGGTCCGGCGGCAAGTACACCGGCCGCAGATCGCTGACCCGGGTCCGCAGGATCCGGATCGAGTGCTCCCACCCGATCCGCTCGGCTACCACCGTGGCGGGCATCGTCGGCGTGACCCGCAACAGTTCACGGATCTGCGGCTCGACCGCATCGACCAACGACCCACGCACCGCCCGCTCGTAACGCGGCGGGCCCTCATCACGCAGCGCCTTGCGCACCGTGTTCTTCGAGATCCCCATCGATCTGGCGATCACCTTGATCGGCACTCCATCCGCGCGGTGCAACCGCCGGATCTCAGCCCAGTCCTCCACTGCCAACACTCCGCATCTAGTTGAGTCCAGCAGAGTGGTGTACGAGTCGGTGGCCGTGTCGCTCATGACGTGAGCGGCGGTCACCGGTGATTCTTCGAGAGATCTTCCACAACCGCCTCGAAGAAGGAGCACACGATGACCGCCGGACCCCACGATATTGACCCTGCCCGGTTTCTGCAGGACCAGCTCACCCAGGCCTCACCGGATCTGATGAGGGACATGCTGTCCACGTTCATCAACGCACTGCTGTCGGCGCAGGCCGACAGCGTGTGTGGCGCGGAGTACGGCACCCGCGACCCGGACCGGGTCAACTCCCGTAACGGATACCGCCACCGCGAGCTGGACACCCGGGTCGGCACCATCGATGTCGCGATCCCGAAACTGCGTGAGGGCAGCATGTTCCCCGGGTGGTTGTTGGAGCGACACCGCCGCGCCGAGCAGGCCCTGACGACCGTGGTCGCGACCTGCTACCTGCTCGGGGTCAGCACCCGCCGAATGGACAAACTCGTCCAAACGTTGGGGATCACTGGCCTGTCCAAGTCACAAGTCAGCGTGATGGCCCAAGAGTTGGATGCGCAGGTCGAGGCGTTCCGCACCCGCCCGTTGGACGCCGGCCCGTATACCTTCGTCGCCGCCGACGCGCTCACGATGAAAGTGCGAGAGAACAAACGCGTGGTCAAGATCGCGGTCATGATCGCGACCGGTGTCAACGCCGACGGGTACCGCGAAATCCTTGGCGTGCATACGAGTTCGACCGAGTCCGGCCCCGGGTGGCTCAGCTTCTTCCGGGACCTGGTCGCCCGCGGCTTGACCAGCGCCGGCCCCGTCGGGCTGGTTACCTCCGACGCGCACGCCGGCTTGATCGAAGCGATCGGTGCCACCTTGCCCGGCACGAGCTGGCAACGATGCCGTACCCACTACGCCGCGAACCTGATGTCCGCGACTCCGAAGTCGTCGTGGCCCTGGGTGAAGGCGTTGCTGCATTCGGTGTACGACCAGCCCGAGGCCGAAGCCGTGCACGCCCAGTTCGACCGAATCCACGACACCCTCGTCGACAAGCTCCCCGCGGTCGCGGAGCACCTCGAGGCCGCCCGGGAGGACATCCTCGCGTTCACCACCTTCCCCAAGGCCTGCTGGCGTCAGATCTGGTCCAACAACCCCAACGAACGCCTGAACCGAGAAGTCCGACGCCGCACCGACGTCGTCGGGATCTTCCCCGACCGCGGAGCGGTCATCCGACTCGTCGGAGCCGTCCTGGCCGAGCAGCACGATGAATGGATCGAGATGCGTCGCTACCTCGGCCTCGACCTGCTCAAACAATGCCGAGCCGCACTCACCAACACCACCGACACCTACACCGACACCGACCAAGCAGACAACACCATCATCGGCGCCATCAGCGCCTAACCAGTCGACAACCGAGGAATCACCCTCGTACACCACGCATCAGGACTTGACCCCGCATCTCCTGCCTCGACGTCGAGGACAGGCTCTCGGAGAGGGTCAACTTTCAGTTGCCGTTTGGGGGTCAGTTTTCACGTGCCGTTGACACATGCCAGTTGACTTCAATACTCGTCGTCGTTTGGAGAGTGAGGACGATCTCGTGCGCCTGGTCCGGGCGGTGATTCTGTCGAGTTCACCTGACACCACTTGTCGTTCTCGTTCGACACCATGCCTGGCGGCGAGAAGATGGATATCGCTGAGCGGTGACACCGCTGGGGGCTGGGGGTCGATCAGTAGGTCCAACAGGCAGTAGGTCCAGCAGGCTGCTGCTTCGCGTCTCTGAGCGCACTGAGTTTGACGTGTAGGTTTTTTCCTACGTAAGGTGCAAGCATGGCTATCAACACAGTGAAGACAGTGACCGTATTCGTCTCCGACCAGGACCGTGCGCACGACTTCTATGTCGACGCGCTCGGGCTCGAAGTGAAGACCGACCAGACCTTCGGCGAGAACCGTTGGCTTGAGGTAGGTGCCCCGAGCGGCACCACCCTCGTGTTGCACAAGCCGTTCCCCGGAATGAGTGCCGGCGGCGGGCAGGGCACTTTGTTCGCCAGCTCCGACCTCGACGCTGACGTCGCACGCCTGCAGGAGGCAGGCGTGGTCGTCGACGGACCGAACGACATGCCGTGGGGTCGGCAGGCCACCTTCTCAGACCCGGACGGCAACGGCTTCGTACTGCAGGGCTAAGGCGACGCGCTGTGCCTCGGCGATTCAAGAGTGGACCGCTGGACGAGGTGTTCGGCGCTCTCGCCAACCCCACTCGTCGTGACATCCTCGACGCGCTGCTGGGCGGTGAGCACACCGCCGGGGAACTCGCAGGGAAGTTCGACATGGCCCGTCCCAGCGTCTCCGAGCACCTCCGCTCGCTGCGCGAGTCGGGACTTGTGGACGAGCGACAGGAAGGCAGGCACCGCTTCTACCGTGTCACGGGTGAACCGTTGGTCGAGCTGATCGACTGGCTCACACCGTATGAGCGCTTCTGGCGCGACCGGATGACCGCGCTCGGCGGCGTTCTCGATGAGATGGATGAAGAATGACCACACATGACGACCTGACTCGGATCGAGGTTGACCAGTACTTCCAGCATCCGCCGCCCAAGGTGTGGCGTGCGCTCACGACCCCGGAGCTCATGGCCCAGTGGCTGATGCCCAACGACTTCGAACCTGTCGTGGGCCACAAGTTCACCTTCAGGGCACGTCCGGTGGCGCAGACCGGTTTCTCCGGACAGATCTCATGCCAGGTGCTCGACATGCGACCCCAGAAGATGGTGCGGATCAGCTGGGCCGACGCTGAGAACACTGACGGGATGGCGACCACGGTCACCTGGACGCTGCAGCCTGAGGGGAAGGGCACCCGCCTGTTCCTGGAGCACGCTGGCTTCGATCTCGACGACCCCACGCAGCAACTCGCCCGGAAGTTCATGAACGGCGGCTGGCGAAGCCACGTCCTGCGCCGATTGAGCGAACTGCTCCAGCACCTGCGGTGACCGGACCGAATCGACCCGCACCGCCCGACCACGGCTGACACATGTCAGGGAACGAATAAGAACAAGGAAGGCCAACCATGGCACGCACTATCGCGGAGAAGCTCCAGATCAAGCCCGGTACCGAGCTGCTGCTCGGCCGTTCCTCGCCCGAGCACCGAGGGCTACTCGACCCCCTCCCCGAGGACGTCACCGTCATCGACGGGATAGACCGCGACACCACCGACGTCGTGGTGATGTTCGCCCATGATCGCGACGAACTCGACACGCTGCTGAACAGCGTGTTTCCGCTGCTCTCGTCGCCGAAGGCCGTCTGGATCGGCTACCCCAAAGGCAACAAGGCCGACATCAACCGCGACAGCATCTGGAAGCGCGCCGAGGAGTCCGGCTGGACCCTCAACGGCAACATCTCGCTCTCCGACAACTGGTCGTCGGTTCGCCTCAAGCCCATGAACTGACCGAGGCACGACATGACGTTAGGACGGACGGAACCGACGCCGAGTGCGGACATCGCGATCCAGGCGCGAGGTCTACGGATTGAGTACCCCAAGCGCACGGTGTTCGAGACATTGGACATGAGCGCTCCCGCCGGAAGGATCACAGCGGTCCTGGGACGGTCACGCCATCGCGGCGGCGATGAGCCGGTCGAGCGCGGCGTGTGCTTGCTCTCGCGCGGTTGCGGGGGTGTCGTGCTGCGCGATCCACAGTGCGGCGTCGTTCATCGCTCCGGACAGCTGCGCCGCCATCGCCTCGATGAGCTCGGCGGGGGCGCCTGCGTCCCGAAGCGCCTCCCGCAGCTGTGCCCCGGAGTTCTCGGCGTCGAGGCGCCGCCACTCCTCCCATCCGATCACAGACGGCGCGTCGATCAGGAGGATCCGCACGGCCGGAGCCGCGGTGATCGCATCGAGGAACGCGTGCGAGCCGGACCGCAGCTGCTCCACCGCGCCCGCCTCGCGGTCGGCAGTTGCCACCACCGCCGCGGCAACCTGCGTCTGGAGTCTCGCGGCGACCGCACGGAACAGTCCCGGCTTGCTGCGGTAGTGGTGATAGACCGCGCCCCGGGTCACCCCCGCGGCCCGGGCGACGTCATCGAGCGAGACACTGGCGAAGCCGCCGGCTGCGAACAGCGCGGTCGCGGCATCCAGGACTTGCTCGGCGGTCAAAGCAGCATCCGCAGCGGAGGCACGCGGCATGAACTCTTCCTTTACGTACGTTGTGCATGTACTCTTCCCTTACATCCTCAGTGTACGTAAAGGAGAACGTCATGTCCGTCACCAGCTTCTACCCCGTCGTCACCTCGCACGACGTCGCCGCTGCGACCGCCTTCTACCGCGACGCCCTCGGCTTCGAGGTCACCTACGAATCCGACTGGTACGTCAGCCTGCGCCTCGGAACCTTCGAGCTTGCCGTCCTCGCCTACCAGCACGAGACCATCCCCGCCGACTACCGCGCTCTCCCGCAGGGGGTAATCCTCAACCTTGAAGTGGATGACGTCGACGCCGTCCACGACCGGCTCACCGGCAAGGCCGGTCTGGAGCCCCTCCTCACCCTCCGCGATGAGGACTTCGGACAGCGACACTTCATCGTCGCCGCCCCCGACGGAGTCCTCTTGGACGTCATCCAACCCATCGCGCCGAGCGCCGCATATGCCGACGCCTACCTCGAAGGCTGACGAGCGCTGATGGTAGCCCGCATCGTGCTCCTCCGCGCGGCGAGCCTCCACACACCACGGACACTCGATCGCTCAGCGCACCAGGGGGTGTGCACGAGCCGTTCGGTGTCCTGGCCCGGGCCTCCACCGCCGAGAAGGACCTCACCGCTCAACACGACGGGCTCCTCTCCCTCGGTATCCAGGCAGAACACATCTACGTCGACCACGGTCTCACTGGCACCAGCCGAGCCCGACCAGGGCTCGGAGGGGCGATGGCCGCCGTCCGCCGCGGTGACACGCTCATGGTCAGCAAACTCGACCGCCTGACCCGGTCTCTACCCGACGACTGGGACATCGCCGACGAGCTCACCGCCAAGGGAGTCGCCCCCAGCCTGTCGCGGACGCCCCAACCGGCCACCGACCCACCCGTCGCACCGCGCCCGGGCGGTGGCATCGAGGTTGAGCAGCGGCGAAAGCTCACGGGCAAGGGAGCCCATTCCTATCCATCGGCGCGCTCGAGCGCCCGCATTCGGGCAGCCGCCGCGGCCCCGACGGCGAGCACGACGCTGAGGACGCCGTCCCACAGCACGAGATCGCTCGCCCCCGGCACTGCGTATCCGATGAGGAGACCGCCGATCACCAGCGCCAGCTTGCTGCTCAGCGCGATGACCCAGACGGCCAGCAGTCCGGGACGGACTGCAAGGAGGGCAAAGAGTGCGGCCCACGTCATAAGCCCGACCGTGCGCCACAGCTCGGCGACGAGAACCTCCACGGAGGCGGATGGCAACGCGGCGGCACTCGATATTGCCGCCACCAGTGCGAGCACGGCGGCCACGACCGCAGCGGCTTGAGCAATCATCCGGTAGCGACCCATCGCGCCAGGATTACGCACCAAGATGAACAGCAGGTCGCTCGGGCGTACTGCGAGGGAGAGCACCGAACCGGTGGACTGCGACGCATGTGCCGATCCCTGGTTTCGACGTAGCGGCCGAGGGCTACGTGGGTAGACCGGTTCTGGGCCACTGCGTTCACGCTGGTCAAAGGCGTGTCACGAAGGTGACAGACCTTCGTGATGACGGGTGACAGACGTTCGTGACAGGTGGCACCAACGGAAGACGCTAGTCGCATTCGGCGCTGCCTGGTGCTGTGGAGTCATGATCGAAACACAGCAGCTGACTAAACGGGTCCGAGCAGTCACGGCCGTCGATGATCTCTCCATCACCGCTCCTGACGGACAGGTGACGGGTTTCGTGGGTCCGAACGGATCGGGTAAGACAACGACTATGCGGATGGTCGTCGGTCTGGACCAGCCCACCTTCGGAGAGGCCACGGTCGATCGGCGACACCTGCGCGACCATCCTGCGCCGCAGCGGGTGGTCGGTGTCATGCTCGACTCGAAGGGCGCCCCCGATGGCATGACGGCCCGGGCGCATCTGCGCTGGCTTGCCGCCGCCGGTCGTATCCCTTTGGCGCGCGCCGATCATCTCCTTGAGAAGGTCGGCTTGGGCTCGGTCATGTCACGGCGGATCGGCGCGATGGCTATGGGGATGCGGCAACGCCTGGGCATCGCCGCCGCGCTGCTGGGTGACCCCGGAACGGTCATCCTCGACGAGCCCGTCAATGGACTCGATCCGGATGGGGTGCGCTGGGTGCGCCATCTGATGCGCGACCTCGCGGCGGAGGGCAGGTGTGTGCTGGTCTCCAGCCACTTGATGGCCGAGATGCAGCAGACCGCCGACCGCGTGGTGGTGATCGGCGCCGGGAGGCTGCTTGACCAGTTCGACATCAGCGACCTGGAGGACGGCACAAGCCTCGAGGACGCCTACCTGCGCCTGACGGCTGGCGCTGTTGAGTACCGCGCAGGTTCGGACGAAGGGAATCACGCATGACCACGGTTGCGTCTGCGCCCACTACTCCCGTACCGGGATTCATGGACGTTCTGTCCGCGGAGCGGCGCAAGCTGCTTGCGCTGCGTCTGCATCCGATCGGTATCGTCTTGATCCTGGCGGTCAGCGTTGGCGTCGGGTGTTCATGACGCTCATCGGGGACAGCTCGACCCTTGCCGATGCTCAGTCGGTGAGCGACTACGCCGTCATCTTCTACAGCTCTGGGTTGACGACCTGGGCCTTCGTCTACCTGGCGGCGAACTTCGTCGCCATCGAGTTCCACGGGATCGGCCAGTCCACCTTCGTCGCCACCGCACGCCGGACAAGAGTGCTGGCGGCCAAGCTTGTAATCATCGGCACCGGGGGCTTGGTCGTGGGGCTGATTGCCTCGGTGACGACCACCGCCGCAACGCAGGGCATGCTCGCACTGCAGGGATATGAGCTGCTTGACCTCACCGACCCCGGCCTCATCCGCGCCGTCGTGGTACTGGTCGGCGCATCGATGGCGGTGCAAGGACTGATCGGCGCCGCATTCGCGGTCCTGACCCGATCAGCGGTGGCAGCCGTGGTGACCACCGGCCTGATCTCGCTCGTGCCGGTAAGCATGGCGACGTTTCTGGGCGAGTGGTACTCCGAGCACATCCCGCGATGGCTGCCAGGAGCGGCGGTGGAGAGCCTCGCCGGCGTGGCCGCCCCCGAGTCATACGGGTATCTCCCGCTGCCGCTGGCCGCCACGGCCGTGATCGCGTGGCTCGCCATCCTGCTGACAGCCGCAGTCCTGCGGCTGCCCCGCATGGACATCCGCTGACCCGCACCATCGAAACGAAGGAGCACCACCATGGCAAGAATCGACTTCAGACCCGACGCCACCGTCGAGCAGGTCATGAGGACAGTCCGAGAGACGTTTCAGTCCCGCGACTACCTGTGGGAGCAAACTGACGCCGAGAACGCCGTGGCGAGCGAGGGTGGCAAACCAGTCCGTACCGCAGCGCTTCCGGTCTCCCAACGGGTCAGGGTGAGCATCACCATCAACGCCAAGAAGCACAAGCTGACGTTGACGCTGGAATCCATCGGTGCCGCCTACAGCGCGGCCGGCGGCGGATGGTTTTATATCCAGCTCGCCTCCAGCTACCGGAAGATGGTCAAGGCAGTACGCGAAGACCTCGCCGCGGCTGCTTTGCGGTGACCGATCCAGGAGCGAGATCATGGACGTGGAGGGAGGTCACCGTGAGCGCACGACTCGAACGCGAACAGGCCTGGCCGCTGCTCGGCTTGGCCGCGTTCAGCCTGCTCGGTGCCAGCATCGGCGTCGCAGCGATCCCCTCCGCATGGCCCGCCATCATGGCGATGACACTTGCTCAGCTCGCGGTGACCGCGCTAGGGCTGCTCTCTCCACGCCAGCCCGTACTGTGAGCCTTCGCCGTCGCGGCCGTCTCGCTGGGCTCGGTAATCCTGGACTCACGGCTGTCCGAATTAGCCTACAGCGGCGCGATCCCCTGGACCAGCCTGGGTACAGCGATGGCGGCGTTGAACCTCTACCGTCGAGCGGCCGACTGGATCGCGATCTGGGCCGGCACAGCCGCTCTCGTGCTCAGTTCGGTCAGCCTCGTCATAGTCAGCATCCAGGCGGCAGTACCGCTGACGAGCGCCGTCTTGGCCGCCAGCGTGCCCTTCCTCATCGGGGTCATCATCGCCTTGATGCTCCACCTCGGCGACGCCCGCAATGATCGCGTCCACCGCTCCGAACTCGCCATCACAGCCGGCGACCCCAAGGATCAACCGGCACCGGCACCCGGCAGCCTCGGCGCAACCAGGCGCGCGCTCGCCATCGTCGCCCTCCGCAGCGACGAACTGGTCACCTCGACCGAGGACGAGCCGGCACGTCGTACCGCGGCCGACCTGCGTGACCTCGCCAGACGGGCACTCACCGACACAGGCTCAGGCGAGCACAGCATCGCCCGCATCGAACTGCACCCCGCCACGAACAGCGCTGACGCCGAGCTCTCGCCAACGAACCGAGCAGTCGCGCCCATGCCAGAACTCCCGGACCGCGAACGCGAAATCCTCCGGCTCGTGGCGACCGGAGCAACCAACGCCGCCATCGGTCGCAGCCTCTACCTCAGCGAGGCCACCGTCAAACAGTACGTGTCCAGGCTCATGCGAAAGTTCGATCGAGAAAACCGCACTCAGCTCGCAATCATGGCCGTCCGCTGGTTCGACGGCGTTTAGGAGCCACGAACCACCACCACAAGAACTTCTCACAACACCAGGCGTCAGTGTCCTCATTCGGATTGACGGCGGGGAACCGTCTCGTCATCAACGGCATTCTTCAGCTGACTCGTTCCCCTTGACATCACGCTCGGCGCGAATCCACGCCGCGCAAGAAGGGTCCGATCAAACGCGGCAGCAGGCGATTTCGAGTGCGCCCACTATCGCCCTAGTCGCCATCGGGGGCGCTTGCTCAGGGCACGAATCTAGGTGGCAATCGGGCTCTTCAGAGTTGAGTGTGGGGTGAGGCGTCGAGTCCTCCGGTGATGAGGAGCATTCGGAGGCGGTAGTGCTCGAAGTTGCGGAAGCCGCGAGCGATGCGGCGACCGAGTTCGATGATCCCGTTGATGGCCTCTGTCCCGTCGTTGCTCGCGCCGTCGGTATCGAAGTAGGCCAAGAATGCTGTCCGCCAGCGGCGTAGGGTCTTCCCGAGCCTGGCGATCTCGGGGATCGGGCAGGACGGCAGCCTCGCGATGAGCTGCTCGGCGAGGCGTCGGCCCTGGGCGGGCGTGGGCTGGTGGAAAACGTCTCGGAGGTCCTGGGCGCACTGGTAGGCGACCTCGACCGCGATGTGATCGGGATGGGCCGCGAATGCGCTGGCCAGCCGGTTCTGCTGGCGCGGCGTGAGGCGTTCTCGTCCGGCGCGGAGAACATGGCGGATCCCGTAGAGAGGCTCGCCCTTGCGGCCTCGATGGCCGAGGGTCTCTTGCTGGATCCGGCGGCGGACGTCATCGACCGCAGCCCCGCCGAGCTTGACGATGTGGAAGGCGTCCAGCACGCAGGTGGCGTCCTCGAGCTGGTCATCGATCGCGTTCTTGTGGAACGGATCCAACGTCGCGATCTCGACCCGCTGGCGAAACCCTTCGCCCCGTTCATCCAGCCAATCGCGATAGACCGTCCCTGACCGGCCAGGGACGAGGTCCAGCAGCCGCGCTGTCGGGTGAGGTCCGCGGGTCAGGTCGACCATCCCGGTGAGTTCCTTCGGACCGCGCCGGCGCGGATCGCGGTGGTGCCAGACGTGCTCGTCCACGCCCAGGACCTGAACGCCCTCGAACCTGGATGGATCGTCCGCGGCCCGGGCCAGGACGGGCTGGACCTAAGACCAGAGCGTGTTCCAGGTGGTGCCGAGCTGGCGGGCAAGGCCCTGGACCGTCGCTCCCTCGCGGCGGAGCTGGCTGATCGCCCACCGGATCGCACGGGTGCTGAGAAGGGCGGCGTCGAGGGCGACATCGGCTGGTTCCGGCGGAACCACCTCGTCCCCATCCCCGAAGTCGACTCCATCGAGGAGCTCAACGCGATGGTCGACGCATGGGACCGCTCAGCCGACGATCGCCGGATCTCGTCGCGTGCGCACACCATCGGAGAGCACTTCGCAGCCGAGCAGCCACTCCTGGCTTTCCTGCCGGTTGAGGAGTTCGAGACCGGCCGCTGGTTCACCCCTCGGGTAGACAGGTTCGCTCAGGTCAGCGTCCGGATGAACAAGTACTCCGTGCCCGCCCGCTACGTCGGCCGCCAGGTCAGAGTCCTGCTGCATGCTAGCGAGCTGGTCGTCTACGACGGCCAGACAGTGGTGGCGCGCCACGAGCGGCTGATGACCAAGAGTGGCGTCCAGCTCGACCTGGACCACTACCTCGAGGTCCTCTTCCGCAAGCCCAGAGCCCTCCCCGGAGCCACCGCCCTTGAGCAAGCCCGGAAGGCAGGCCGATTCACCCCGATCCACGACGAATGGTGGGCCGCAGCATGCAAGACCCACGGCGACGCCGACGGCACCCGCGCCCTAATCGAGGTTCTGCTGCTGCACCGACACCTCGCGCACGAACATGTCGTCGCGGGACTCGCCGCCGCTCTGCGAGCGGGAGGCCACACTGCAGACGTCGTCGCCCTGGAAGCCCGCAAGGCCGAAGACAGCACCCACGACAACGGCGGCGCATTCGACACCGCGGACTCGACTCGAAGCGACACCACCGGGATCGCGTCGCTCACCGAGCGACGACTGCGCAAGCCCTTGCCCGTCGATACCCGACCGCTGCCGACCGTCGACCAGTACGACCAGTTGCTACACCGCCCCTCACGCGTCCAGGAATGAAGGAGCCCCGCATGACCCGCCGCCGAGGAATGACCGAAGAAGCCGCCGACTCATCCATCGACCAGGCGTGCCGCATGCTGCGGCTGCCGACCATCCGCCAAGGCTTCGCCGACGGTGCCGACCGGGCCGCCGCCGAGCAGATGTCCTACCGAGGGTTCCTCGCCGAGCTCCTCCTCGCCGAGCTCCTCCTCGCCGAGTGCGACGACCGAGCACGACGCCGCTCAGAACGACGGATCAAAGCCGCGAAGTTCCCCCGAGAGAAGTCGCTGCGAGCCTTCGACTTCGACGCCAACCCCAACATCGACCCCGCCACCATTCACACCCTGGCCAAGTGCGACTGGGTCAAGAAGGGCCAGCCCCTCTGCCTCATCGGCGACTCCGGCACCGGCAAGTCCCACCTGCTCATCGCTCTGGGCACCGAGGTCGCCATGGCCGGCTACCGGGTCAAGTACACCCTGGCCACCAAGCTCGCCAACGAGCTCGTCGAGGCCGCCGACGAGAAGACCCTCTCCAAGACCATCGCCCGATACGGACGCGTTGACTTGCTCTGCATCGACGAACTCGGCTACATGCAGCTCGACCGCCGCGGAGCAGAACTCCTCTTCCAGGTCCTCACCGAACG
>NZ_SEIP01000019.1:0-48606 GCF_004146205.1 Yimella sp. RIT 621
CCTCGCCGACGCCGAAGCACAAGGCCTGCTGCCCACCTACGAAGACTGCCTCAACTACCGCAACTCGCTGCGCTGAACAACGGTCGCTGCGACACGGCGGACAATCGCGCACGAGTTCGACGGCTCAGTCGGTGAGTCCTCGCCGCTGCGCCAGCGGCACCGTCCGGTCGGCGACCGGACGAACAGGCGGTCACAGCGGCGTCACACTTTCGGCGAATCCGAAGCGACTGCGCGGCAACGGTGCGAAGATGTGCGCACATTCGGGCCCGCTCGGGTCGTCGATCTGCAAGGAGTTCCACCATGGCACTGGTCCACTCGCGTTCACGTATCGCTCTGGTCACAGCGGTCGCTCTCACCTTCGGTCTCACCGCCTGCGGTTCGGACAGCCTCGAGGAGGGCACCAGCAGCGCAAAAGAGTCGGTGAAGAGCGTCGCCAAGGACACCTCGCTCGCCGACAAGGTGCCGGCTGCCCTGAAGAGCAAGGGCACGCTGACTATCGGTACCGACGCGTCCTACCCGCCCAATGAGTACTTCGACACCGACGGCAAGACGATCGTCGGAATGGACATCGAATTGCTCGACGCGGTACTCGGCAAGCTGGGACTCAAGGCGAAGTACGTCAACGGCGGCTTCGACTCGCTCATCCTCGGTGTCGGATCCGGCAAGTACGACATGAGCGTCTCCTCGTTCACCATCAACAAGGAGCGCATGCAGCAGGTCACGATGGTGAGCTACCTCAAGGCCGGCAGCCAGTGGGTCGTGCCGAAGGGCAACCCGAAGAAAATTTCGCTCGACGACGCCTGCGGAAAGACGTTCACCGTACAGAAGGGCACCGTCCAGGTCGCCGACATGCAGGCCCGTAGTAAGAAGTGCACCACTGGCGGCAAGGGCGAGATCAAGCTGCTCATCGAACAGGACCAGAGCAAGGCAACGCTGAACCTGTCCGCAGGCAAGGCCGACGCGATGGTGGCAGACCTCCCGGTCTCGGTCGACGCCGTCAACAAGAGTGGCGACAAGCTCGAACTGCTCGGTGAGAACTACGACACCGCCCCCTACGGCTACGTGGTCAAGAAGGACCAGAACGAGTTCGGCAACGTGCTTGTCGAAGGCTTGAAGGCCATCAAGAAGGACGGCACCTACGACCAGATCCTCAAGAAGTGGAAGGTCGACGGCGGCGCTATCGACGACTTCGCGGTCAATCCCTCGGTCTGATGACCACTCAGACACACAACGACGACCGGCCGGGCGAGATCAACGCCCGGCCGGTCCGGCACCCGTGGCGCTTCGTCGCCGTCGCGGTCATCTTGATTCTGGTCGCGATGTTCGTGAGCTCGTTGCTCACCAACGACCGGTGGAATCTTGAGTTCGTCCCGAACGTGATGAACTTCAGCCCCGTCCTGCGTGGCCTGGTACAGGGCACGATCGTCTGCACGATCGGCGCGATGGTTCTCGGCGTCACTCTGGGCATCCTGCTGGCGGTCATGCGACTGTCGGGCAACCCCGTCCTTCGCGGCGTCGCCTTCGCCTACACCTGGTTCTTCCGCGCCATCCCCCGCCTCGTCCTGCTGGTGATGCTCGGGGTGGGCGCCGGATTCCTCTACCCCAAGCTCGACGTCGGCATTCCGTTCGCGCAGCAGATCTTCGGAATCGACACCCCGCTGGTGTTCGGCTCGATCGACGTCAACGCGTTGTCCAACGGAATCGCAGTCGGCATTCTCGGGCTCGGCCTGTCAGAAGCCGCCTATATGGCCGAGATCGCGCGGGCCGGCATCCTGTCGGTCGACAAGGGGCAATCCGAGGCCGCTCAGGCACTCGGCATGAGCAACGGCAAGACCATGCGTCGCGTCGTGCTCCCGCAGGCGATGCGCGTGATCGTCCCGCCGACCGGTAACGAGACGATCGCGATGGTCAAGGACACCTCACTGCTCGTGGCAGTGCCGGTGTCCAACGAGCTCTGGTTCCAAGTCACCCAGGTGGCCAACAACACCGGCCGAATCATGCCCGCCTATGTCGCCGGATTCCTGTGGTACCTGATCATCTGCTCCATCCTGATGGTCGGCCAGTACTTCCTGGAGCGACGCTTCGGACGCGGCTACGGCACCCAGACGAACAGCTCACGAAAACTCACGATGATCGGCAAGGGATCCGCATGACCACCGGCACCCACGCGCAGCCGCTCGTCCACGCGGTCAACGTGACCAAACGCTTCGGCGACAACAAGGTGCTCAAGGGCATCGACCTCGACGTCCGCGAGGGCGAGGTGGTTTGCCTGCTCGGTCCGTCGGGTTCGGGCAAGACCACGTTCCTGCGCTGCATCAACCAATTGGAGTCCATCAACGGTGGACGCATCTGGGTGGACGGCGACCTCATGGGGTACGAGGATCGCGGTGGCACGCTGCACCACCTACCCGACAGGAAGATCGCCGACCAGCGTCGCGAGATCGGGATGGTCTTCCAGCGATTCAACCTGTTCCCACACATGACGGCGCTGGAAAACGTCGCCGAGGCGCCGGTGCACGTCAAGGGTGTCGGCAAGAAGCAGGCACGCGACGAGGCACGCACATTGCTCGAGCGGGTGGGTCTTGGCGACCGCTGCGGCCACTACCCCGCGCAGTTGTCGGGTGGCCAGCAGCAGCGGGTCGCGATCGCCCGCGCTCTCGCGATGCACCCCAAGTTGATGCTGTTCGACGAGCCGACCTCTGCGCTCGACCCCGAACTTGTCGGCGAGGTGCTCGACGTGATGCGCGAGCTGGCGCAAGGCGGGATGACGATGATCGTGGTGACCCACGAGATCGCCTTCGCCCGTGACGTCGCCGACCGTGTCGTCTTCATGGACGCCGGCGTGGTGGTCGAGCAAGGAGAGCCACGCGAGATCATCGCCCGCCCACAGCACGAACGCACCCGCACTTTTCTGCGTCGCATCCTTGCCGAGCAGGACGAATCGCCGACACCGGAGCCCGACGCACCAAACCTCACCAAGCGCTGAGCGGCACGCGAATGTCGTTGTCCCGCTTCAAGATCGGCCTCGCCATCGTGCGAGGCCGGTCCATGTTGCCCGCCTATCAGGACGGCGACCGGCTACTGGTGCTGTACGGCGCCCGTCCCCGTCCCGGACGCGTCCACCTGGTGCAGTTACCACCGTCACCGGCCGGTCCGCGTCCGCTGGCCGTCAAGCGGGTCCGCGGCGAGACACCGGACGGATGGTGGGTCGAGAGCGACAACCCTGCCGAGGGCACAGACTCCAGAACGGTCGGTGCCATCCCGTCCTGCGGGATGGTCGCCGCGGTGATCGGCGGACGACCGTTGCCCCGCCGCCCACTCGGTCGCCGGGCGGAGTAAGTTCGATCTCGACAGGGCTTGCTCGGCTGCTGCCGAGTGGGCCACGCCCAGCGAAAACCCACGGGAAGGACTCCCATGTTCCGCCGTTTCATCGCCCCCACCGTCGAGGTCAGCGCCCACTGCGACCTGCCCTGTGGCGTCTATGACCCCGCTCAGGCCCGCATCGAGGCCGAGTCGATCAAGGCCATCATCAAGAAGGTCGCCGACAACGACGACCCGGACTTCCGCACCCGCGCGATCCTGATCAAGGAACAACGCTCCGAGCTGGTCAAGCACCACCTCTGGGTGCTGTGGACCGACTACTTCAAGCCGCCGCACTTCGAGAAGTACCCCGAGCTGCACACCCTCGTCAACGAGGCCACCAAGCTCGCCGGCGCCAGCGGCACCAAGGGTGAGCTCGACGAGAAGGTCGCCGACGACCTCCTCGCCAAGATCGCCGAGATCGATCGCATCTTCTGGGAGACCAAGAAGGCCTGAGCACCGCTCCCGGTTCGAAGGGGCACGACCGTCGCGGTCGTGCCCCTTCGTCATGTTCAGGATCCGACGAGGACGACCCGCGCGTCCAGGCGTACGACCCGGACCCGTTCGAGGACCACTCCCACGACGAGGTCGGGTCGTCCGGCAAGCACGCCCCACGCACGACCTGACGTGCGACCGGCAGGAACGGCGAAGCAGCGGTGCAGATGCACCGCTCCTTCGTCATGTCTGTGCGATTCGCTCAGGCGTTGGGACGCTTGCCGTGGTTGGCACCCTTGCCCTTGCGCGCACGACGCTTACGACCGCGCTTGCTCATGGTCTGCTCCTGAATGTCGTCCAATGGCCGGGCGGGCCCGGCAAACTCCGTCAGTCTCCCACACCGGCACCCGGAGGCAGAAATCACCTGGCGTTCACTGCAGGTCACCCAGTCCGAACATCTGTTCAAGGATGTGTGACACATGGCATAATCAAGGACTGCGCTCGACCGAGCGCATGACTACAGCACTCAGGTGGACCATCTATGAACGCCTCACTCCAACTGCTTGCCGCCATGCTGTCCGGCGGGCAGACGACGTCCCCCACCCCGATCGTCGGATGGCGTCCGCCGGGCGGCAACTGATCCTCTGATCGGAAACATGAACACCACTACGGCGCCGCCCCCCAGCGGCGCCGTACCGGCTTCCCTGACAGATCCGCGACGAGCAGCTCTAGGCAGCGCCACCCCACTCACGACGGTGCTCGGCGTTGCACTGATCGGCGCGATCATCGCGTGCACGCTCATGGGCGACGGCGTTCAGGACTCGGTCACTCTCGTCCTGCTCGTCTGCGTCGCATGGGTCGCCGAGTCGTTCTCCGCCTTCGCCCAGCGGTTCGCTTCAATGTCACTGACGTCGACCCTGATGGGTGTTGCTGCTGTGCTCTGCGGACCGGTCGGTGCGGCCGCCCTGGGAATCATCGCCGCCAGCCTCTTCCTTAGCACATGGTCATCCCGCGTCCGGGCGTTCAACGCAGTGATGACCGGCTGGGTCGGCATGGCCGGCGGCGTCGTGTTCAGTGTCATGACCGATGCCGGGACCGGTCGGCGGCCATGGATCAGCGGGCACATCTCGACGCTTTGGTTCCCGATGTTCGTGGCCACCCTGGTCATGCTGCTGGTCAACGCCCTGCTGCTGAGCGCGGTCATCCACATCACCGTCGGGGTGCCGTACAACGTGTCGCTGCGCGACTTCGGACGCAGCAGCTCGCTGCTGTTCCTGATCGGCGGCCTCATCTCCTACCTGATCGTGGTGCTGTGGGTCGGTGCTCGCATCGGGCCGTTCACGGTCCTGGTCATGGCACCTCCGCTGCTGCTGGCGCAATGGGCCTACTCCTCCCTCGCCGCCGAGGCATCCAACGTCGACCACGCCGTCGAGGCGTTGGTTTCCGCCCTCGAACTCCACCGTCCGGGGTCTCGCCGCCACGGCGAGCTCGTGATGGTGGTCGCGGAGGAGATCGGCAATGTGCGCGGTTTGTCCGACGCCGACGTCCAGGACGTCCGCCATGCAGCACGCCTGCACCACCTGGGCACCATCGACCCCGATCGCCCGGACATCATCACCGTCGACCGTGAGTCCGCCCGTCGCGGAGCAGGCCTGCTCGACGGCGTCGACTTCCTGAGCAACGTCCGGAAGGTCATCGCCACCCAGTCCGACCCACTGGGTGCGCCGGGCAACACGTCGGTGACAGGGGTGCTGGCCACGGCCGATGCCCTGGCGTCGATGCTCGAGCACCGGCTCATGGAGCTCGGCCGCGACGCAGGCGTCGATTCCACGCTGATCTGCGAGTGCATCGAGGCCGTTGCCCGACGCGACGAACTCGACCCGGCCGCCCGTCACGGCATGTCCGCTGCAGCCGGCGGAACCCTGCCTGAGCAGATCATCCAGAAACTCGCCTCGCCGTCCCCGTTGGGGGTCCACGAAGGTGCCGTGGGATGAGGACTCGTCAGCCGCTGGTCGATCGCGCGATCGTTGTGCTGAGCGCGGTCGTGCTGCTCGTCGCGGCTGCCACGCTCGCCCTCAATCCGGCACAGGCACTTGCCGACGCGGGTTGGCGTCTGGGCGTGATGACCATCGCGCTCGCCCTGGTCGTCCCGCTGCATCTTCGACTGCCCAGCGGCACGGACGCATCGCCACTGGCGCCGTCCATCGGACTGGCGATGGTGCTGACTCCGTTGTCGACCGCTCAGAACGCCCTGACCGGCACCGCTCTGGTGGTCGTCGCCCTCGCGGTCGGAACGATGGTCGGGGTGGGCTTGTCCTCGTTGACGGGTCAGGGCCGCACCTCGTTGGCGATGCTCGGCAGCCGCCTGATCGGCGCAACGGCAGCCGCCCTGCTGTTCCGC
Source organism: Yimella sp. RIT 621 (assembly GCF_004146205.1). Lineage (NCBI taxonomy): Bacteria > Bacillati > Actinomycetota > Actinomycetes > Micrococcales > Dermacoccaceae > Yimella > Yimella sp. RIT 621. The sequence continues at coordinate 6,197 of NZ_SEIP01000019.1, forward strand.
AACATGCCGATCATCGACGGCGAATCGCCGGCTTCGGCTGCTCAAGGATGGCTCGACGATCCGTGGCGTACGGCGCTGGCGATGACCCTTTGCGGCCTGGTGGCGATCGCCGTCGACCTCGGGCTTCTCGTGCTGCGCACTGCCGCACCGGGACGCCTTCGCACCCAGGGCGAACAACTCGCCCGCGAGATCGGTCCGGTCTGGCTCGCGGTACTGGGCATCGCGGTCGCGATCGCGCTGGGGTTCGGCCCGCTCGATCTGTGGTCGGTGCCGGTCATGGCCTCACCCCTGTTGCTGATGCGAACCGCTCTTCGCCGGCAGGCGGCGATCGTCCGGGTGCGCCACGACACCATCGCCGCGCTGGGACGGCTCACCGACGGCACGGGGTACACCACCACCGGCCACGGGCGTCGGGTTCGTGACCTGGCGCGCGAGGTCGGCCTGCAGTTGATGCTGAGTGACCGGGAGCTACGCGACCTGGAGACGGCGGCGCTGATGCATGACGTGGGCCAACTCGGATTGACCGACCCGATCCCGGGCGGCGCCACCAGCGAAGCCGCACCGTCCGACCAGGCCGCGATCGCAATCGCAGGAGCCCGAGTCGTCCGGACCCTCGGCGGGATGGAACGGGTCGCCGAGATCATCGAGCAGCAGACCACGCCGTACCGCAATGTGCGCGAGTTCGGCGAGGACGTCCCGGTCGAGTGCCGCATCCTGAAGGTGTGCAACGCCTACGACGACCTCACCCAGGGACGTCCCGAAGCGCGGGCCGAGGCCATCGAGCGGATCTCGCTGGGCATGGGCTACGAGTACGACCCGGACGTCGTTGACCTGCTGACCCACGCCGGCACCACCACCCGCTGACGGCGAAGCAAGCCGGACGGACCGCTTCAGTCGATGCGGTGGATCTCCACCGTCGTGACTTGGGTGCTGATCCGCTGCATGATCTGCGTGCGCAGGGCGACGGGCGCCGATTCGCACTGGCAGGAGCGACGCACGAGCGCCTTCATGATCGCGTCGCGCTGGTACTCGTCCAGGCACGGCGGGCAGTCGGCCAGGTGCTCCTTGAGCGCGGCGCACTCCGCGTCGGTGAGTTCACCGTCGAGGTACTCGCCCAAGTGCTGCAGGTAACTGTCGCACCCGTGGGCCCCGTTGAACATCATGCGTCGTCACCCTTGATGAATCCGCGCTCACGCGCGTAGTCGGTGAGCTTCTCCCGCAGCATCCGGCGTCCGCGGTGCAGGCGCGACATCACCGTGCCGATCGGGGTTTCCATGATCTCGGCGATCTCCTTGTAGGAGAAGCCTTCGACATCGGCGAAGTAGACGGCCAACCGGAAGTCCTCCGGGATGTCCTGCAACGCGCGCTTCACATCGGAGTCGGGCAGGTGGTCCAGCGCTTCGGCCTCGGCGGACTTCAGGCCCTTGGACGTGTGCGCCTCGGCACGTGCGAGTTGGTAGTCCTCGATCTCGGCGGCGTCGGACTGCAACGGCTGCCGCTGCTTCTTGCGGTAGTCGTTGATGTAGGTGTTGGTCAAGATGCGGTACAGCCACGCCTTGAGGTTCGTACCCGGCTTGTACTGGTGGAACGCGGCGTACGCCTTCGCGAAGGTCTCCTGGACGAGGTCCTCGGCGTCGGAGGGGTTGCGCGTGGTGCGCAGTGCGGCGCTGTAGAGCTGGTCGAGGTAAGGCATCGCGTCGCGTTCGAAGCGAGCCAGGCGCTCGGCCGGCGATTCCGCGGACACGTCGACGGTGCCGCCGGAGACAGCGGTCTTCTCGTGGCTGCGGTCGTCGTCGTCGCCGTCGGCCACGTCGTCCGGCAGGTCGGTTGGCACGGTCGCCGTGCTGGAGGATCCATCCTGAGTCATCGTGGTCCAGCTTAACGCCGACCGCTGACGGTCGGTCTCCTTCGGCTTGGCCGGTAGGCCGAGACCGTTGGGCGCCGGCTGGGGCGTGGCGTCGTACGCCACGTCGTCGGGCGCGCAGGGTGCGGCAAACACGCTCGGTTTCCTCCTCCCGTGCGAGCACTCACCCGCACGCTCAGGCCAACACCCGTCGGGGCCTGATCATTCCGGCCTCACCCGACCCAGACGCGCGGTTCAACGGGCGAGTGTGCCGAGCCAGTCCCGCACCGCAGCCACGACATCGCCGGGCTGCTTGCTGAAGCCGTGCGCCCCCTTGCACGCGAAGACCGGCAGCGCGTCACCGAACTCGTCGTGGAAATCGTCCGGACGGCCGAACGGGTCGGTTGCTCCCTGCACCACCGCGATCGGCAGCCCGGCGTCCAGCACGCCACGCACCTCGCACGCGCGGCCCCGGTCGGACTTGCCGGCCCCGCTCAGCGGGAACGACAGGGCCAGCACGGCGTCCGCTCCCACCTCGACCGCGGTGCGACAGGCGACCCGGGCACCGGCGGACCGGCCGCCCACGACCAACGGACCGGGGAGCTTGCCGCGACCCGCGGTGAGCGCCGCGATGATCGGCGCCCAGGCCACGTCCAGTGTTCTGGGCGGCGTCGCCAGCTTGCGTCCGGCAACCCGCCAGGGTTGCTCGACACGGACGTAGTTCCAGCCGTCGGCGACGAGGGTACGGAGCGCAACCAGGTCGGGCGCTTCGATCCCGCCGCCGGCACCGTGGCTCACCACAACCGTGCCGCGAGCATCCGTCGCGCGCTCGATGTGCGCTCGGCCGACTCCCTGAGGAGTGTCGATCTCCTTGATCTGCAGCCTGGTCTGCAACGACATTCGCTATGCCCCGATGATCTCGCCGGTGGTCGGGTCGGTGACTCCCCGAAGCTCGTCCCGGCCGATCGGCAGGGTCAACTGCTCGCCGTTGTTACGTCCGGAACCGACTGCGGACGAGACCGGCCACGCCTCGAAACGGCCCGGCGGAGGCGATTCGAGCAGCGCGCGCACCTCGTCCGGGTCCTTGGTGTCCGGGTCGAGCCAGTGCTGCCACACCTCGCGGTCGAGCACCAGCGGCTGACGGTCGTGGATGCGGTCGAGGCCGGCCTCGGCCGCGGTGGTGATGATCGAGAACGTCGTGAGCCACGCGTCCGGGTCGTCCGCGTCCTTGCTCTTGTCGCGCCAGAACTCATAGACACCCGCGAACGCACAGTGCTCGCCGTCGCCACGACGGATGAAGAACGGCTGCTTGCGCGGCTTGCCCTTCGCGTCGGTCGCGGTCTGACTGACCTGCCACTCATACCAACCGTCAGCCGGAACCAGGCACCGCCGACCGACCGCGGCCTTCGCGAATGCGCCCTTGTCGAGCAAGGTCTCGGATCGAGCGTTGATCATTCGCAGACCGACCTTGGTGTCCCTGGACCACGACGGCACCAGACCCCACGTCAGCAGGCGCAGCTGACGGACCGGTCCGTTGTCGGGATCGTCTTTCGGAACACGCGTCAGCACGACGGTCGACTGCTTGGTCGGAGCCATGTTCCAGTCGGGCGCACCGGCCGGCGGTTGCTGTGGGTTCACCAACACCGATCGAGCGTGCTCATCGGTGCGGTCCTCGTCGACATCGAACTCGTCGGCGATGTCGTCCGGGCTGAAGCTGGCTGCGTATCGCCCACACATGTGGCCAGCCTAGAGCCGCGCACGTGCGCTCTCGCACTACCGTTGGACCCGATGGATCCGCAGACTCCCACCGGCGACTGGCCGGCACCGACCGCCCCTGGCCCGCTCGACTCCACCGTGCTGGTGCCCGGTTCGAAGAGCCTGACCAACAGGTACGCAGTGCTCGCGGCACTTGCGACCGACGCCTCACGGATCACCCGTCCGCTGGTCTCGCGCGACACGACTCTGATGATCGACGCCCTGCGCAGCCTCGGCACGCAGGTGATCGAGGAGGAGGTCGACGACGAACCGAGTTGGCTGATCGAACCACTTGCCCTGCGCGGGCCGGCCCGTATCGACTGCGGTCTCGCCGGCACCGTGATGCGCTTCCTGCCGCCGGTCGCGGCTCTCGCCGACGGCGAGGTCTCCTTCGACGGCGACCCGCACGCGCGTAACCGTCCGATGGCGCCGGTTCTCGGTGCGCTGCGTGACCTCGGGGTCGAACTGCGCACCGAGGGCGCCGAGGCTCTCCCCTTCACCGTCGTCGCAAACGGCTCGGTGCGCGGTGGCAAGGTGCTGATCGACGCGTCCGGTTCATCGCAGTTCGTGTCGGCGCTGCTGCTGGCCGGTGCCCGCTTCGAGCAGGGCATCACCGTGGTCCATGACGGCAAACCGTTGCCGTCGTTGCCGCACATCGCGATGACCGTCGAGGTGCTGCGCGATTCCGGTGTGGTGGTCGACGATCTGGACGCGAACACCTGGCGGGTCGAACCGTCCGAGATCTGCCCGGTCGAGGTCGAGGTGGAGCCCGACCTTTCCAACGCGGCACCGTTCCTGTCCGCGGCACTGGTCGCCGGAGGGTCCGTGCGCGTGCCGGGCTGGCCGCAGTTCACGACGCAGGCGGGCGACGCGATCCGCGACATCCTGGACGCGATGGGCGCCGACGTGAGCTTGGACCGCGACGGTCTCACCGTCAGCGGCGACGGACAGATCTCGGCCGTCGATCTCGACCTGCACGACGTCGGTGAACTGACCCCCGTGGTCGCGGCGCTCGCCGCGCTCGCCGACTCCCCCAGCCAGTTGCGCGGCATCGCACATCTGCGCGGCCACGAGACCGATCGCCTGGCGGCGCTCACCGCCGAACTGAACGGTCTCGGCGGCAAGGTCACCGAGACCGACGACGGCCTGCGCATCGATCCCGCGCCACTGCACGAGGGCGTCTTCCACACCTACGGCGATCACCGCATGGTGATGGCCGCCGCAGTGCTGGGCCTGCGGGTGCCCGGCGTCGTGGTCGAGGACGTCGCGACCGTGGGCAAGACGCTTCCCACCTTCACCCGGCTCTGGGATCAGATGCTCGGGCACCGGGACTGATCCGTGGGCGGACGCTACGACTACGACGAGTCGCGCATCGGCGTGCGTCCGAACCGGCGCGGTACCCGTCCGCGCACCAAGGACCGCCCGGCGCACAAGGACGCGATCATCGGCATGGTGACCGCCGTCGACCGAGGACGCTGGACCGTGCTGGTCGACGATCACCCGGTCACCGCGATGCGAGCGCGCGAACTACACCGCAGCCCGATCGTTCCGGGCGACCGCGTGGGACTCGTCGGGGACACGTCCGGCACCGAGGGCTCCCTCGCCCGCATCGTCCGGATCGAGGAGCGTGACACGTTCCTTCGCCGCACCGCCGACGACACCGATCCCGTGGAGCGGGTGCTGGTAGCCAACGCCGACCAACTGGCGATCGTCACCGCCCTGGCCGATCCGGAGCCGCGTCCGCGGATGGTCGACCGATGCCTGGTCGCCGCGTACGACGCCGGCATGGAGCCGCTGCTCGTGCTCACCAAGGCCGACCTCGCCCACCCGGACGAGTTCATGAAAACCTATGCGGGACTAGATGTTTCGTACGTCGTCACCGAGGTCAGGGACGACGGCACCATCACCGGGCTCGACGCCGTCCACGAGCGGGTCCACGATCGGATGACCGTTCTGGTGGGGCACTCCGGAGTCGGCAAATCGACCTTGGTCAATGCCCTCGTGCCCGGGACGGACCGGGCCGTCGGACACGTCAACGCCGTCACCGGACGCGGCCGACACACCTCGACCTCGGCCATCGCACTGCCGCTGCCCGAGGGCGGCTGGGTGATCGACACCCCGGGCGTCAGATCGTTCGGTCTGGCCCACGTCGATCCGGCTTCGTTCATCGACCACTTCCCCGAACTCGCGGCGGGCACCGAGGAATGCCCACGCGGGTGCACGCACGACAACGAGTACTGTGCGCTGGACGCCTGGGTCGCGGCCGGCCACGCCGGCGATTCCGGGCCGGCCCGGTTGGAGTCGCTGCGCCGCTTGCTGCGTTCGCGCCTGGGCAACCCCGAGGACGAGTGACGGTGCTGCGGTGGCGATCGGGTTGAGCACCGCCGGCTCCCACCTGTCGGCGCTCGCCGAGATCAAGTCGGCGCCGGGTCAGTGGAAGGTCGCCCTTCGCGCGACCGCGATGACGACGGTGACCGTACTGGTCGTCTGGGCCACGCTCGGCAAGGAACTCGCGCTGCTGTCGATCACCGGGTCCTTCGTCGGCAACACCGCGATCCGCCGCCCGTGGCGCGCTCGGCTCCACATCCTGCTCTGGATGGACGCCGCCTACCTGATCGGTTGCGCGATCGCGGTGCTCATCGGCGACAACCCCGTGCTGCTCACGCTGTCGATGACCGCCATCGCCATGACGGCGGTGCTCGGCTACAACGCACTGATGGCCGACCCACCGGGACCGATGTTCCTCATCATCGGTCCCGCGATCGCCTCCTACCTACCGACGATCGGGGTGGGCGCCTGGCAGGTGATGGCGGTCTGTGCACTCAGTTGCCTGGTCGCGTCCGTCACGACGTTGGTGCTACATCCGCGCGCCAAGGAGTCCGCCGAAACCCTCGCTGTGGCGAAGGCTGCCGAGGCGGTCGAAGACCTCACCGAGGCGACGGACAAAGCTTCGGACGACGCCCTCGAACTGGCCCGACTGCGGGACGCCGCCTACGCAGAGGTGCTTGCCGCGAGCATGACGCTCGCCGAAGCGTCCGGACGAAATCCTGGTGGGCGACAGTGGCATTCGTTGCTCATCGAGCTGCGCAAGCTGCACTTCGAGGTCATCGACGAGGTCGCCGAACGGTGGCTGCCGGGAGCGGTCGTCGAGGTCGAGGCGGGTGCTCAGCGCAGGTACCTGGGTGCCCCGCCGGTGGAGTACATGCTGCGCTGGGGACTCTCTCCGCGGTCGCTGCCGTGGCTGGCCGCCCGCCGCATCGGCATGGCGATCGCGCTCACCTGTGCCGTCTCGTACGGGCTGCAGTTACACCATCCGTTCTGGGCCGTGATGACGACCGCTCTGGTGATGTCACTGGGCACCGACCGCCTGTCCCTCACCCACCGCGGACTGCACAGGATGCTCGGCACACTTGCCGGCATCGTCGTGTTCATCGGCGTCCACGCGCTGCACCCGCCGCTCGAGGCCGCGATCGCGATCTGCCTCGTCCTGGTCTTCCTGGTCCAGTGGACCGCCGTACGCAACTATGCGATCGCCGCCTTCTTCGTGACCCCGATGGCGCTGCTGGTGACCACCACAAGCAACGAGGGGCAGGCGGTGGGTGACGTCGTCGGCGAACGCATCATCGACACACTCATCGGCGTCGGAGTGAGCCTGCTGGTGATGTGGGCGACCGACCGACGGGCGCCGATCGCTTTGGTACGCAGGCAGTTCCGGCGGGTGCTGCGAGTGACCGCTGACCTGTTGGAGCTGCTGGCGGCAGGCGATCAAGCATCCGAGACGGGGTTCCGGGTGCGGCGCGACCTCGCCTACGAGCAACTGCAGGCGGCGCGCATCCTGAAGATCGCCCAGGAGGACCTCCCCGTGACGCTCGGGTCCTGGTCCCGGGTCGAGATCACCGTCAATCAGCTCGTCTTCACCGCTCTCGTGGCCTGTTGGCTACGCGACCCGACCGAGCACCTGGACGCTGCCGGGATGGCCACACGTCTGCGCACCGTGATCCGTGAGTTGCCGCCGGTCAGCACGCGTCTGGTCGACGCCGATCAGTTGTGCGAACAGTTGGACACCGTGCTGGGCATCGGTGCGCCACAGCTCCCGCTCCGCACCGTCCAGGCGGACGACTGACGCGCAGGTCCCGGCGCCACCACAGCAGGGTCGCTACGGTCGTCCTCGTGAGTTACTCCGATGATGTCCGTATCGCCCACGTGATCGCCGATGCGGTCGAGCCGACGACGATGGGCCGGTTCCGGGCCGACGACCTGATCGTCAACAACAAACCCGACCTGACACCGGTGAGCGACGCCGACATCGCGACGGAGGAGATCATCCGCGCTCAGCTCAAACGGGCCCGCCCGCGCGACGCCGTCGAAGGCGAGGAACAAGGACTGGTCGGCGAGGGTCCGCGTCGCTGGGTCGTGGATCCGATCGACGGCACCAAGAACTACGTCCGCGGTCTGCCGGTCTGGGCGACCCTCATCGCCCTGGTCGAGGACGACGAGCCGGTGGTCGGCCTCGTCGCCGCCCCCGCACTCGGGCGCCGCTGGTGGGCGGGCAAGGGCACCGGCGCCTGGACCGGACGAAACCTGCAGGGCGCCAAGCAGATTCACGTGTCCAAGGTGTCGCGGATCGAGGACGCCTCGATGTCGTACGCCAACGTGCGCGACTGGGACGCCTACGGCAAGCGCGAAGCGATGCTGCAACTGATGGACGATGTCTGGCGCAGCAGGGCGTACGGCGACTTCTGGTCGCACGTGCTCGTCGCCGAGGGCGCCGTCGACATCGCGCCCGAGCCCGAACTCGCCACCTACGACATGGCGGCGTTGGTGCCGATAGTCACCGAGGCCGGTGGCCGGTTCACCGGCCTCGACGGGAAACCCGGCTGCTGGAGCGGCAACGCGGTCAGCAGCAACGGCCTGCTGCACGACGAGGTGCTGCGCCGCTTGGGATCGTCGGGTGCACCCGAGGCGTAGGTCAGACGACCGTCAGATCGCCGATGCCGAGCGCACCCACTTGGTCGGCGTACTTATCGGCATCACCGACGAGCACGATCGTCCGAGGCTGCGAACTCCATTGCTGCCAGGCCGAGTTCACGTCCTCGAGGGTCAACGACCGCATGGCCGCGAGGTAGTCGGTGATGAACGAGGTGTCCAGGCCGACGAAATGGAGCGACGCTGCCTCGTCGGCGACCGCGTCCGCAGTGGCGTACCGGGCGGGAGCCGTCATCGACAGGAAATCGACGCCCTCGCGCAGCTCCTCGACGTCCAGACCGCCGTCGACGCCGTCGAAGATCTCCCCCAGCAGCCGTAACGAATCGGGCGTGGAGTCCGCCCGCACCGAGCCCGCGACGACGAACTGCCCGAAGTCGGACCTCGGTCGGAAACTGCCGCGCATCCCGTAGGTATAGCCCTTCTCCTCGCGCAGCACCCGGTCGATGCGGGCGTGCGGCGAACCGCCGACGGCGTACGACAACACCGGGTAGGGCGCCCACTGAGTGCCGTTCTCGCGGGCCGGGCCCAACCAGCCGAGGTGGATCTCGGTCTGCACCGAGCCCGGACGGTCGACGAAGACGACGCGGTTGCGGTCGTCCGCGGGCTGGTCGGATGCGACGTCCAGCGTCGGCGCGGACGTCTGGGAGTGCCAACCGCCCAGCGTCCGGTTCAACGCAGCGAGCATCGCTTGTTCGTCGAAGTCGCCCGCCACCACCACGAACGCATCGCCCGGGCGCACCCAGTCGGCATGAAAGCGTGCGCAGTCCTCACGGGTGAGGTCGGCAAGCGACTCGCGCGTTCCCCCGGTGGGCCGGGACAACCGCGACTGCGGGGTGAAGAAGGTACGGACGAACTCCAACGTCCCGCGGTAGCCGGGGTCGGCGAGATCGTGGTCGATCTGCGAGATCCGTTGCAGGCGATGGCGATTCACCTCCTGCTCAGGGAAGGCCGGTTCGGTGAGGCATTCCAGCGCGAGCCCGAAGCCGGTCTCGACGTTGCGGGTGGTCGCTTCGAGGTCGAGCCAGATGCCGTGCTGGGTGACGCCCGCGTGCAGCGCGATGCCGTTGCCCTCGAACAGTTCGGCCATCTCGTCGGCGGAGTGCGACGCGGTGCCCTCGTCCATCGTCCGGGAGACCATCGTCATCACCCCTTCCCGGTCGCGCGGCTCGGCGGCCAACGGAACCGGGAGGTTGAGACGGGTGGAGGTGACGTGCTGTCCCGGCAACGGATAGAGCGCGACCTGCAGTCCGTTGTCGAGCGTGTGCTCGCTCGCCTGCGGGAAGGTCCACGGCGCGGGCGGGTGCACCTCGGGTCGGGCGGCGTTCATGCTGCGGCTCCCTTCTTGTGGACGACGACAGCTCGCGAGTCGGGCCGCATCCATTCACTCGCGACCCGGCGTACCTCATCGGCGGTGACCGTCGCGGCGTCGTCCAGGTGGGTGTTGATGAACTGCGGGTCGTCGTGCAGCAGCGTCGACTGGCTGATCGTGTCGGCTCGCTCCTCGTGCACGGCGAGCGCCTGCAGCCAGCCGCGCTCGAAGTCGGCGAAGGCGGCCTTCATCTCGGCGCCGGTCGGGCCCTCGTCGGCCAGACGGGTGAGTTCCTCGCAGATGACCTCCTCGACCCGGTCGATGCTCGAGTCCTCGGCCGCGTCCGCTGTCAGCAGGCCGAGCGAGACACCGTCGACCAGACCCATGCAACTGCGCGAGACGTGGGTGGCGACCTGCTCGCTGCGGACGGCCCGTCGGTACAGCCGCGAGGTGGCCAGACCCGAAAGGATGTCGAACGCCGCCTCGGCGACCAGGTAGTCACGGGTGTGGTCGGGCGGGAGTCGGAACGCGAGGTAGAGCCGGTCGTCGGGTACGTCGTCCGTGCGCTCGAAACGTAGCGGCGCCGTCAACGGCGGCAACGGTTCCGTGCGAGGGGCGAGCGCGATGTCGGCGCGCGGGATACCGCCGAAGTACTTGTCCGCCAACTCGATCCCCTGTTCGGCACCGACGTCGCCGACCAACGTGAGCACGGTGTTGTTGGGGCCGTAGTGCCGCTTGAAGAAGTCGTGGACGTCGTCCAGCGTCGCCGCGTCCAGATCGGCCATCGAGCCGATCGTGGAGTGGTGGTAGGGGTGGTCCTCGGGGAAGACGAGGCCGTAGAGGTCCTCCAACGCGTGCCCGTACGGCCGGTTGTCGTAGCGCTGTTGCTTCTCCTCCTTCACCACGTCGCGCTGATTGTCCAGGCAGGTCTGCGTGACGGCGTCCAGCAGATAGCCGTGCCGATCGGCTTCCAGCCAGAGCGCGAGATCGAGCACGCCGGTCGGGACGGTCTCGAAGTAGTTGGTGCGGTCGAACCAGGTCGTCGCGTTCAGCCGGGAGCCGTGGCCCATCAGGACGCGCATGTGCTCGCCCTCGGCGACATTGCGCGATCCCTGGAACATCAGGTGCTCGAACAGGTGAGCCAGTCCAGTGTGGCCGGGCGTCTCGTGACGTGAACCGACGTTCACCCACAGGTTCACGGCGACGACCGGGACGCTCGGGTCGGGCGCGACCACGACGCGCAGTCCGTTGTCGAGGGTGTGGTCGTGCACTTCGAAGTCCAAGGGCATGGGCGCCACCCTAAGCGGGTGGAACCGCCGTGCCCTGACGGGCGTCGGGGCAATCGTCCGGCATTCGTCCTCACGGGTGAGCTGCCGGGTAACCTGAACCGACGTCCGGCCGGTGCGCCGGACCGCAGATCGTCAACGAAAGTCGGAGACCTGATGAGCACCTCGCACGACCCGCAGTTCGGCAGCCACCCGTCCGCCCCCGCGCACGGCGGTCACGGCGCTCCGGCGCAGATCGTCTGGCAGGACACCTCGCCCGGTGCGACGCCCGCGTGGACAGGCCCGGCCGCCTTCGGCGCCGAGAGCGAGAACGCGCCGGCCGAAGCACCCGCACACGAGGAACCGAAGTCGCTGTCGTCCGCCTGGGCCTCGTGGTCGCGGACGCAGGAGCCGGCGGCCTCCGATGCTCCCGCCCGGCACGACAGCTTCACGAACGACCGGGATGACCGACGTGATGACGTGCGCGTCGATGAACCGGTGGCACAGCAGCCGGTCGAGGATTTCGCCTCGCAGGAGCAGGTCGCGCAGGTCGAGCCTGATTCCGACTCCGAGGACCCACGTGAAGCACAGGCGCCGGTCGACGAGCCGAACGTCCCGCAGACCTCGCACGACCAGCACGAGCACCATGTGCCCGACGAGCAGTCCTCGGGCCTGAGCCTGAGCAAGGACGAAAGCCACCGCGACGAACCGAACGACTTTGGTGCCCCGGCGGACGGTCAGGCCACCATGCACCACCGTCCCGACGACGACGACTTCGGCGGCGAGGACCGGCGTGGACAGGACGACGGATCGCAGGGCGGCTACGACCCGTACGCCCGTCCGGCGCAGCAGCCCGAGCCGTTCGGTGGCCACGACGACCGCGCCCCCGGTGAGGTGCACCGCCCGCCGATGGACGGGCCGCAGGCACAGCCCTTCCAGCAGGACGCCTCGCACCCGGCGCAGGGGCAGCCCCAGGGCCATCAGCAGGGATACCAGCAGGGCTACCAGCAAGGACAGGGCCAGGCCGAGGCGCAGGACGCCTGGTCCGCCCACCACCAGGGACTGGCGGCCGAGAGCCCGATGGCGACCGACCCGTCGGCGGGTGACGCGATCCCGGCACCGCCCGCGAACGATGCCCCGGGCCAGTCCGGTGGTGGCTCCACGGCCACCGACTCCGACGACGATGCACTGACCATCGGGCGTGGACGCGACAACTCGATCGTCCTCGACGACATGTTGGTCTCGCGCAAGCACCTGCGCATCACCGCCGACGACGAAGGACTGCTGTTGGAGGACCTCGGCAGCCGTAACGGCACCTATGTCAACGGACGCCGGGTCGAGCGCTCGCACCTGCAGGAAGGCGACCGGATCGGCGTCGGTGGCACCACGTTCGAGGTGCGCGACGGCTGGCTGGTGACGATCTGATCTCGCGAGACGGGGACCGCTTGTTGATCGATTGTTCGAACCTGCCGCGAGTACGCACATGACCACCACGACCAGGGGGACGGGTCGATGACCGATGTCCGCATCACGTACGGCGACAACTCACGTCGTATCGCCAACAACCAGATCCTGACCATCGGCCGCAGCCGCGACAACGACCTGATGATCACCGACGCGGGTGCTTCGCGCCGGCACGCCCAGGTGCGCCGCACGGGTGACCGGATCGAGGTCACCGACCTCGGCTCCTCCAACGGCACCTTCGTCGACGGTCAGCGGATCAGCGGGCCCACGATCGTTGACGTCGGTGGACGCGTCCAATTCGGCGGTCTGGATGCGCAGCCGATCGGTGTCGTGATCCGTGACTCGGGTACCACCGGCGGTTCCACGAGTGCGCCGATGCCGTCGGCGGGAGCCCGCATGCCCGGTCCCGGCTCACGCCCGGCGACCGGTGGCCCTTCGGGACCGACCGGACCCACGCGTCCCGGCGGTGGTCCGAGCGGACCCTTGCCCAAGCGACTGCCCGCGACCTCGTCGGTGCCTCGCGTTCCCTCTCACACCGGTGTGGTGTTCGACCGCTACCAGTTGCAAGATGCGATGCGGGCGCCGTCCGACGGTCGCCCGACAGCCTTGAGCGGCGCCGCTCCTCAGGTGCTGGCTCCTGCCGGCGGGCCGGGCGGACAGCGCGGCCCGGGCGGCCCGGGCGGTGCAGGCGCCCCGGGGCCGGGTGCGGCTCAGGGCACGCTGACCATCGGTCGCGGCCTGGAGAACCAGGTCGTCGTCGATGACCTTTTGGTCTCCCGGGTGCATGCTCGCCTGGTGCCGAACGGTGTCGGGTTCGACGTCCAGGACCTCGACAGCCGCAACGGCACGTACATCAACGGTCAGCGGATCACCGCGGGACGCCTCGGCGAGGGCGACCTACTGGCCGTCGGTCACTCGCGGTTCACAGTGTTGCGCGGTCAGCTCGTCGCCAGCCTCGACGAGGGTGACGTCAACTTCGTCGCCAACCACCTGACCTTCGAGTTGCCGAGCGGCAAGAAGCTGCTGGACGACATCTCGTTCGCCCTCGAAGGGTCCAGCCTGCTCGCGGTCATCGGCCCGTCGGGCGCCGGCAAGTCGACGCTATTGAAGGCGCTGACCGGTTCGCAGCAGGCGACCGAGGGCGAGGTCTACTACGACGGACGAGACCTGTACGAGAACTTCGACGACCTGCGTCACCGCATCGGAGTGGTGCCGCAGGACGACGTCGTCCACCGCCAGCTCACCGTCAAGCAGGCGCTGCGGTTCGCCGCGGAGCTCCGTTTCCCGGACGACCTCGACAAGCACCTGCGCGACCGCCGGGTCGATGAGGTCATGGGCGAACTCGACCTCACCGCCCACGCCGACACCCGGGTCGACAAGCTGTCCGGTGGCCAGCGCAAGCGCACCTCGGTCGCGCTCGAGTTGCTGACCCGACCCTCGCTGCTGTTCCTGGACGAACCGACGTCCGGTCTCGACCCGGGCCTGGACAAGCAGGTCATGCACACGCTGCGCGGCCTGGCCGACGGCGGTCGCACAGTCGTGGTGATCACGCACAGTGTCGCCAACCTCAACGTCTGCGACAAGGTGTTGTTGCTGGCGCCTGGTGGCAAGGTCGCCTACTTCGGACCGCCCGACCAGCTCCTGCCCTTCTTCGGGCTCTCCGACCACGCCGACGTGTTCACTCAGGTCGCCCGCGATCCCGAGGGATCGAAGCGGCGCTTCAAGGCCTCCCCGCTCGAGGCCGAGCAGATCGAAGCGCCGCTGTCGGCTCGTCGTCCTGCGCAACGTCCGCTGGAGAAGCCGCCGAGGCAGCAGTCCATCGGTTCGCAGTTGTCGACGCTCGCGCGGCGGCACCTCAAGGTGATCTTCGCCGACAAGGGCTACACCGCGTTCATGCTGTTGCTTCCGGTCGTGCTCGCCGTCCTGGTGATGGTCGTCCCGAGCAAGCACGGACTGGCCACTCCGCCGGCCGATCAGATCAACACCGCCGAACCACGCGTCCTGCTGGTGGTGATCATCGTCGGGGCGCTGTTCATGGGCACGGCGGCGAGCATCAGGGAACTGGTCGGCGAGCGCGCCATCTTCACCCGGGAGAAGGCGGTCGGTCTGTCACCGGCGGCGTACCTGTGGAGCAAACTGGCGATCTTCGGCTTCCTGACGCTGCTGCAGTCGATCGTGCTGGTCGTCCTGGTGACGTTGGTGAAACCCGGTCCGTCGTCGGCGGTGATGTTCGGCAGCGGACTGATCGAGTTGATCATCGCTACCTGGCTCACCGCATTCTGCGCGGTCGCGCTCGGCCTGTTGATGTCGAGCTTCGTGACGACCAGCGAGCAGGTCATGCCGCTGCTGGTGGTGTCGATCATGACGCAGATGGTGCTGTGCGGTGGCCTGTTCCCTGTCGACGGGCGAGCGGTCATGGAGCAGCTGAGTTGGTTCACCCCGGGTCGCTGGGGGTACGCCGCGGCCGTGTCCACCGTCGGTCTGCAGGACTGGATCCCCGACGGCGAACGGTTCGCCGCCTTCCGTGCCGACGTCGATGACCCACTGTGGTCGCACTCCTCCGGTACCTGGATCCTGTGCGTCGCGATGCTGCTGGTGCTCGCGGCCGTCTTCACCGCGTTGACCCAGTGGCGGTTGCGCAAGACCGCCGACTGATCAGCACCACAAGCAGCCACACACTGGGCAGCCCCACCGACAATTCGGTGGGGCTGCCCAGTTTCGGCACGTATCCTTTTCGGTATGCCCCGTGAAGCCGGCAAGAAGATCATCGCCAACAACAAGAAGGCGCGCCACGACTACCTCATCGAGGAGACGGTCGAGGCGGGCCTGGTCCTCATGGGCACCGAGGTGAAGAGCCTGCGCATGGGGCGCGCCAACCTCACCGACGGTTTCGCCGGCGAACGCAACGGCGAGCTGTGGTTGGAGAACGTCCACATTCCCGAATACCTGCAGGGCACCTGGACCAACCACTCGGCCAAGCGCCGTCGCAAGCTGCTGATGCACCGTGCCGAGATCGACAAGCTGATCGCCAAGTCGCGCGAGTCCGGGCACACGCTCATCCCGCTGTCGCTGTACTTCCTCGACGGCAAGGCGAAGGTCGAGATCGGCCTGGCGAAGGGCAAGAAGCTGCACGACAAGCGGCAGTCGCTGCGCGAACGGCAGGACAACCGCGAAGCCGAGCGGGCGATGTCGAACGCGTTCAAGCGCGGTCGCAGGTAGGCGCGATGCGCAGGCGCACGGCAGGAACGGTCATGGTGGCCGCGCTCCTGCTCGCGAGCTGCACCTCGGGGTCACCCGGCTCCGGCGAATCCTCACTCTCAGGCTCTGGCGGGTCCTCACCGTCGACCGCGCCGTCGACCACACCGGCGGGCTCCGACTCCCCCAGGCTCACCGTCCGGCCGGTCGCCGGCGGGCTGGAGCACCCCTGGGATCTTGCGTTCCTGCCGAGCGGCCAGATGTTGGTGACCGAACGTTCGGGCCGCCTGTCCCTGCTGTCCTCGACGCGGCCCGGGGCACAGCGCACACCCGTCGCTGCCGACCTCGACTCTCTGAACGCACGCGGCGAGGGTGGTCTGATGGGTCTGGTGCTGATGCCGGACTTCGCGACATCGCGTCACTTCCTCACCTGTGAAACCCACCGCGAGGTCGACATCCGTCTCGTCGTGCGGAAACTCTCGCCGGACGGTCGCAGTGCCGACCGCGTCCGCGATCTGTTGACCGGGCTCCCTGTTGCCGGCAGCGGACGTCACTCGGGCTGCCGGATGGACTACGGCACGGACGGCATGTTGTACGTCGGCACCGGAGATACGGCGGATGCGGCTGTGCCGCAAGACCGCTCGAGCCTCGGCGGGAAGGTGCTGCGGATCGATCCACGTACCGGCAGAGCGCCTGCGGACAACCCGTATGCGTCCTCCTCGAACGCCGGCGAGCGCCTGGTGTGGACGTACGGTCACCGCAACGTCCAGGGCGTGGCCGTACGCGGGTCACGGGTGTACGTCGCCGAACACGGACCCGACAAGAACGACGAGATCAACCTGCTGCGCAAGGGCGCCAACTACGGCTGGGACCCCAGCAAGGGCGGTAGCCAGGACGACTACGACGAGTCGGTGTCGATGACCGACACCGACCGCTTCCCCGACGCAGTGGCGGCCGTGTGGTCGTCCGGCGACATGACAGAGGCGATCTGTGCGGCGACCTTCCTGACCGGCAAGCAATGGAAGAACTGGGACGGCGCACTCGTCACGACGGCGCTCAAAGGTTCGAAACTCCTTGTGCTGCACCTTGATTCATCGGGGACGAGGGTGATCTCGACACAGGCCCCGAAACCGGTGAACGAGGCGTACGGACGCCTTCGTGCAGCCCGCCAGGGTCCGGACGGCGCGTTGTACGTGACCACCAGCAACGGCAGCGACGACCGCGTCCTGCGGATCAGCGCCGGCTGATCAGCCGATCCAGCTGCGCGGGTCGACGGCCTGTCCGTCATTCAACGTCGTGTAGTGCAGGTGACAACCGGTGGACCGACCCGTGGTGCCGACGTACCCCACCAGCTGGCCCTTCTTCACCGTGCCGCCACGGACGGCGAACGCCGACAGGTGCTCGTACATCGTGGCGAGGTTGACCCCACGGACGAACCCGTGGTCGACGACCACGTAGTTGCCGGCCACGCTGTTGTAGGTCGCGGTGACCACCTCGCCGGCGGCGGACGCGTACACCGGCGTCCCGCAGGCCAGGGCCCAGTCGACGCCGGCGTGCAGCATCCATACCTTCAGCACCGGGTTGTGACGCATGCCGAACTCGGACACGATCGAACTCGGTGACGCGGGCGGCTCGAGGAAGCCGCTGCTGCGGCTGGGCGCACGCGGGGCAGCCGCCGGTGGCGGCACGGCCATGCGTGCCTGCCGGGCCGCTTTCGCGCGGGCTGCGGCGCGCGAGGCCAGCACCCGGCCCAGGCGGGAGGACTCGCCCTTCTGCCAGGCCAGCAGCTTCAGGTCGGCCTTGCGCTGCCGTTCGAGGGAGTCGCGCTGGGTGATCTGGGTGCGTCGCAGTGACTCCAGGCGGGCCTTTGCGGACCGCGCGTTGTTGCGAGCAGTCGTCGCCGCGGTCACCGCGTTGCCGGCCTGCACCTTCAGCCGGGCGACTCGCCGGCTGGCAGCAGCGAGCCGGTTGATCGCAGCGGTCTTGGACGCCTTCTCCCCCGCCAGGCTCGTCAGGACGCCGTTCTGCTGGCGCATCACGATGTCGGCCAGTGACATCGTCTCCGACGGGTTCTTGCGACTCATCAGGATCTGCAGCGTGAGGTCGAAGGACCCCAGACCACCGGTCATGTAGCTCTGCCGCGCCACACCACCCACCAGACGTTTGGTCCTGACCTGATTGGTGTTGATCGTGGTCAGGTCACCGCGGGCCCGACGCTCCTCGGACTGCGCGATCTTGAGCTGGCTGTTGACACCCTTGAGGTGGTTCTCGGCGCCGGTGAGCGCCTTCTGCTTGGTGCCCAGGTCGGTACGTGCCTTCGCCAGCAGGCCGTCGGTGCGACGCAGCGCGTCCGAGGCAGCGATCAACTGACGACTCACGGCGTCGAGCCCGCCGGCCGTCGCGATGATCTGCCGGTCGATCTTGGCCTTCTGGTCGCCGGGATCGTCCGCTGCCGCGTTTGCCCCGCCGGGAACGAGCATCATCAGTGCCGCGATGGCTGCACCGCGTCGCAGGGTCGGGCGCAGACCTCGTTCAGTTCGCTCCACGTCGCTTGTGCCTTTCTGCGTCACACCTACACCCTCACCACACGGCGCAGGCTCAACCATGAGACGAGGATGGACAACACGACGGCTCCACCCACCAACCAGGGTAGGACCTGCCACACCTCGTCCGCACCGATGAGCGCAATAACGTCACCCCCGCGACCCTCGGCCGAAAACAGATCGGCCACGCCCTTGACGACCAGCAGCCACAGCGCGACCCCGGCCAGCACGGCACCAACTAGAGCAGCCAGGACCACCTCGATGATGAACGGCAGGTAAATGGTCGTGGCCGAGGCGCCGACCAGGCGCATGATCTCGACCTCGCGCCGTCTGCTGAACGCCACTTGTCGCACCGTCGTACTGATCAGCAGGATCGAGCACAGCACCATCAGCGCCGCGAGACCGACGGCGGCGACGCTGAGCACACCGAGCAGCTTGAAGAAGGTGTCGAGCACCTTGCGCTGGTCGGTGATCGCCTCCACCCCGGGCGATCCGTCGATGGCAGCCACCACCTCGGCGTAACGGCTGGGGTCGGACAGCTTCACCCGGAAGGACGCGGGCATCGAGTCCGGGCCGACGTCACTGAGGTACGGGCTGTTCTTGAACTGCTGCTTGAACCGTTCGTAGGCCTGCGCGGCGGACTCGTAGTGGATCTCCTCCACCAAAGGCTTCATGCTCTCCAGGTCTCGCTTGACCTGGTCGCGTTGAGCCGGCGTCACCGCGCCGTCGACGCACGAGGCGGCCGCCGAGGAGTCCTTGGTGCACATGAAGATCGAGACCTCGACCTTGTCGTACCAGTACCCCTTGGCCATCGTGACCTGCTTCTGGGCAAGCAGACCGAGACCGAGGAAGAACATCGACACCATCGTGACCAGCACCACGGAGATGATCATCGACATGTTGCGGCGCAGGCCCCCACCGACCTCGCCGAGCATGAAACGCAGTCGCACCTCAGTCCACCAACCGTCCGCGCCCACGCCGGTCGTCCGGCTGAGGTTCGGCCAGGTAGCTGCCGAGTTGTTCGTCGCGCACGAGTTCTCCGTTGTGCAGTTCGATGACCCGCTTGCGGAACAGATCGACGATGCGCTCGTCGTGGGTGGCGACCACGACGGTCGTCCCGGTCTTGTTGATCCGTTCCAGCACCTTCACGATCTCGGTGCTGGTGTCGGGGTCGAGGTTTCCCGTCGGTTCGTCGGCCAGCAGGATCTGGGGCTTCTTCACCATCGCGCGCGCGATCGCGACGCGCTGCTGCTCGCCGCCGGACAACTCGTGCGGACGCCGTTTGGCCAAGCCGTCCAGCGAGACCAGTTCGAGGATCTCGGGCACCATCTGCTTGATCCGGTGCCGCTTGGTGCCGAGCACCTGCAGAGCGAACGCGACGTTCTGCGCGACGGTCTTGTTCTCCAGCAGACGGAAATCCTGGAAGACGACGCCGATGTCCCGACGCAGTTGCGGCACGTGCCGGTCAGGCAACGTACGCAGGTCGCGGCCCGCGACCAGGATCGCGCCCTGGGAAGCGGTGATCTGGCGGGTCATCAACTGCAGCATCGTCGACTTGCCGGAGCCGGAGGTCCCGATGAGGAAGGCGAAGTCGCCGCGCCCCACGTCGATCGAAACATCGGACAACGCCGGTTCGGCGCTGCCTGCGTACCGCTTGGTGACGTTCTCGAAGGTGATCATGCGGGTTCGAGCAAGGCCTCACGTCGGTCGGATGGTGCGGCCGCAGCGAGATGCTCGCCGGGGCATCGCCACCGTACGCCGCGGTAGCGTCCGGCCCCGGACGGCACGCCGGACGCCCGGCCAAATGGCGCTGCGGCATGGTCCTGACGCATGGGCAGGGGCAGGTCTACCCATGGTGGCGGCCGAACCGCGTCCGGCGTGGCCACGGCTCGATTCGCCTACGCCGGGGGTACGTGTTCGTGAATCCGTCCGGCACCCGGTTAATTGCTGCGGGCCACACCGGCGGTGGCATGACCGTTCGTTCGGTGGCGACCGGCGCGACCCAGCCAGTGGTGTCCGCCGACGCGTGCCGGCCGCGGAGCGCGGCGGACTCAGCGTCGTTCATCGCCGAGTGCAAGGGGATCGGCTCGGACATCCATCGATGTCCGAGCCGATTGTCGTGCAATCACTCGCGAAAAAGCTGTGCGTCAGTCTTTTTCGCCGGTGCGCTTCCAGCGGATGCCGGCCTCGATGAAGGCGTCGATCTCGCCGTCGAAGACCGCCGAGGTGTTGCCGGTCTCCTGCTCGGTGCGCAGGTCCTTGACCATCTGGTACGGGTTCAGCACGTACGAGCGCATCTGGTCACCCCAGCTCGCGGTGGAGTCGCCCGCCAGTTCCTTGCGCTGTGCGGCCTCCTCCTGACGCTTGAGCAACAGCAGTCGGGACTGCATGACGCGCAGGGCGGCGGCGCGGTTCTGGATCTGGCTCTTCTCGTTCTGCATCGAGACGACCACACCGGTCGGGATGTGCGTCATGCGCACCGCCGAGTCGGTGGTGTTGACGCTCTGGCCGCCGGGGCCGCTGGAGCGGAAGACATCGATCTTGAGCTCGTTCTCGGGGATCTCGATCGAGTCGGTCTGCTCGATCAGCGGGATCACCTCGACCGCGGCGAAGCTGGTCTGGCGTCGGCCCTGGTTGTCGAACGGGCTGATCCGCACCAGGCGGTGGGTGCCGGCCTCGACCGACATATGGCCGTACGCGTAGGGCACGTTGACCTCGAAGGTGGCCGACTTCAGGCCGGCCTCCTCGGCGTAGCTGGTGTCCATCACCTTGGTCGGGTAGCCGTGACGCTCGGCCCAGCGCAGGTACATGCGCATGAGCATCTCGGCGAAGTCGGCGGCGTCGACACCACCCGCTCCGGCGCGGATCGTGACGACGGCCTCGCGCTGGTCCCATTCGCCGTTCAACAGGGTGCGCACTTCGAGTTCGCCGACGGCCTTGCGGATCGAGATCAGCTCACGCTCGGCTTCGGCGAGGGTCTCGGCGTCGTTCTCCTCGGCGGCCATCTCGACCAGCACCTCGAGGTCGTCGATGCGCTGGTCCATGGTCTCGATGCGCTCGATCTCGGAGTTGGCGCGCGAGAGAGCGCTGGTCACCTGCTGCGCCTTGTCGGGGTCGTCCCACAGATCGGGGGCGCCGGACTGCTCCTCGAGGTCGGTGATCTGAGCCCGGAGCGCGCCCAGGTCGGTCACGTCGCTCACCGACTTCATCGTCGCGCGAAGTTCCTTCAGTTCCACCGCAAAATCAACAGCCACAGTCGGCAAGCCTACGGCAGTGCCGCGCACTTGCCGAACCTACTGATGCGCGCCGAGCCCACGTGGCAGACCCAGTGGGTTCGGCACTCACGGTCGGACGATGGAACGTGCTCGTGACTCGACGGTCACCGATACCTCGGTGCCGAGGAACGACAGGAAGCCCCCGGTGATCGGCGGCCGGACGAGTGCCTGGACGCGTACGACGGCCGTGTTGTTGCCCGGTGCCGAACCGTTCACCACCTGCCAGGCCTGGACATTCGCCGGCACCTCCTGCCGGGACAGGCTTCCCTGCGCTGCTTGGCCCACTCGTTCGTCGGTCAGTGGCACTCCTCCCGCCAGCCCGCCCCGGTACACCGATCCTTCGTCCACGCTGTCGGCCGATTCGAGGGCCGCGGAGTCGGCTGCGTTCAGCACCCGCATCTTGGCCAACTGAACTGCCGTGACGTCGATGCCACCCACGACAAGGAGGCCGAGTATCGCGAACAGTCCGGCCGCGAGGACGAGGATGCGTCCGCCTTCGGGGTCTCGCTGCAGACGGGTGACGAGCGCGTGCACGAGCCACCTCATTCGCGGTACTTCTCCACCGATTCGACGTGAGTGCTGGTCATGCGCACGGAGGTGGGAACCACTGCCCCGAGGAAATCGGGCACCAGCGGGAGATCGACGTCAACAGCGGTGCGCACGGTGACCTGGGCGCCACGGGTCAAGCACGGCGATGCTGAGCAGGCGAGCGTCATATCGCCGCTCAGACCATGATCGGCGAACACCAACGCCGCCCCTGCATCGGCGCGTCCGGCCGCGCTCGCGTCGTCCGAGGCGGTGACGTACATGCGGCCGGCTTCGCGCGCCGCCCCGGAGACCGCGTAGGCCCCGGCCTGCATCCTGGACAAGGTGATGACCAGATAGAAGACCGGCAGTGTGAGCAGCACACCGACGACGAGGAACTCCAGCACGGCGCTGCCGCGTTCGGGTTCCCGCAATCGGACGCGTATCCGTTCGACCAGCGTGCTCAGAGCATGCCTCATTGCGCCTCCGCGTACGCCCGCCCGGACACTTCGAGCCCGCCTGGTGGACCGAAAGGCCCGAGCACCGGAAGTTGCGCACGCACCTTGATCACGACGACGCGCGCACCGCCTTCGGTCGTCTCACTCGCACTCACGTCACCGGAGAACCGGTCGTCCAAAGCTTGATCGATCAGGCCACGGGTTCGATCGGCACCGGCAGCCGGTGTCGAGTCGGCCCGAGCACCGTAACGGGCACCCTCGACGGCGTACGCCGTCAAAGAGTTGCGCACGAACAAGGCGAACCCCACCTGGAACGCACCGAGGAAGAGCACGACCAGTAAGGATCCGACCATCGCGAACTCCGCGACGGCGCTGCCCCGTTCGCGATCGGACTCATTTGCCGCCGTTGACGCCGTGGATGGCATTGTCGAACAAGCTGGTGAGCTGAGGCTGGGCGAACTGCCAGATCGCGGTGACCAGTCCTGCGGTCATCAAGGTGATCAGAACCCAGCCCGGCACGTCGCCGCGCTCACCCTCGCCGCGCAGCTCGACCACTCGGCGCAGCATCCGGTCGGACATTCTCTGCAGACCGCTCATTGTTCCTACCTCCGTATTTCCCTTGAGACACAATGCAATTCACATCGTGAGTTTGAGCGCGGACAGCCCTGGCCAGACCGCGAAGAGGATGGTCACCGGCAGGACGAGGAACACCACCGGAACCATCATCGCCAGTTCCCGCCGGCCACCCAGTTCGATGAGTTCCTGCTTGGCGGCGTCACGCGCGTCCTGCGCCTGCGCACGCATCACGTCAGCGAGGGGTGTTCCGCGTTCGAGAGCGACCACGATGCCGTCGACGAACCGAGCCAGGCTGGCGAGTCCGGTGCGGTCGGCGAGACCCTGCAACGCTTCCGGCAGGCTGGCGCCGGCACGTGCGTCGATGAGACACCGGCGCAGTTCGCTCGACAGCTCCCCCTTCGACAGACGAGCCACACGTTCCAGAGCAGCCGCCGCACCTTCGCCAGCAGTGACGGCGAGCGCCAGGAGTTCTGCGACTGCGGGAAATTCGGCCAGGATCTGGCGGTCGCGCTTCTCAGCTGCTCGAGTGAGCAGTTGGTCACGCAGGACGACTCCTGCACCCGAGGCGATGAGCACCAGCAGCACTGCGGTCACCGGCGACTGCGATCCGGACGCCATCCGCAAGGACACGCAGCCGGTGGCGGCGAGCGCCGCGACACAGCCGTACATCGCCTGCTCAGCCCGGAAGTCCTCCACGGACGCGTTGCTGCCCGCTCGTTCGAGCCGGCGACGCACCGAGACACTTCCGCCCAGCACGGAGTCGACGACACCACCGGCCTTGCGTAGCAAGGAGTTCCACAGTTGGTCGGACGCGATCGGGCCGCCGAGGTACTTGGAGGGACGTGGCCGCTCGGCGACGTAGGGTGCGATCCGGTCGGACAATGTCAACCGTCGGCGCATCGGCAGGCCCTGCCACAGCAACAGCAGTCCGGCGGCCGCCACCAGTCCGCACAGGGCACCGATCCACCCGAGGTTGGCGGTCATGCCATCACCCGGATCTCACTGGGCAGCCGGCCGATCCGGCGCATGATCCGGTAGGCAGCGAACGACACCAGGCCGCCGATCGTCAGGATCGCCACCCCTGTACCGCTGCTGTATGCCTGCAGGCTGCTGCCGCGCGTGGCCAACATCAGCAGCACCAACCACGGCGCCACGAGTGCCAGTCGAGCGGCGTTCACAGTCCAGGACTGCCGCGCCTCCAACTCAGCGCGGGTGCGCGCATCGTCGCGCAGGAAGGTCGACAGGGTGCGCAGCAGTCGCCCGAGGTCGGTGCCACCTACCTCGCGTGCCAGCCGCAGCGATTCGACCAGTCGGTCGGCCACCGGGTCGGCGAGGCGCTGCTTGAGATCGTCCAGGCACCGCTGGAAGTCACCCGAGGTTCGATACTCCTGGGCAAATTGCGCGAACGCCGGTCGCAGCTCCTCCGGTCCGCGAATCGCCAACTGCGCCAACGCTTCGGGCAGGGCAAGCCCGGCGCGGACCGCGGAGGCAATGTGATCGACCGCGTCCGGCCAGAGTTCACGGCGGTTGTGCCGCCGTTTGTGTGCCTGGCTACGGACGAGCGCGATCGGGCCGTAGCCGGCAAGGACGGCGAAGCAGAGTGCCACCGGAATCACCCCGGTGGCCGCCATGGCGACCAGGAACACCAGCAGCGCACTTCCGCCGCAGATGAAGGTCAGCATCGGCAGGGAGAATCCGCGAACGCCGCTGACCGCAAGGTCGCTGCGCAACCGGTCGACGGCGGTGACCTTGGACTTCGGCTTGGCTTGCATACGCGGCCAGAAGGACCAGTAGATGCAGAAGACGCCCAGGCCGAACAAGACACTGACGACCGGGATCATCGTCGGTCCCCCAAGAGGTCGGCGACGTCGTACCCGGCGCGCGCGAAACGTTCCTCGTGCGGCGGGAATCCCTCGCCCCGCACCAGTTCCCCGTCACGCCGTACGAACAACTCGGCCAATTCGATGACGCTTCCCTCGAATCGCCCTGGTACCGCGCCGATCTCCCGAACAGCACGCTTCCCGTCGCGTTCGAGCCCGACGTGCACGATCAAGTCGATCGAGCTGGCGACAGTCGGCATCACGAACTGCGAACCCACATTCGGTCCGGCAAGCAGCGGCAGCGTGCACATCTTCACCAGTGCCTCGCGTGCGGAGTTGGCGTGCAAGCTCGCCATGCCGGGTAAACCGCTGTTCATTGCGATCAGCAGGTCGAGGCTCTCCTCCTGGCGCACCTCACCGACGATGATCCGGGAGGGGCGCATTCGCAGCGCTTCCTTGACCAGGCGCCGCAGCGGGATCTCCCCGGTGCCCTCGAGACTCGGCTGGCGGCATTGCAGCGCTGCCCAGTCACGCAGATTGAGCTTCAGCTCGAAGACTTCTTCGCAGGACACCACCCGCTCGGTGGGTGGGATCGCGGCTGCCAGACAGTTGAGCATCGTCGTCTTGCCGGCTTGCGTACCTCCAGTCACCAGGATGTTGAGGCCACTGGCGACGGCGGCTCGCAGGAACTGGGCTGCGTGCCGGTTGAGTGAACCCAGCGTGACCAGATCGTCCAACGAGTGCGCTCTGGCGACGAACTTTCGGATGTTGATGTACCAGCGGCCCGGGGTCACATCCGGAATCGCGACGTGCAGCCGGGACCCGTCCGGCAAGGTTGCGTCCACGAACGGTGAGGAGAGGTCGACCCGTCGACCGGACGGCTTGAGCATCCGCTCGACCAGATTGCGGACGTCGTGCTCTGTCAGGATCGTCGGGGTGAGCTCGGATACGCCGTGTCGCGCCACGAAGACCCGGTTCGGATCGTTCAGCCAGATCTCCTCGATCGTCGGGTCGTCGAGGTACTGCTGCAGTGCCCCGAAACCGAGGACGGAATCGAGCACACTGCGTGTGGCGACATCACGGTCACCGAGCGGCTCGAGCCCACCGTGCAGCGTGCGCTCCTCGTAATCCTGAACGACGTCGTGCACGAGCGAGTGCAGCGAGGCACGGTCCCCGACCGGGTCGAGGCGACGTCGACGAATGAGTTCGCGGACTTCGCCCTCGATGACCTGGATACCGTTCATGCCCCTTGCCTTCCTGCCGCTCGGCACCTACCGGCGGCATGAAGCACATGAAACGCGCTCCGCAGCCGGACCGGAACACTCATCCACAAAATTTGGGGTCCGGCTGGCCTGTTCTTGACCATCTGTTGACCTTCGAGCACTTATCCACAGGCCCACCGGCAGCGAACCCCGTCTCGGGCGATACTCCGCGCCCATGGCACACCTGCAACGACCCGAGTCCTCGAGCATCCGACGGATCGAACTGGCCCTGAGCATCGTGGGTGCGGAGTCGACCGTCCACGACGTGCGAATCGCGGCGGCGTCCGACTCGACATGGGCAGAGATCCGGACCGCCATGACCTCGTCGGGTTGTCCGGTGCCGAGCCGGGTGTGGATCGGACCGGACGAACTCACCGACGATTTCCTCGTCGGCCACATCGCACATGGTTCGGTCCTGTCGTTCCGACCCACCGCAGCAACGCATCGTGGACTGCTGGCCCTTGAATGCATCCACGGCCCGCAGGTCGGCGCGCGACGATGGCTCGACCGCCGGCCGCTGACGATCGGCAGGGTTGAACCTGCGGTCTTTCCTCTCGACGACCCGGACGTGTCGCGACTGCACTGCGCGGTGGCCCTGGACGCCGGTCGGGTCACCGTCCATGATCTCGATTCGACGAACGGTACGCAGATCGGCGGCCGGAAGATCGGTGCGGTCGAATCGGGGTCGGAGCTGCGCGTCGGTGACGAACTGAGGGTCGGCAACTCCACGCTCACACTCAGCACACCACCTGCAGGGCGACGCCCGGCACAGGACGCGAGGGTGCCGGTTCGGCGTCCGCCGGCGCGTTCCGCCCCACCACCACAGGTGCGGCTATCCGCCCCGACGCGCCCGCGACGTCCAGATCGACGCACGATGCCGTGGATCGTGATCCTGCTCCCGCTCGTGATCGGTGTCGGCCTCGCGTGGTGGATGAAGACGATGATGTTCCTCGCCTTCGCCCTCTTCAGTCCCGTGCTGATGCTCGCCCAGCACCTGTCGGACAAGCGCGACGGACGACGATCTCGCGGACGAGACATCGATGACTACAACAAGGCCCTGCAACGTCACCGGGAGCGGATCGCCCGCACGCTGCTGGCCGAGCACGCGATCAGAATCCGCGCACTCCCAGGTCTCAGCGATGCATTCCGCACCATCGAGACCCTCGACCGGCGATTGTGGCACCGACACCCGGCCGAGTACGGCTACCTGCACTGGCGAATCGGTCGCGGAACCATCGCCTCCGGGCTGACCGTGGTACACGAGGGCGCCGAGGACGAGCGGGTGCCGCTGCCGGACGCGCCCGTGACGGTCGATCTCGCGGCGCACCGCGTCGTCGGCGTGGCCGGTCACGACCATCGACGTGCTTTCGAGAGCCTGCTGGTCCAGGCCGTGGCCTGGCACTCACCGGCGCACCTGCGGATCGCAGTCGTCAGCCACCACCGGCTCGATGAGACCGAGCTGGGCTGGCTCCCCCACCTGCGACCCGTGCTCGACCGTCCCGCGGCCTTGTTCGACCTCGACCATCCGGACGCCCTCGCCGACTTCGTCCGCGGCCTTCCGGTCTGCTCCCCGGACGATCGTTCACAGGATCCGCCGAGTCTGCTGCTCATCCTTCTTGACGCGGAGTTCACCTGCGCTGCAAAGGCATTGACCGAGATTATCGGCGATCCGAAGCGTTACCGTTGCAGCGTCGTCGCGTTCGGCGAGACCGAGACCGAGTTACCCGACCGAGCCCATCCGATCGTCCGGTTGCACTCCTCGACACGGACGACGGTCCTCGCCGATGATGTCACCGACTGTGTCCCCGATCTGCCGGCCATCGGACTGCTCGATCGTTCGGCGAGGCTCCTCGCCCCCGCACACGACACCTCGTCGATCGATGTCAACGGCACTCCACCGACACAGGTCGGACTGGACGAGGTATGGCGCTCGCACCTGGGCACAGACCTGCTCGATATCGCTGCGCTTCAATCGAACTGGCCCCGCCGACCGGTGATGTCCGCCCTCCTCGGTGCCACGGCGTCAGGACCGGCAGTCACCGACCTGGTGGTCGACGGACCGCACGCGCTACTCGCCGGCACGACCGGCGCGGGCAAGTCGGAACTGTTGCAGACGCTCATCGCTTCGCTGGCTGCCGCCAACCGCCCGGATGCACTCAACTTCGTCCTCATCGATTACAAGGGCGGCGCAGCTTTTCGCGAGTGCGCTCGGCTGCCCCACACAGTGGGGTTGGTGACCGATCTTGACGGGCATCTCACCGAGCGCGCACTCGTGTCACTGCAGGCCGAGCTCCAGCGCCGTGAACGATTGCTTGCTGTAGCCGGCGCGAAGGACCTGGACGACTATCACCGTGATCCGAGCGCCCCGACCATTGCGCGCTTGTGCCTCATCATCGACGAATTCCGCGTGCTGGCAGAGGAATTGCCTGACTTCGTCGACGGTCTGGTGAGACTGGCGACCGTGGGGCGATCGTTGGGTGTGCACCTGGTGCTGGCGACACAGCGTCCGGCCGGCATCGTGTCGGCCGACATCAGAGCCAACGTCAACCTGCGCATCGCGCTGCGGGTGCGTGACGACGGCGACTCCCAGGACGTCATCGACACCATGGACGCCGCCCGAATCCCGGCGTCGTCCCCCGGACGGGGATACCTGCGCTGCGGCGGTGGTGAGTCCCAGCTGTTCCAGAGCGCGCGAGTCACAGTGCCCGCACTAAGGCGCGACAGCATCTCGGTGGGTGAGTTCGGTCGACCTACCCAGCACCGCGGAACCGAAGACGAGTCGATCCTCACCCGGCTCGCGCCCCTGCTCAAGGATTGCGCAGAACACCTCCGGATCACCGCTTCGCCGCCTCCGTGGCTCCCGCCACTGCCGGACGCAGTGACACGACGGACCCTCGACGGACGCGACTCAGTGACCGTCTGCGGCGCAGAATCAGCGGGCTACCGATTCGGCCTCGCCGATCGCCCGCACCGACAGGATCAGCCGGCCATGGTGTGGTCGCCGCCGACCGATCAGCACCTTGCGATCGTCGGTGGTCCGCGCAGTGGACGATCGACGGCAGTCCGCACCCTGTTGGCCGAGGCCCTCTCCCAGGACGACGCCCCGCACGTCTACGTACTCGATCTCGGGCGGTCGTTGGCCGATCTGGGCAGCCATTCGCGCGTGGGAGCCGTCGTCAGCCCGGATGAACCAAGTCGCGTCGAACGCGTACTGGAGTACGTCACCAACGAGATCGCCGACCGTCGACGACATCCTGAGCGGGGGCGTCAGCGGCTGATCCTGGTGATCGACGGCTGGGACGTGCTCGACGATCTCGCCGACGACGCGGCGCTCTTCCGCCTCATGGACCTGGCGACCACGATCCTGCGCGACGGTTCATCCGCCGACGTGCACGTGTTGGCGACCGGGGGACGCGGATTGCTGACCAGCCGCTTTTTGTCACTGTTTCGTTCCCAGATCGCACTGGCGATGGCCGACAAGGACGATCTCGCGGCGATCGGGGTCCCTCGCGATTGCATCCCCTCAGACATGCCACCCGGGCGCGGTCTGACGGTGCCGGACGGGACAGAACTGCAGATCACGCTTCCTGCCGAGCTGCCTGCATGCTTCGTGCCGACCGGCATTCACCGCATCGATGCGGTCCCGACCGCAGTGCCTGTCACCGACCTGGCTCCGTCTCAGGGAATCGCCGTCGGAGCCGGCGCCGACGGCACGGTCGCACTCCCCCTCGGACGGCTCGATGATCTGGTCGCGATCATCGCGGGACCACCCCGCAGCGGACGCACCACGACCCTCCTCACGGTTGCCGAACAGTTGCACGGGCGTCCTACTTGCTGGATCTCCACCGACACCCGCGCTGACCTGCCCGATGACGTCTTCCAACCGGAAGACGGGACACAACTGGCCGAGTGGCTTGCTCGCGATCCGACCGGCGTTCTCTTGATCGACGACGTCTGTGCGTTGGTCGACTCGGAGATCGAGGAGTCGCTGGCCCGCTACGCGGCCAAGGCGAGCAGCACCGGCGCCGTCGTCGTCGCGTCAGGAGACATCGATCAGCTCTCCGGCAACTACCGGGGACTCGTCGGCGAACTGCGGCGCCGTGGCACAGGCGTGCTGCTGATGCCGAGCCGCACCGACGGTGAACTGTTCGCGCTCCGATGCCCCAAACTCGACCGTCCGCGTCCGGGCAACGGATTCCTGGTCCACCGCGGCGAACTCACCGAACTTCAGGTCGCCCAGGTCGCGGCGCCCGCGCGATCGAGTCCGGACGGACCGGGCGATGAATCGTCGTGCACCGAGTCCGGGTAGGTGACGTATGTGCGGCCGGTGCGGGAGGTCCAGGTGCAGACTCCGTCGTCGCTCATCTCGTAGTCCCAGTGATTCTTCGTCTTCGCGTCGTGATGGTGGCGACAGAGTGCGGCGAGGTTGTGCCCGGCGGTGGGTCCCTGCGGCCATTCGATGACGTGGTCGATGTCGCACCTGATGGCGGTCCTGGTGCACATGGGGAACCGGCAGGTTTGGTCGCGTTGTTGCACGAACTCCCTGATCCTGGGCGTGGGCTCGTACGCCGTCGTCGAGGTCTCGCAGGTGACTCCGGTGTCGGCGTCGACCAGTGCTCGGGTGAGGCGGCAACCGAACTGCTCGATCAATGCGTCGAGCACTTCGGGCCGGATGAACCCGATCCCGGCGATCCGTGCCCAACCGGCTTTGTACGCCCGGGCGGTTTCACCTGTTTCTGAAGCGAATTCAAAGTCGTCCGGGCCTCGCGGGGATGAGCTGGATTGTCCGGGTGGTGGTGATCCGTCGTCCGGGGACGCCTCGGGCTCGTGGTCCGGGTCGTCGGTGGCACGTTTCGTTGCAGCCGTGGCGGCTTGTTCCTCACGCACGACAGGGACCTGGATGACGACGTGGTAGGAGATGTCGGCGCTTTGTGTGACGAGGTCGTGCAACGCGCCCAGGCGCAGTTGTCCGAGCGTCGGCTTCGATTCACCGGTCTCGTTGCCCTCGGGCGGGTTCTTCGAGCGTCGATCAGCCAACTGGTCCACGGCTCCGTAGATGCGGGCGATCTGGTCGGCCGGGCCGACGGCACACAACTCCGCCATCCCGGCAATGTCGGAGGGGCGAACCCACACACCGGTGGCTTCTTTGGCTTCCTTCTGGCGGGTCTTCTTCGCGGCCTCGGCCTCCCACTGGGTCACCAGTGCCCGCGCGGCGCTCTTCACTTTGAGGTAACCCCAGGCGTCGAAGCCTTTGGTGTCGAGCAGGTGCTGCTCGACCCGGTGGGAGGTTTTGGGTGAGGCGTTCACCAGTTCCGACGCAACGAGCGACACCTTCCAGAACGGGATCTCCCCTTCCACCGCCGCAGCCAGCAACCCGGGAGTTCTGGTGCACGCATCGATGGAGTTGCTCAGCTTGCTCGACGCGGTGCGGGGTGCCATCTGACAGGCAGCCGCCAGGTCGGTGTCGGCGAACGACGCCTGGTGACCGAGCGCATACTCGACCTTCGCCGTGACGCCGGTGTCGGAATCGACCAGCTCTTCATCGATCGCGGCATACCGAGCCATGGCCATTGCCTGCACGGCTTGTGACGTGGACGCCAACTGGGTGGAGCCTTTGATGGCTTCCTCCAACAGCCGCATGTCATCGACATCGACGGGCCGAGCGGTGCTGATGCCACCGGCGTTCCGCACGGCTTCGGCATCGAGCCGGTAGAACGCTTCACGGGACATCCGGTTCGCGAACGTCAGCATCTCCGCAGGTGAACCCAAAGCGTTCACAAGCTGGTTCAACAAACGCTGCTTCTGATCCGAAAGCGATTGCAGCAGAACGAATTCCACCGGTGAGACCGGTTCGTAGAACTCGTAGCTAAGGGCCATACGAAGACTCTAGGCGGGCCCACCGACAACGTCCCTGGTCGGAAACCGGGACCGCTGTGGGCGAGGAAAATCTAGAGCCGCGCAGCCAGTTCGGTCGCCTGCTTGATCGCCCGCTTCGCGTCCAGTTCAGCCGCGACGTCCGCGCCACCGATGACGTGCACCGGCTTGCCGAGGGCATCGGTGAGCGGCACCAGGTCACGCACCGACTCCTGCCCGGTGCACAGCACGACGGTGTCGACGGGCAGCACCTTCGCCTCACGCTCGGACTTCTCGTCCTTCGGGTCGACGGGCACGGTGATGTGCAGACCGTCGTCGTCGACACGCACGTACTCAGCCCCACCGACGAACTGCACGCCGGAGTCCTTGAGGGTCTGACGGTGCACCCATCCGGTGGTCTTGCCCAGGCCCTTACCGTGCGCAGAAGCCTTGCGCTGCAACAGGATCACCTCGCGGCGCGGACTGATCTTCACCTTGTCGGTAAGGCCACCGCGCTCCTGTTCGGGATCGGTGACACCCCACCGCTGCATCCAATGATCGAGGCTCTCCCCCACGTCGTGCAGCAGGAACTCACTGACGTCGAAGCCGATGCCGCCGGCACCCATCACGGCAACGCGCTGCCCGACAGGGACGCCCTCGCCGACCACCTGCTGGTACGTGACCACCTTCGGGTGGTCGATGCCCGCGATCGATGGCACGCGCGGCTCGACGCCGGTGGCGAGCACGACCTCGTCGAAGTGCCTCAGGTCGTCGAGGCTCGCGCGAACTCCCATGTGAGTCTTGACATTTCGCAGATCCAGCATGTGCTCGTAGTAGCGGATCGTCTCGACGAACTCCTCTTTGCCGGGGATCTTCGCGGCGAGCTTGAACTGGCCACCGATCTCCGCCGACTCCTCGAACAGTTCCACCCGATGCCCGCGTCCGGCCAGCTCCACGGCGGCGGCAAGCCCGGCGGGGCCGGCACCGACGACCGCGATGTGCTTCACGGTCCGCGTTGGCAGCAGCACGAGTTCGGTCTCGTGGCCCGAGCGGGGGTTGAGCATGCAACTGGCGCGCTTGTTCGCGAACGTGTGGTCGAGGCAGGCCTGGTTGCAGGCGATGCAGGTGATGATCTCCTCGGAGCGGCCCTCCTGCGCCTTCTTCACGAACTCCGCGTCGGCGAGCAACGGACGTGCCATCGACACCAGGTCGGCCTGGCCTGACGCGATGATCTCCTCGGCGGTCTCCGGCTTGTTGATCCGGTTGGACGCGACGACCGGGATACCGACCTCGTCCTTCAATTTCGCTGTCGTCCAGGCGAATGCGGCGCGGGGTACCGAGGTCACGATGGTCGGTACGCGTGCCTCGTGCCAGCCGATGCCGGTGTTGAGGATCGTCGTACCCGCTGCCTCGAGCTTCTTGGCGAGTTCGGCGGTCTCCTGCCAGGTCTGCGCGTTGTCGACCAGGTCGAGCAGGCTGATGCGGTACTGCAGGATGAAATCGTCGCCGACGAGTTCTCTTGTGCGAGCGACGATTTCGACCGGGAAGCGCATCCGCTTCTCGGCGGTGCCGCCCCACGCGTCCGTGCGGTCGTTGGTGCGGGCAGCGAGCATCTGGTTGATCAGGTAGCCCTCCGACCCCATGATCTCGACACCGTCGTAGCCGGCGTCCTTGGCCAGCTTCGCCGCCTTCGCGAACGCCGACACCGTGTGGTCGACCTGCTTGGTCGACATCGCCCACGGCCGGAACGGCGTGATCGGCGACTTCTTGCGCGACGGCGCAAGGTTGAACGGGGTGTACCCGTAGCGGCCGGCGTGCAGGACCTGCAGCAGGATCTTGCCGTCGTAGGCGTGCACCGCGTCGGTGACGACCTGATGCTTGGCGGCCTGCCGTGCGTTGGTCATCTCGCTACCGAAGGGCAGCAGCCACCCACGCTTGGTCGGCGCGTAGCCGCCGGTGACGATCAGTCCGACACCACCGCGAGCACGCTCGGCGAAGTACGCCGCGAGCTTGGGCAGGTCCTTGAGCTTGTCCTCCATGCCGGTGTGCATCGAACCCATCACGACGCGATTGCGCAGTTCGGTGAATCCGAGGTCGAGCGGGCTGAGCAGGTGCGGGTACTGCTGCGGGTTCGTCATCGGTGTGCTCACTTCTGTGAATCGGTCATGTCGGCGGCGGCCTCGGCCAGGATCTGGTCGAACTGTGCGCCCATCGCCTCGGCGAGCGCATTCGCGCCGCGCAGCGGACGGACCATCACCATGAACTCGGTGATCAACCCGTCCGGTCCCACGGTGATGAAGTCGCAGCCGTTGACCTCCGTGTCACCGACCATCGCCCGGAAGATCAGTGCGCTCTGCCGGCCATCGACGATCTCGCGCTCGTACCGCAGATCGGTGAAGACGCGCATCACCCCACGCAGGATCGCGGCCGTGACCGCCTTGCCCTCGTACGGCTTGAATGCCACCGGGCTGATGAAGCGGACGTCGTCGGCCAACAGCGCGGCCATCGCGTCGCAGTCGTGGGCCTCGGCCGCCTCGCGGAACTTCTTCATCTCTGCTCCAATGTCTCGATGATCTCGTCGCACCAGTCGATACCGTTGCGTTCCAAGCGGATTCCACCTCGTAGCGCGAGGTAGGGGCCGATCTCGTCGTCGGCGAGTTCAGCCGGGTCGGCGAAGTACTTGCGGCGGCTGGCTTCGTAGCCCGCGAGCGCGTCCTCGTGCTGTTGCCGCCGGTCCCGGACGGCGCCCAGCACCGTCGCTCGATCTAGCAGGTGCAGCGCACGGATACGGACGGCGAACTCGCTGCGCACAGCCTCAGCGGGCGTCGGACGGGCCGACCAGGCGAGGAGTTCGGCGTGCCCGGCCTCGGTGATCGCGTGCACCTTCTTGTCCGGACGCGCCCCCTGGGACACACGTTCGGTGCTCACCCAGCCGTCGGCTTCCATTCGGGCGAGCACCTTGTAGATCTGCTGGTGGCTCGCCTTCCAGAAGTGCCCGATGGACGCATCGAACCGGCGCGCGAGATCGTATCCGGACGCCGAGCGTTCGGCGAGCGAGACGAGGATCGCGTGCTCCAGTGCCACGCGACGAAAGTACTATGCAACTCGCTGTTGTGCAACGAGTTGCATAGGTTAGCCCTGGTTCGGAGTCTCCGGCTGCTGCGGCTGCTGGTACTGTCCGTAGCGCGGCTCGGTCGCCGGCCAGCTCTGCTGTCCCTCGGGCGTCGGCTGCGCAGTCGCCCCGCCACGACCGTCGTTCAACGATTCGCTGTAGGTGCGCTGCGGACCGGCATCACGGGGAGCGTACGTCGCTTCCTGCGCAGCCCGCGCCGCGCGGCCTGCGTCGCCGCCCATCTGCGACAGCAGTTCACGCGCCTGATTGACGCTCTTGTGCTCGACCAGCACCTCGTACTTCGTGGCGACCACCTGAGACACCGAGGTGAAGTCGCGACGGCCCCGGGTTGCTGCGTAACCGATGGCCGCCCAGAACGCTCCGAAGAGCGCACCGAGCAGCACCGTGGACAGGATCATCGACAGGCCGTTCTCGTTGGAGAACAGGCTGAAGATCAGTCCGACGAACGCACCCAGCCAGGCACCGGACGCCAGGCCGCCCAGCAGCACGCGTCCCCAGGTCAGACGCCCGGTGATCCGCTCGACCTGCTTGAGGTCGGTGCCGACGATCATGCACTGCTGCACCGGGAACTCGTGGTCGGACAGGTAGTCGACCGCCCGCTGCGCCTCCTCGTACTCGCTGAAGACACCCAGCGACATCGGGTAGTCGAGGGTCAGCTTCGGAAGGTGGGCGTTGTTCGGGCGCATGCCAGGCGTGCTCATGCCTGCATTGTGCCACCCCTGCGAGGCACCGCAGCGCTGTCGTCCCCACCTAGAGTGAGCAGGTCCCCCGATCCAACGAACAGGAGCGTCGTGTCCACTCGCACCCTGCAACTCGGATGCACCTTCCGCTACTCCTCGCTGGCGCCCACCGCCGCCGTCTTCCAGGTGGCAGCGCAGCCGTCCGACACCGTGTCGATCAAGGACGAGAACTGGACGATCACCGACGACCTCCCGTTGCACCACTTCCGCGACGTGTACGACAACCCGTGCACCCGCCTCACCCTGCCGATCGGGGTCACGACACTCACCTACTCGGCCCTGGCCACAGTTCCGGACGCGTTCGACTCCTGGGACGAGGACGCCCCCGAGATGGCGCCCACCGACCTCCCGGACGACGTGCTGCTCTACACCCTGACCAGCCGCTACTGCTTGCCCGATCTGCTCGGCAACCAGGCGTGGAAGCGCTTCGGCACGATGAAGCCGGGCTACCAGCGGGTTGCAGCGATCAACACCTTCGTCAACCAGTGGCTGAGCTACACGACCGGCTCGACCACGAGCACCGCGACATCGGTCGACACCTTCGCCAGTGGCCAGGGCGTCTGCCGCGACTTCGCGCACCTGATGATCACTTTCTGCCGGGCGATGAACATCCCCGCGCGGTACGTGCATGGCTACATCAGCGAGATGGACGTCGAACCGACCGGACGTCCGTACGACTTCCACGCGTGGACTCAGGTGTGGCTCGGCGATCGTTGGTGGGACTTCGACCCGCGCTGGGACAGCCCACGCAAGGGACGCGTGATCATCGGTATCGGCCGCGATGCCGCCGACGTCGCGATGGTGACCACCTACGGAGCGCCCTGGATGCAGCTGATGACCGTCACCAGCAAGGAGGCCACCGAATGACCCGCCCCAGCGTGCTCGTCACCGGAGGCACCCGAGGGATCGGCGCCGCCGTGTGTGCCGCTCTCGCGCCCGACCATCACCTGATCATCGGCGGACGTGACCGAGATGCTGTCGAATCCGCCTGCGCCTCGTACGAGTCTGCTCAGCCCTTCATCTGCGACCTAGCCGACGAACAGTCGACGGCGGACGCCGTCGCCGCGCTGGGACTCGATCGTCTCGACGCCGTCGTGCACTCGGCAGGCGTCGCCGGCGGTCAACGCACCGAGGACTCCTCGCGTGACATCTGGCGAAGAATGTTCGAGCTCAACGTGATTGCGGTCTCCGACCTCACTCGCCTGCTGTTGCCGGCGCTACAGGCCGCTGAGGGCACGATCGTCACGATCAACTCCGGCTCGGGCCTGAAGGCGTCCGGCAAGGGCGGCCATTACCCGGCGACCAAGTTCGCCCTCACCGCGCTGACCGATGTTCTGCGCGAGGAGTTGCGCCCCGACGGCATCCGCGTCTGCTCCGTGCACCCCGGACGCGTCGACACCGACATGCAGCGCGAACTCGTCGCGTCCGAGAACCGGGCGTACGACCCGCTGGAGTTCCTGCGCCCGGAGTCGGTGGCCATCGCCGTCCGCACCGCGATCACCGCATCCCCGGACGCCACGTACGAGACCATCTCGATCCGTCCCGCGCCCGCGGCGACGAACCGGCGACCATCGTAAGGATTCCGGCGCGATTCGGACGGCCGCCGAGTCCGGCGGTAGTTCCGAGACCAGGAGCAGCTCGGCTGGCAGCCGTGCACCGCCTCGGCCCGTCACGCAAACACGCATCTGCTGCACCCAGGTCCGCCGCGGACGAGTCTCAGTGACGATGGCGTTCGGGCAGCGCGATAACTTGTCGTCGACGACACCGAGGGCGACCGACAGGGGCAGCACGTGACCACCGATGCGACCGATGGTTTTGTGCATGTTCGCGGTGCCAATGAGAACAACCTGCGCAATATCGATGTGGACATTCCTCGCGACGTGATGGTGGCGTTCACCGGGATCTCTGGGTCGGGGAAGTCGTCGCTGGCCTTCGGAACGCTGTACGCCGA
The DNA here is from genome assembly GCF_004146205.1 of Yimella sp. RIT 621. Lineage (NCBI taxonomy): Bacteria > Bacillati > Actinomycetota > Actinomycetes > Micrococcales > Dermacoccaceae > Yimella > Yimella sp. RIT 621. Next base: position 44,150 of record NZ_SEIP01000019.1, read on the forward strand.
GGCGCAGCGCCGCTACTTCGAGTCGGTCGCGCCCTACGCGCGCCGGCTGCTGCAGCAGGTCGGTGCCCCGCACGTCCAGGAGATCACCGGCCTGCCGCCTGCGGTCGCGCTTCAGCAGCGCCGGGGCACGGCCACCTCGCGCTCGTCGGTCGGCACCATCACCACGCTGTCCAACCTGCTGCGGATCCTCTACTCGCGGGCCGGCGATTACCCGGCTGGTGCCGATCACCTCGCGGCCGAGGCGTTCTCGCCCAACACCAGCGCGGGCGCGTGCCCGCGCTGCCACGGCCTGGGCGTCGTCCACGACGTCACCGAGGAGTTGCTTGTCCCGGACCCATCACTGAGCATCCGTGAAGGGGCGATCGCCGCCTGGCCGGGCGCGTGGCAGGGTGCCAACCTGCGCAGCATCGTGATGGGGCTCGGCATCGATGTCGACAAGCCGTGGCACAGTCTCAGGAAGCGGGACCGCGACTGGCTGCTGTTCACCGAAGAGCAGCCCTCGGTGCTCATCGAGCCTGAACCAGGTCGCGTCGACCACGGCTACTACGGCAAGTTCTGGAGCGCGCGCAGCCACGTCATGCACGTGCTGGCCGACTCCACGAGCGAGCGGATGCGCGAGCGGGCCATGCGGTTCGTGGAGGAAGCGCCCTGCCCGGACTGCCAGGGCAGTGGACTACGGCCCGAAGCCCTCGCGGTGACCTTCCTCGGGCGTTCCATCGCCGAGGTCAACGACCTGCCCTTCACAGCGCTGGTGACTCTGCTGCGTCCGGTCGCCGAGCGGCCCGCGGGTGCCGACGAGGTCGCGTCGCGGATCTGCACTGACCTGGTCGCGCGCGTCGAGGTGCTCCTAGATCTGGGCCTGGGTTACCTGAGCCTGGGACGGAGCTCGACGACGCTGTCGCCTGGAGAGGCGCAGCGCCTGCGGATCGCCACGCAGCTGCGTTCGGGTCTGTTCGGGGTCGTCTACGTCCTGGACGAGCCCTTCGCCGGACTGCACCCGGCCGACGCAGAGCCCCTGCTGGATGTCCTGGACCGCCTCAAGGCGTCTGGCAACACGCTGTTCGTCGTGGAGCACGACCTCGACGTCGTACGACGAGCAGATTGGGTCGTCGACATCGGCCCGGGTGCGGGCGAGGCCGGAGGTCGGGTGCTTCACAGCGGCCCTGTCGCGGACCTCGAAGAGGTTACGGATTCGGTCACCAGCGCCTACCTGTTCGGTCGCTCTGAGCGGCTTGTGCACGATGCGCGGGCCCCGCAGGGCTGGCTGCGACTGACCGGCGTACATCGCCACAACCTGCGCGACGTGTCTGTCGACATCCCGCTGTGCGTGCTGACCGCCGTCACCGGGGTGTCCGGGTCCGGCAAGTCGACCCTGGTCACCCAGGTCCTGGCCGAGGACCCGACTGCTCGTGAGTCGTTCGACCGACTGGTATTGGTCGACCAGCGCCCGATCGGCCGGACGCCGCGGTCCAACCTCGCGACATACACGGGGATGTTCGACGCCGTGCGGAAGCTGTACGCCGCCACGGACGCGGCCCGGGCTCGTGGCTACGGCGCCGGCCGCTTCTCCTTCAACGTCGCCGGGGGCCGGTGCGAGACCTGTCAGGGCGAGGGGTTCGTCTCCGTCGAGCTGCTCTTTCTGCCTGGCACCTACGCTCCCTGCCCGACGTGCCACGGCGATCGCTACAACCCCGAGACGCTCCAGATCACCTATCGCGACAAGAACATCGCGGAGGTCCTCGCCCTGTCCGTCGACGATGCCGCGAGATTCCTCGCCGACGTGCCGACCGTTGCACGCAGCCTTCGGACGCTGCGCGAGGTGGGCTTGGGATATCTGCGACTGGGACAGCCTGCGACCGAACTGAGCGGTGGTGAGGCGCAACGCATCAAGCTCGCTACCGAGCTCCAGCGGGCGCACCGAGGCCACACTCTCTACCTGCTCGACGAACCCACCTCAGGACTGCACCCCGCCGACACCGCGCTGCTGCTGCGCCAGCTGCACCAGCTCGTCGACGCCGGCAACACGGTGGTTCTCGTCGAGCACGACCTCGACGTGATCGCCACAGCCGACTGGGTCATCGACCTCGGCCCGGGCGGAGGAGACGCCGGCGGTCGAGTCGTCGCGACCGGGACGCCGGCCGACATCGTGCAGGCCGACGGGAGCGTGACCGCGCCCTACCTCGCGCGGCGGCTCGAGCGGACATGAGCTGGCTGCGGTCGCCGCTGCGCACGTCGAAAAGGATGACGACATTGACCGTCTACCTCGCTTGGACCTCGGAAGACCTGGCCGACCTAGCCGACCTGGAGGGGCCGTGGCATGAAGCGATGCTTATTGCCCCGGGACTTATCGCCGTGAACAGCACTGAATCGCTGTCAGCCGTCTATCACGCCATCAAGTGGTCCCTGCGACGTGAGGCTTCGCTCATCGTGGTCCCGGTGCACCAGATGCCCAAGTCGCGGGGCATGGCCGCCGGAACGACTACCTGGTTGCGTGAGCGGACCGCGAGGCATCCGACGGCGAGTGAGCATGCCTGACTTCATCTGAACGATCGCCACTGCGTTGACGGAGCCATACCGAACTCCTCACCAGGCGCCAGTCTCCCAACGCGGCCCGTGTCACCCGCCCGTGGCCCCGGCGATCGCGAGGTCGTGGGACCTGTGGAAGAAGGTCGCCCGCAAGGACCCGGCATTCGGCCGCCCGGAGGTCTTCTGCAGCAGCATTCCCGAGACGAAGTGGGAGTCGGCGACGGTCACGACCCTCGATGAGCGGATCCCCGAGCACATCCGCCGATCTGCGGCCGTGACCCCCTCTCCGGCCGCACCGTGACCGGCGGGATCGTCACGGCGCGCGACTCCTCGTGGCTCCTGTCGTGGACGGTCAACCGTCAGCCACAGTTCAAGGCCCAGGTCCCCGGTCAGGTCGTCGTCTGGGTCTACGCCCTCTTCAGCGACGTCCCCGGCGACTACGTGAAGAAGTCGATCCAGGAGTGCACGGGCGAGGAGATCGTCCAGGAGTGGCTCTACCACATGGGTGTCCCCGTCGAGGAGATCCCCGAGCTGGCGGCCGACGGCGCGACCTGCGTGCCCGTCATGATGCCCTACGTCACGAGCTTCTTCATGCCGCGCAAGGCCGGCGACCGCCCCGACGTCGTCCCCGAGGGGGCGCAGAACTTCGCCTTCATCGGCCAGTTCGCCGAGACGAGCCGGGACTGCATCTTCACGACCGAGTACTCCGTCCGCACCGGGATGGAGGCGGCCTATTCGCTAGTCGGCATCGAGCGAGCCGTCCGCGAGGTGTGGGGGTCGACCTACGACGTGCGGGCGCTCCTCGACGCCTCTGCCCGACTCCGCGGCGGCTACCCGATCAAGGTCCCTGGCCCCGGGCGGGTGCGCTCCACGCTCGTCGACCGGCTCGACGACAACCAGATCGGACGCCTCCTCGAGCAGGCCGGGCTCCTGCGCGGCTGAGCGCCAGGCGCCGGCCGTGCGGCCCGCCTCGATGGCGACTCGCCGGGCGAGCCGGTGCTCACGCCGGATCTCGGCCTCGCGCTCCCGACGCCGGTCCTCCTCGCTCTCGGTGGGCAGCGTGGGGACCAGCCGGGAGTGGCCAGCCCCTTCGACCGCGACGAAGACGAAGTACGCCGAGGCCGCGTTGCCCCGGACGGGGAACCGACCTATCTGGTTGTTGAGCTGAAGCAGTGGACGGACGCGAGGCTGTTCGAGGACAGCGACTGCGTCGTCAGCGTGCCTGGCTACTCGCGCCCTGTAAGCCACCCCGTTGACCAAGGGCGCGGTTACTGCGAACACCTCACCGACTTCGCCATGAGCCTCCGTGGCAACGAGGGTCGCGTGCGCGGAATCGCCTACTTGCACAACGCAACCGATGCCGGGGTGCGCGATTTGTTCGCGAAGCCGCAGGACGAGTTCAGGCGGCTCGTCACGGGTCAGCGACGGGGCGCGTTCAGGGAGCCGTTGCGCACCACGTTCGCCGGTGCAAGCGGCGCGGAAGCTGCCGACCAACTCACCGGCAGTCGGGTCGCACCGTCCAACCACCTCATGGCTCTCGCAGCTGAGGAGGTGCAGCACCGCGAACAGTTCGTGCTGCTCGACGAGCAACTCAATGCGTACAACTACGTGCTGCACTGCGTCAACGACGCTCGTCGCCGCAACACCAAGACGGCGGTGATCCTGTTTGGAAACCCCAGGGCGACCCGATCATCGCGACATCACGCCGCACAGCGAAAAGATCCTCGGAGCTAACTCCGAGGATCTGTTCGATGCCGCTTCACTCCACGATGACCCTCAGGTCGCCAGTTGGAGTAAAACGGCTTTGGTAGCGGGGGCAGGATTTGAACCTGCGACCTCCGGGTTATGAGCCCGGCGAGCTACCGAGCTGCTCCACCCCGCGTCGGTATGTCCATAACCATAAATCACCGGTTCGCCGTTCACCAAATCGA
>NZ_SEIP01000002.1:0-328720 GCF_004146205.1 Yimella sp. RIT 621
GTCAAGGCCCCCGGTCCGCCGGGGGCCTTTCTTCGTCGATCCACTTCGGAATCCACGGTGAGTCGTACGCAAACTGCTGCAGTTCGAAGCCCCATGGCCACGACGATCCCGAGATTCCGGCGTTCGGGATGCATGACGCCAGCGAACTACAGCACGGGTGGACGCCCGACGCGTTCCTGGAGGAACTGGGCAAGCAGGGTGAACTGATCGGCGGCGAAGCACTGGGCGACCCGAAGTCCTCGACCCTCTACCGGGTCAAGAACGGCGACCCGATCGCGTCCGACGGCCCGTACGCCGAGACCAAGGAACAGTTCGCCGGCTTCTTCCTCATCGATGTGCAGGACCGCGCTCGCGCCGAAGAAGTCGCGGTGAAGTTCGCCGGTCCGGGCGAGACGATCGAGTTGCGGCCGACGATGTGGCCCGGCGGCGAGGACCAGTGACGATCAGCTGCTCATGCCCTCGGCGACCATCGGGCAACGGATCAGTCGCGCGAAGACCACGATCCGTGAGGCCGGGCTCACCGCGCCGACCGACCGCTGCTCGCCGACCCGGCACAACGGGGCAACCACCGACTCCATGCCACCCGCGCGCACCTGCTCGAACTCGCCGGGGAGGATGAGCCGGCCCGCGGCGGCGTTCGCTCTCGCGGCGAGCCTGACGCACAGCATCCCCGAGCAGCGCTACCTCAACGCCAAGGCCGCACGGGTCAGCCTCTGAGCAGGAACTCCCGCAGTTCGTCCACCGTGTCGACGATCGCGTCGGGGTCCAGTGACTCCAGCACCTCGCGCGTACCGGCACCCCAGGTCACCGCGACGGACGCCATGCCCGCCGCGCGAGCGGCCAGCACGTCGACGTCCGCGTCACCGATGTACACGCAATCCGACGGGTCGGCACCGAGAGCATCGGCGGCGAACAGCAGCGGGTCGGGTTCGGGCTTGTGCTTGGCCGTCTCGTCCATCCCGGCCAGCACGTCGATCGCCTCGTCCAACCCGACCACCCGCAATCCCTGCAGGACGGTGGACGCCTTCTTCGATGAAACGACACCGAGCCGGATCCCCTTGCCGGACAGCGACTTCAGTAGCTCCGGCATCCCCTCGACGCGCTCGATCAGGGCGTCGTGCTGGGCGAGGTTCCAGTCACGGTAGGTCGCGGTCAGCTCTTCGCCGCGGCCCGGGTAACGCTCCTCGAACACCGGCTGCAGCGGACGCCCGATCCACGAACGCACCTCCACCTCGTCCACCGCCGGCAACCCGGAGGTCTCCAAGGTGTGGTGGTAGGACTGCACGATCAGCGGGATCGTGTCGGCCAGGGTGCCGTCGAAGTCGAACAGGGCAACGGGTCGAAAACTCACCCGAGAACCGTACGACTGCCCGCGAGGTGCGCGGTCGTGCGGGCGAGGTTCGCCGTCAGCAGGTCTGGCCGTCCGGCGGCAGAGTGCCGTTCAGCAAGTACCCGTCGACGGCGTCGTTGACGCACTCGCTCTGGCCGTAGGCGGTGTGTCCGTCGGCGTCGAAGGTGAGCAGGCGCGCGTGCTTGAGGTCCTTTGCCAGACGCTGCGCGAAGGCGAGCGGCGTCGCGGGGTCACGGGTGTTGCCGATCACCAAGATCGGGCCGGCGCCGTCGGCGGTGACCTTCTTCTGCTTGCCGGTCGCCGGCACCTTCCACTCACCGCAGGTGAGCGAACCCCAGGCCAGCATGTTGCCCCAGGTCGGCGCCTTCTTGGCGAACTCCGTTGCGTCCTTTGCATATTCGTCCAGGTTGTTGCTCGCCTTACGGTCGAGACACGACACCGCGTAGAACGCCTGCATCGAGTTGTCCTGGTAGGCACCGTTGGCCTGTCGGCCGGCATACTGGTTGGCCATTGCCATCAACGGCTTGGGGTCGCCGCCCATCGCCGCCTTCAGCGCCTCGGTCAGGGACGGCCAACTCGCCTTGGAGTAGAACCCGAGCGCGAGACCGAGCGTGGCCCAGCCCTCGGTGAACCGGGTGACCGGGCCTTCGCCGGAGATCGGCAACGGCTTGGCGTCGAGCTGCTTCAGGAATGTGCGGATGCGCTGCATGCCGGCATCGACGGTCGAGCCGAGATAGCAGTCGCCCTTGCTGACACAGTCCTCGACATAGCTGCGGGTCGCTGCCTCGAATCCGGTGGCCTGTCCGAGGTTCATCTCCTGGGAGGTGACGTCGGGCGGCACCACGCCGTCGAGCACGAAGCGTCCGACGCGCTGGGGGAACAGGTCGGCGTAGGTCGATCCGATGAAGGTTCCGTAGGAGAAGCCGAGGTAGTCCAGCTTCTCGCTGCCGAGTGCGGCGCGCAGCACGTCGAGATCCTTGGCCACCTCGACGGTGGAGACGTGCCCGAGCAGCGGTCCGGCCTTGTCCTTGCAGGCCTGCGCGAAGGTGCCGACCGACTTCTGCACCGAGGACTGCTCGGTCTTGTCGTCGGGAGTCGGGTCGATGCCGAGCATGGTGTCCATCTCGGCGTCGGACGCACAGGTGATCGGCGCCGAGCGCCCCACGCCGCGCGGGTCGAACCCGACGACGTCGAACGACTCGAGCACCTTCGGCGTCACGACCCCGTCGGCCATCGCGCCGTAGTCGTAGCCGCTCGCCCCGGGACCGCCCGGGTTGACCACGAGGGAGCCTTTGGCCTTGCCCTTCGCGGCGACCTTCGACAACGCGAGTTGGATCGTCTGGCCACCCGGGTCGGCGTAGTCGACCGGAACGGTGAGCTTGGCGCACTTCACGCCTTCGCAGTCGCCCCACGTCAGCTTCTGCGTGTAGAACTTCTCCAGCGCCTTGGCCGGGTCCGCCGCGCCGGTCGAAGAAGAACCGGATGTCGTGGCGGCGCCGGACGAGGGCTGGGAGCCGACCGGGGACGAGGTGCTCGCCCCGTCGTCCGAACCACCGCTGCAGGCACTGAGGGCCAGCGCGGACGCGGCGAGCAGTGCGAGCGTCGACCGTCCGGTTCGGCGCGAGGAGGTGAGTGAGGTGCGGCTCATGGTCCTCAACGCTACGTCAGGTCATGCCTGCACGCGCAGCGAGATCATCATCGCTTCCAGGGCCAGCAGCGGCGGGACGTTGGCGTCGATGCGCTCGCGGGCGGTGCCGATCGCGTCCATCGCCCCGAGCAACGATTCGGGGGCGTGCTGCGCGAGGGTCTCGACCTGGACGCGGTGATCCTGGTTGATCAATGGGACCGGGCTACCCGTCTGCGTCACCAGCGCGTCGCGGTAGATCGACATCAGATCGACCAGAGACCGGTCGATGACATCACGGGTGATGCGCGTGGCGCGGGTCTTCTGTTCTTTCTCCAGCGCCGCCAATTGTGAACGGACGTGCGGTGGCTGGGTGCGGGCTGCGGCATCGGCGCCGAGCTGCTCGAGCAGTCGCTCGCGTTCGGCCGCGTCGCGTTCACCTGCGGCTGCTGCCGACTCCTGCTTGGCGAGGCTGTCGAGTGCCTCGGCCGCGCGGATCGCGTCGCCGAGCGACCGGATGGACCCGGCGAGGTTGAGGGTGTCGGAGCGCCGCCCCCGGGCGGCGTCGTCCTTGGCCAGGCGCTTGGCCAGACCGACATGGGACTGTGCCGCTGCAGCGGCGAGCAGACCCTGTTCCTTCGGGACGCCGTCGCGACGCTCGAGCAGGTCGGCCACCGCCTCGATGGACGGGGTGCGCAACCGCACGTGCCTTGAGCGGGAGCGGATGGTGATGATGACGTCCTCGAGGCTGGGTGCGCACAGCAACCACACGGTGCGGGCGACCGGTTCCTCCAAGGCCTTCAGCAGGGCATCGGCGGCGCGCTCGGTGAGGCGGTCGGCGTCCTCGATGAGGATGACCTGCCACGGCCCGACGGACGGCGAGTGCTGAGCGGCGACGGCGAGTTCGCGGGCGTCGCGCACCTGGATCGACAGACCCTGCGTGGCCAACACGGTGAGATCGGCGTGCGAGCCGTCGATCACCGTTCGACATTCCCGGCAGGCGCCACACCCGTTGTCGGGGCACTGCAGAGCGGCGGCGAACGCCCGGGCCGCGGTGGAGCGTCCCGAACCAGGCGGGCCCGTGAACAACCACGCGTGCGTCATGGAGCCCGGGGTGGTGACTGCTCGCTGCAGCGTGGCGACGACCTCGGGCTGACCGACGACATCGGCCCAGACGCCGGACTCCACTCCGGTGGCCGGACTCATGCCCTCATCCCGAGCAACGCGGTGACACGGGTGCGGATCTCGCCGGCGAGCTCGTCCCGGTCGCGTGCGGCGTCGAGGACGAGGTAACGCTCGGGTGCCTGGCGCGCCATGGCCAAGAACTGCTGACGGACCCGGTGATGGAAGTCGTCCGCCTCCCGCTCCAGCCGGTCGTGGGAGTCGCCGCGGCGGGCCCTGCCGACGGCGGGGTCGACGTCCAGGACGATCGTCAGGTCGGGGACCAGATCGTGGGTCGCCCACATCGACAGGCGGCGGACGTCGTCGGCATCGAGATCACGCCCCTCCCCCTGATAAGCAACCGAGGAGTCGAGGTAACGGTCCTGCAGCACGACGTCACCGCGCTCGAGCGCCGGACGGACCAGCGTCGCGATGTGGTGGGCACGGTCGGCTGCGAACAGCAGCGCCTCGGCTCGCGGCTCGACGTGATCGCCGTGCAGGAGCAACTGCCGGATCTGGGCGCCCAAGGGGGTGCCGCCGGGTTCACGGGTGACCACCACTGTGCGCTCGACCGAGCGCAACCACTGGGCCAGCGCCTCGATCTGGGTGGTCTTGCCGGCGCCGTCGCCACCTTCGAAGACGATGAAACCGGTGGCGTTCGACATGGCGGCAAGCCTAGGCGAGCCCACCGACACGCGCCCTGCGGATCCCGCAGACCGCTCAGCGGGCGAAGATGCCGACCGCGTCGTATGCGATCCAGCTGCCGTGGTCCTTGGCGATGTCGAGCACGTTCTCGCCGAGACGTAGAGCCTCGCGCGGCACGGCCGCCTCGAAGTGGGCCGGCCCGGCTCCCGAACCCGGGACGACGAGGCTCGCGTACACCTCGCCGATGGTCTCGTCGAACAACAGCGACTCCAGCGCCTGCCCGTTCACCTCGATGCTGGCCGAGCCGGCGCGGGTGGGATGTCGATCCACCAGCCAAAGTGCCAGGTCGAGGTCGTCGGTAGGGATCTGGTCGAGGTCGAAACGCAGCCGGAAGCGGTGACTGCGGCGACCGGCCCAGGCGTCCTCCGGTCCGGGCTGCACATAGCTCCAGCGTCGGTCGGGGCGGTCGAACCCGTACCGGAAGTCGACATCGGCCGGGAACGTCGTCCGGTAGTGCACGAAACCCCAGGTGCTGATCGCCAGGTCGAGGCCGTTGCCGTCGAACGCACCGACGACGGCCACCGGCCGACCGGTCACCGTGACCGATGTCCGTGAGGACGCCACGGCGATGGTGGTCATGAGGTGTTCGCCGTGACTGGTGACCGCGATGATGCGGTAGGACCACGTGCCGGAGCGGGGACCGAGACCGCGGTGGACGAAACGGGTCCCGGTCGTCACCGAGAGCAGGGTGGCGCTGTTCGGACGCCAGTTCTCCCGACGGCCCTGCACACCGTGCACCTCGTAGGCAGACACCGGACCGAAGGGCTTCCAGGACAACCGGATCGCGCCGACTTCCGGCACGAGGACGAAGCCGCGGTCGGCGACGTGCCAGGGCACACTCACCTCTGCCGTGTCGCTCATCGCCATCCCTTGCAGTCGCCACCCCTGGTATCAAGCCATCGTGCGCGACCCGTCCGACGCCACGGCAACGTCGAGGTGAACATCTCGGGCGTAGGGTCGGGCCATGCAGAGTCGACTCGCCGAACCGCTCACCCGAGACCTGGAACGAATCGCCCGCAGGGCCCAGATCGACAGTCGCACACCGGGACTCGTAGCGGGTGTCGCCCGGGACGGCGCGATCGCGTGGTCGACGGCCGTCGGGTCCGCCGATCTCGACGACCCGTCCGTGCCGCTCGGCGACGACACCCAGTTCCTGGTCGCGTCCAACACCAAGACGTTCACCGCGGCGCTGGTGATGCAGCTGCGGGACGAGGGCAAAGTCGACCTCGACGATCGGCTCGACCAGCACCTCCCCGGCGTCGAGCACGGTGCGGTGACCGTCCGTCAGTTGCTGATCCACGGCAGCGGGATGCAGCGCGAACCCGTCGGAGACGTCTGGGACACACTGCAATTCCCGGACCGAGAGGGCCTGGTCGCGGGCTGGAACGAGGCCGAACGCATCGGCCGACCGCACCTTGTGTGGCACTACTCGAATCTCGGGTACGCACTGCTGGGCGAGCTGGTTGCGCGGCTCGACGGCCGCGAGTGGGAGCAGTCGCTGCAGACCCGGCTCCTGGACCCGATCGGACTCAAGCGGTCCACGCTGCAGCTCGCTGCACCGCACTCCGGCCAGTACTACGTGGCACCGTTCACCGATGTACCGGTGCGAGAACCGTTGTTGGACAAGGGAGCCACGTCCGCCGCGGGTGCGTTGTGCAGCACTCTCGGCGACATGATGCGTTGGCACCAGTTCCTGCTCGATCCCGACGACAGTGTGCTGCGCAAGGACACCGTCGAGGAGATGACCACACCGCAATTGCTGGTCGACGGATCGTGGGGCGGCGGTTGGGGCCTGGGCTTCCAACTCGTCCGCAAGGACGGACGCACCTGGTTCGGCCACACCGGCGGCCTGCCCGGCGGCATCACCGGTTTCTTCTCCCATGCGGACTCGGGTGTCAGCGCCGGCGTCCTCATGAACGCCACCAATGCGATCGAACCCGATGTCACAGCGGTCCAGCTCGGATCCTTTGTGGCACAGGAGGATCCGGCGATGCCGAAGCCGTGGATGCCCGGTTCCACGACACCCGACGGCTTCACCGAGCTCACCGGGCGCTGGTTCTCCGAAGGGTCCGGCTTCACGTTCGTCATCCGCGACGGACAACTGCAGGCCAAGCTCGACCGTGCGCCGGACACCGCGAAGTGGTCGGTCTTCGAGAAGCTGGGGGACGACGTCTTCCGCACCATCGCCGGGCGTGAGAAGGGTGAACGCCTGGTCGTCCGCCGTGACTCGAACGGTGCTGTGCGACAGATGAATTGGGCCACCTACAAGTTCACGCGTGAGCCGTTGCCCTTCGGCTGACACCGGACACGAAGAACGGGCGGAGCCGACCGGCTCCGCCCGTTCTCGATCGCCCGCTCAGGAAGGGGTCACTCCCAGGTGAGGCGGTTCTTGGAGTTGGCGTAGGTCACCGTCTTCGAGGTGGCACCGGTGATCTGGTAGATGTAGCAGCCGCTGCCGGACTGGCCGACCTCGATCTTCTCGTAGCTGCTCTTGCAGTCGTCGGTCGAGCCGTACATGCGCTTCGCCTTCTGGCCCGAACCGAAGGACGGGTACAGCCACAGGCCGTTCACCGAACTGGAGTAGAAGCTGCCACTGGTCTTGACCGGGCTCACATCGAAGTTGATGTAGTAGACGGTGCCGTCGGACTTCTTCAGGTTCTTCTCGCTGTAGATCGACTCCGGGGCGACCTTCAGTTCCTTTACGGTCAGACGGAAGACCTTGCCGCTCTCGTCGATCACGGCCGGCTGGTTGAACTTCAAGGTGGTGCCACGCGGGGTGACGTCGGTCGGGCCGGAGTCAGCGGTGGTGCTGGACTCCGAGGACGCCGACGAGGTCTCCGAGCTGGTCGGCGACTCCGAGGTCGTGCTCGACTCGGAAGTGGATGTCGAGGTCTGCGAGCTGGAAGGCGACTCGGAGGTGCTGGTGGACTCCGAGCTGGTCGAGGACGACGTGCTCGAAGAGTTGGTGACGGTCGTGTCGCTGTTGCAAGCGGTCAGGCCGAGCGCGCCGACCAGTGCGAGCGAGGTGACGGCGACGCGGTTGCGCATGGCGGTGCTGGACATGTTGTTTCTCCCTGTGTGTCGAAGCGGAACTGCCTGTGTGACGACATCCCCGGCAGTTCGGTTCCCCGTAGTTCCGAACAGATCCTGACCGGTTTTTCCTGCCTACGGGGGTGACGCAAGCCGAACTTCACCGAACCCTCAGCCGCTCGCCTTCTTGGCAGCGGCCTTCTTCGCGGTCGTCTTCTTGGCAGCAGCCTTCTTCGTCGTCTTCTTGGCTGTCTTCTTCGCCGCCCGTTTACGGGTGGTCGGTCCCTTGGCCCGCTTCTCGGCGAGCAGTTCGAACCCGCGCTCGGGCGTGATCGTCGACGGGTCGTCGTCCTTGCGCAGCGTCGCGTTGGTCTCGCCGTCGGTGACGTACGGCCCGAACCGTCCGTCCTTCACCACGACCGGCTTGCCCGACGCGGGGTCCTCTCCGAGCTCCTTCAACGGTGCCACCGCCGCGCGACCGCGCTGCTTGGGCTGTGCGTAGATCGCGAGCGCCTCGTCCAGCGTGATGTCGAAGATCTGCGCCTCGGTCTGCAACGACCGTGAGTCGGTGCCCTTCTTCAGGTAGGGCCCGTAACGGCCGTTCTGGGCAGTGATCTCGACCGTCTCACCTTTGTCGTCCGTCGTCTCACCGACAACGCGCGGCAGGCTGAGCAGCTTCAGCGCGGTGTCGAGTTCGATCGTGCCCAGGTCCATGTCCTTGAACAGCGACGCCGTGCGCGGCTTCGCCTTCTTGGCGCCACGCTTGGGCTTCTCCTCGCCCTCGGGCTCGGGCAGCACCTCGGTGACGTACGGGCCGTAACGGCCGGCCTTCGCAACGATCTCGTGGCCGGACTGCGGGTCCGTGCCGAGCACGCGTCCGTCGTCGCCGGCCTGTTCGAGCAGTTCGCGGGCCTTCTCCGGCGTCATCTCGTCCGGCGCGATGTCGTCGGTGATGGACGCACGGCGCGGGTCCTTCACCTCGGCGCCCTCGGTGACCTCGCCGGTGTTCGGGTCGATGCCGGCCGGGGCGAGCTCCTCGACGTACGGGCCGTACCGCCCGACGCGGACCGCGATGTTGTCGCCGATCCGGATGGTCGAGATCTCGCGGGCGTCGATCTCACCGAGGTCCTCGACCATCCGGCGCAGACCCTCGCGCGACTCCTGTGGTCCACCGAAGTAGAACTTGGTCAGCCAGGCAACGCGCTGCTCGTCACCGCTGGCGATCTGATCGAGGTCCTCCTCCATCGAGGCGGTGAAGTCGTAGTCGACCAGGCTCGGGAAGTGCTCCTCCATGAGTCGGGTCACCGCGAACGCGAGCCAGGTCGGGATGAGCGCAGACCCGCGCTTGTTGATGTAGCCGCGGTTGGTGATAGTGGCGATCGTGGGCTCGTAGGTCGACGGGCGGCCGATGCCCTTGTCCTCCATCGCCTTCACGATCGAAGCCTCGGTGTAGCGCGGCGGCGGGGAGGTCTCGTGCCCCTTGGCCTCGGCGTCCAACACCTCCAGGCGCACACCCTCGGACAGCTTCGGCAGACGGCGCTCGGTCGGGGTGCCGTCGGCGCCCCGCTCGACGTCGCGGCCTTCCTCGTACGCAGCCAGGAAGCCGCGGAAGGTGATGACGGTGCCGCTGGCGGTGAACTCCGCCGACTTCGCACCCGCCGCGTCGACCGGGACGGCCAGCTTGACGGTCGCGGTCGAGCCGCGGGCGTCCGCCATCTGCGAGGCGACGGTGCGCTTCCAGATCAGTTCGTAGAGAGCGAATTCGGTGCCGCGCAACTCGCCGGCCACCTGTGCCGGAGTGCGGAAACGATCACCGGCGGGGCGGATCGCCTCGTGCGCCTCCTGCGCACCCTTGGACTTGCCGGCATATCGACGCGGGGCGTCCGGCACATACTCGGCGCCGTACAGATCACGAGCCTGAGCCCGGGCAGCGGTGAGCGCCGACTCGCTGAGCACGACCGAGTCGGTACGCATGTAGGTGATGTAGCCGTTCTCGTACAGGCGCTGCGCGGCCCGCATCGTGTCGCGGCTGGACAGACGCAGTTTGCGGCTGGCTTCCTGCTGCAACGTCGAGGTGATGAACGGCGCACTCGGACGCCGGGTGTACGGCTTCTCCTGGACGGAGGTTACGTCGGCGTGGCTGGCACGGGCAGCCTCGGCAACCGCGTTCGCGCGCTGGGAGTCGAGGTGGACGACGTCCTTGGCGGTGAGTTCACCGGCGTCGTTGAAATCGCGGCCGGTCGCGACCCGCGTGCCGTCCAGAGCGGTGAGGCGAGCGCCGAACTGCTGCCCACCGTTGACCGTGAACTCGCCGTCGACATCCCAGTAGGAGGCGGCCCGGAACGCCATACGCTCCCGCTCGCGCTCGACGATCATCCGGGTGACGACCGACTGGACGCGTCCGCCGGACAGGCCCTGACGAACCTTGCGCCACAGGACCGGGCTGATCTCGTAGCCGTAGAGACGGTCGAGGATGCGGCGGGTCTCCTGGGCGTCGACCAGGTAGGTGTCGAGGTCGCGGGTGTTGTTGGCGGCGCGCTGGATCGCTTCCTTGGTGATCTCGTGGAACACCATGCGCTTGACCGGCACCTTGGGCTTCAGCACCTCGAGCAGGTGCCACGCGATGGCCTCGCCCTCGCGGTCCTCATCGGTGGCGAGCAGGAGTTCGTCGGCGTCCTTGAGGGCGCGCTTGAGCTCGGAGACCTTCTTCTTCTTGTCGGCATCGACGACGTAGTAGGCCTCGAAGCCGTTGTCGACGTCGACCGCGAACTTGCCGAACGGGCCCTTCTTCATGTCGGCCGGCAGTTCGGACGGGGTGGGCAGGTCACGGATGTGACCGGCGCTCGCGTCGACCACGTAGTCGGACCCGAGGAAGCTGCCGATTTTCTTCGCCTTGGCGGGCGACTCGACGATGACCAGCTTGCGCGACACTTCGATGTGCTCCTTGTCTGCGGCTGCGTGCAGCGGATTCGTCGCTGCTTCGACGCGAGCCGCCTTGAAGGTAACGCCTCCCGCGGGTTTGCGCTGAATCGGCCCACGCCGGTGTGGCGCACCTCACCGGCGTCGCGTCAGGTGCGGACCAGGAAGCCTGTCTCCACGAGGCGGGTCACGATCGGCTGCGCACGTTCGAGCAGATCGCGCTCGTCGCGTTCGAGCAGGGTTGCGATGGCGACGAGCGCCTGACGGGCGGTGAGGTCGCCGTCGGCGACACTCAGGTAGGCGGAGATCGCGGTGTCGATGTGCAGCTGCCGGCCGAGCCCGCCGCCCTGGGTGATGCGGATGACCGATGGGTCGTCGGCGCCGGGAGCGGCGAACCGTTCCTCGGTGACGTCGTCGGCGACCCGCCAGTTCTGGTCGAGCACCTCGTCCGGATGCTCGGCGCACCAGGTGAGCGCCGCGAGTTCGGCGTCGACGGCCGGGCCCACCGGCGAGGCGACCGGGCCTCTGTGTTCTTCGAGCACCTGGAAGCGGCGGCGCTTGGTCGCCGGCCGTTGCAGCGTGATGACGCCGAAACCGATACTTGCGACGCCGCGGGCGTCGAAGTCGTCCAGCCAGGCGGCATACATGCGCTCGTACGCCTCGGTACCGGGCCGGTGACCCCCATCGCGGATCCACAGTTCGGCGTACTCGGCCGGGTCCTGCGTCTCGCGCTGTACGACCCAGGCGTCAAGCTCGGTCGGGGCGAGCCACTCCCGGACGACGTCCTGCCAGTCGGTGCCGCCAGGCACCTCCCAGTTGCCGAGGAGTTGGGCGACGCCGCCGGGTTCGAGATGCGCTTCGACCTGCTGGACGACGGTGCGGACAAGACAATCACCCACCATTCCGCCGTCGCGGTACTCGAACAACGGCACGCCGGCGACACGTGGGGTGATCACGAACGGCGGGTTGCTGACGATCAGATCGAAGCGTTCGCCGGCCACCGGTTCGAACAGCGAGCCCGACCGAACGTCCCACCGCTCGCCGTTGAGCACCGCGTTGAACCGAAGGATCTCGACGGCCCGCGCCGACAGATCAGTGGCGATGATCCGTTCGCAGTGCGCGCCGAGGTGCAGAGCCTGGACGCCACAGCCGGCTCCCATGTCGAGGGCTCCCGCCGCCGGGCGGCGCACCGTCCAGGAGGCGAGAGTGGTGGAGGCTCCGCCGATGCCGAGCACGTGGTCGTCGGGCAGGGGTCCGCCGGTGACCAGTTCGGACAGGTCGGAAACGACCCAGCAGTCGTGGGTGTCGTCGGCGTGCGGTCGCAGGTCGAATCGTGCTCGCCCGTCATCGGCCAGCAGTCCCAGCTCACGCAGTCCGTGCGACCGCAGGCCCGGGACCGCGACGTCCAGCAGTTCACCGGGCACGGCGTCGCCGAGGGTGAAGAAGCGGATCAGCACGTCGAGCGGATCGTCGTCGGTGACGACCCGCCGCGCGGGCGTGACCTGTTCGCGGTGAAGTGCGGCGGCCGCGACCGGGCCGAGACGTTGTTGGACACCGTCAACGGTGAACGCCGCCGACCTGAGGTCGGCGGCGAGTGCCGTGAGGAGTTCCGGGTCGGCGTGCAGCCCGGTGTGGTTCACATCGATGAAGCGGCGTCCGGCTCGACCTTCGCGGCGAGCGCGGCGTCGACCGAGTCGTACAGGTGGAAGACCTTGTCGAGGCCGGTGATCTTGAAGTTGCGCAACGTGCGCTCCTGAGCACCCGCGAGCACGAGGTCACCGTCGACCAGACGTACTGCCTTGAGGCGTCCAACGAGCACACCGAGACCGGTGGAGTCGAGGAAGGGCACATCGGACAGGTCCACGATGAGATCGTGGCTGCCGTCTGCGATCACCCGGCTCAACTCATCGCGTACCCTCGGAGCGGTCGAGACATCGATCTCGCCAACAAGCTGCAGAATCGTGCGCCCGTCTTCCTGGCGCCGTGTCACCGTCAGATCCACTGGCAGGGTCCCATCCATGGTCGTCATTAGGGCAGTGCAAGCACGCGCGGCAAGAGCCGCACGCATGCACCATACGCTCAAGTAGCGCACTTCGCCTATCCGTAGTTCGAGGACCACGCTTGCCCATGACCAGTTCCGCGCCTGACCCGTTCGAGCCGGCTTCTGCCCTCGGACGACTCACGGGCACGGGCACCGGCGGGCTGATACATGTCGAAACCATCCCGGGTCGGCCCGCCGATCTGCGTGACTGGCCGGACTGGGTGGATCCCCAGGTGGAGGCTGCTGTGCGAGGGTCCGGCGTGACCTCGCTGTGGTCGCATCAGCGCCGAGCCGCCGACCTGGTACACAGCGGCGAGGATGTCGTCCTGTGCACCGGCACCGCCTCGGGCAAGAGCCTGGGATATCAGTTGCCGATGCTGAGCGCGGTCAGTGCGGGCGCGGACGCACCCACCGGCCGCGGCGCGACCGCGTTGTACCTCGCACCGACGAAGGCCCTGGCCGCGGACCAGGAGGCTCGCATCCGTTCCTGGGCGATCCCTACGGTGCGGGCGGCGGTGCTCGACGGTGACACCCCTCGCGACGAACGCCGCTGGATCCGCGACCACGCGGGTCTGATCCTGAGCAACCCCGATCTGCTGCACCACACCCTGTTGCCGACACACGAACGCTGGGCATCGTTCTTCCGTTCGCTCCAGGTCGTGGTCGTGGACGAGTGTCACCAGTACCGAGGCGTCTTCGGTACCCACGTGGCGCTGGTCCTTCGCCGGCTCCGCCGGGTGGCGGCACGGTACGGATCCGATCCCGTCTTCGTGCTGGCCTCAGCGACCATCGCTTCCCCGGCCGGCCATGCGAGCGCCCTGGTGGGACGACCGGTCACCGCGGTGACCGATGACGGGTCTCCCCGCCAGGAGTTGACCTTCGGGCTCTGGCGGCCGGGCATGGTCGACACCCCGCAGGGCGAGGTGCAGCGCGGCGCGATCGCCGAGACCGCCGATCTAATGACCCGGCTGGTCGACGACGGCGTGCAGACCCTGGCGTTCGCCAAGTCGCGCGTCGGGGTGGAACGAGTGGCCGACTCGGTGCGGCACCACGTCACCGAGCCGACGACGCAGATCGCCGCCTATCGCGGTGGTTACCTTCCCGAGGAACGTCGTGCGATCGAGCGAGACCTGCGCACCGGACGGCTGCGCGGTGTGGCCGCCACGAACGCGCTGGAACTCGGCATCGACGTCAGCGGTCTGGACGCGGTGATCGTCGCTGGCTGGCCAGGCACCACCGCGTCGTTGTGGCAGCAGGTCGGGCGGGCCGGTCGCAGCGGGCGGCGGTCCCTGGCGCTCTTCGTCGCGGCCGACGACCCGCTGGACACCTATCTGGTGGATCACCCGGAGTCGCTGTTCGGCCGTCCGGTCGAGCCGTCGGTGATCAACCCGGAGAACCCGCACGTTCTGGCACCGCACCTCGCGGCGGCCGCCTATGAACTGGCGCTCACGCCGGACGATGTCGAGTACTTCGGTGAGAGCCTGCCCCAACTCGCCGACACCCTTGCCCGCGCGAGGATCCTGCGTAGCCGCCCGCGAGGCTGGTTCTGGGACCGCGACGACCGTCCGGGTGACCATCTGAACCTGCGTGGCAACCTCGGCACTCCCGTGGCGATCGTCGAGAAGCGCAGCGGAGCGGTGCTCGGAACGGTGGACGGTGATCGTGCCGAGACGACCGTGCACACCGGTGCGGTGTACGTGCATCAAGGCAAGACGTACGTCGTGACGAACTACGACGTCGAGGCGGCGCTGGCCGAAGTCACCCCCGGCGACCCGGGTTGGACGACCTGGGCGACGTCGGACTCCCAGTTCGAGATCGCGCAGGTCGAGGCCGGCGGCCGGCACGCAGACCTGGAATGGCACTACGGACAGATCGTCGTCCACAAGCAGGTGACCGGGTTCTTACGGCGGCTGCCGGGCGGTGAGGTGATCGGTCAGCACCCGCTCGACTTCCCGGTGCACACCTTGCGAACCCGGGGCACGTGGTGGACGCTGCCGGCCGACGTCCTCGCCGCGGCCGGCGTCGACGAGCCGTCACTGCCGGGCGCACTGCACGCCGCCGAGCACGCCGCGATCGGCCTGCTGTCCTTCGTCGCCCAGTCGGACCGGTGGGACGTCGGGGGTGTCTCGACCGCGCTGCACCAGGACACCGGCCTGCCGACCGTGGTCGTCTACGACGGGTTCCCGGGTGGTGCCGGCATCGCACACAGTGGATTCCGTCAGCCGGCGCGGTGGATCGAAGCCACGCTGGACGCCGTGCGCAACTGCCGTTGCCGCAGCGGGTGCCCGGCATGCATCCAGTCGCCCAAGTGCGGGAACGGTAACGAGCCGCTGGACAAGGACGGTGCGATCAAGGTGCTCGGGCTGGTGCGTGACTACCTGCGCCCTCCGGTCCGGCCCGCGATCGAGCCGTAGCCGGACCGAGCACACGGGACCGGGGCCGGACGGTGACGACGACCTCGAAGTCACCCGCACCGAGATCCGAGCAGCCGACCAGGGCGGCACCGTTGGCAGCAGCCACCTGGGACGCGGCGGCACACGCAGCCGTCGACTCCGCTCGGGCGACGGCGCCGGCAGCTGCGAGTGCTGCGAGGTCGGCGGCGGTGCGCGCTCGCGCCGAAGCCTGCTGCGCGCTCGCCAACGTGGCTGCAGCACCGAACAGCAGTACCGCCACCGCGACGACCCCGAGCATCAGCACACTGCCCGAACCTCGTTCCGAATCAGGGCTTTTCACCTGGTGCCTCCTCGATCGCCGCAACCGCAGAGGCGGAGAACCGGCCGGAAGGCACCAACCAGGCCGTCGCCCCGCGCGCCGGCAGGACGACGTGGACGCGTACCCGTTCGCCTTCACCGGAGATCTCGACGGACGCAGCGGGCGCTGCACGACGGGCGAGGCTGATCGACTCCGCCCGGCTGTCGCCACGTGCCGCCGACCGAGCGGCCAGTCGCGCAGCTTCCTCCGCGCGGGTGGCGGTGATCGCGTGCTGCGCCACCCCGAGCACCAGCAGAAGGGCGAACACCGCGGCAGGGAACGCAGCCGCGAGCTCGGCGCAGACCATGCCCGCGTCCCGTCGCCGAGCCCGGACGGCTGCGCTGCTCACCCCGCGACCGACAGGGCCGAGGTGATGATCCCGGTGAGCGCGGTCTTGACCGCCGCCGACTTCACGATCGCGATCAGCACGACTGCGAAGCTGACCGCGGCGAGGATGCCGACCGCGTACTCACTCGTGGCCATGCCGGATTCGGCACCGCCCTCGCGCACCGCGCGCCAACGCCGGGCGAGGACGCCGGGCAGGGTCTTCTCATTCATCTCGTTCTCCTTCGTGTTCGGATTCTGTTGATTCCGACCGGATGTCCTCCGGTGGTCTGTGTCTCACCCGATGCCGTCGAGCGTCGATCGGGCGAGGCTGATCACGACCGGCACCACGGCCAGCAGCGCGAAGGCAGGCAGGAACAGCAGTCCGAGCGGCAGGACGAGCAGCACGCTCAGGCGTCCCACCGCCGCCTCGGAGCGGGCGGCTTCGTTCAGACGGATCGATTCGGCGGCGTCGTGCAGCAGGCCGCGTGGCGGCAGACCGAGGTCGCCGGCGAGGGCGAAGGCAACTCCGACCGCGGCCCACACCTCGCCCGCCTCGCGCCAGGCGACGGACGGCTCGACGCCCCACCGCAGGGCTGCTTCGACCAGGCGCAGATCGTGCTCGATGCGATCCCTGCTCACCTGCGCGACCGCACCGAGCGCATCGGCCAAGGGGAGGTCGCCACCGAGCGCGATCGCGACGAGATCGATCGCCGCAGCGGCGTCCAAGACCGTGGATTCGCTCATGTCAGTCGCCTCGTGCGGCCGGCGCGGGCGACCAATCTTCGGCACCACCAGCGTCCGGCGACGATCAGCACCACGCCGGGCACGACGGTGACGACGGCCAGCGGAGAGGCGTACACCGACCAGACATCGACGCCGAGCAGGCCGCCGAGCCCGGCTCCGCAGATCGGGAGGCCGGTGAGCAGGTTGACGGACGTCACCGGAGCCGCGAGAGCAGCCTTGGCACGCGCGGCACGCTCGGTCTCCGAGCGGCGTAACCGGGAGGCCACCGCGAGGGCGTCCGCCAAGGGAGCACCGGTGGAATCGGACAGTGCCCACGCGGACGCAACCGCCCACAGACCCGGATCATCAAGGCTGTCCGCCGCGTCGCGCCACGCCGCTGCGAGATCCCCACCCGACACCGCCGCCGCGTGCAGGCGACCGATCTGCGGCAGTGGTTCGGTCATCGACTGGCCCACTGCGCAGCACGCCGCCGCGCAGGCCAAGGTCGGCGCAGCGCCCGAACGGACCCCGGTCGCGATCGACTCCACCAGCACCGACCACACCTCCAGCGTGGTGCTTGCCGGTCTTTTGGGGCTCAGCCGCCATGAACGTGGAAGTGTGACTCGAGCCGGGGTGAACCACAGCAGCGTTGCCGCGAAGACCAATACGGTCGCCAGCACCATCACCGGACCGCCCGTCCGAGCACAGATTCGAGGGCAGACAGACCCTCCATCGGGACGGCCTGCCCGGCCTCCCACCGCAGTGCCGGACGGACGCGAAGCTCGCCTTCGTCGACGCCGATGACACCCACCTGGGCCAGACGCCGACCGGCCGGCGTCCGTTGCACATGCACGACCACGCGCACCGAACTCGCCAGCTGCGAACGCACGGCCGAGGGGGCCATACCGCCCAGGGCACCGAGTGCTTCGAACCGGGAGATGACATCGACCGGCGAGTTCGCGTGCAACGTGCCGCAGCCGCCCTCGTGACCGGTGTTCAGGGCGCTCATCAGTTCCCGCACCTCGGCACCCCGCACCTCACCCACGACCACTCGGTCGGGACGCATCCGCAGCGCCTGCCGGACCAGCGCCGCCAGCGTGACCTCGCCGGCACCCTCGACGTTCGGCGGCCGCGATTCCAGGCGCACGACATGCGGGTGCTCGACGATCATTTCCCGAACGTCCTCGACGACCAACAGCCGCTCGGCCGCCGGCACCAGCGCGAGCATCGACGACAGGAGCGTGGTCTTCCCGCTGCCGGTGCCGCCCGTCACGACGAACGCCACCTTCTGTTCGACCAAGGCGGTCAGCAGTCGCTCCCCGAGCACGTCGGTCAGACCGCGAGCACACAACTGGGACAGTCCGATTCCGGTGCGACGCGGAATCCGCAGGGAGAGGTGCGGGCCATCGGAGACCAGAGGCGGCAGCATCGCGTGCAGGCGAACACCGCCCGGCAGTTGGCCGTCGACCCAGGGGCTCGCGTCGTCGAGTCGGCGACCGGCGATGGCCGCGAGCCGCACCGCCAGGCGGCGTACCGCGTCCTCGTCGCCCAGGTTGAGGTCGACCGGCTGCAGGCCGTCGCCGCGATCGATCCACACCTGGCCCGGTCCGTTCACCAAGACGTCGGTGACGTCGGGCTCGTCGAGCAACGGCTGCAAGGGGCCGCCACCGAGCACCTCGGCGGTCCACCGCTGTCCGAGCTCTCCGGCGCTGCGCTCACCGAGGACAGCCGCCTCCGCACCGGCGACCGCAGTGATGCGATCCTTCGTCGGCACCTCGCCTGAGCGGATGTGCTCCCACATCGTCCGGCCGACGACGCTCATGCCGCGTTCTCCGAACCCACCAGGTCGGCGATCATCCGCTCGGCCGGCGCGCGCAACGATGACCTACGTCGTCCGCAGAGCACTCCCCGCTCGAGGTCACGCCGGTCGGTGCGTCCGACCCGTACCGCTGCGTCGATCGTGTCGAAGTCCTCGCTGCCACCGACACCGTCGCCCAGCAGGAGCGTGCCATGGACGAAGCCGTGTCGTGAGAACCATTGCGCCGCAGCGACTCCGGCCGCGGTCGAGCGCACTTCGTCACCGGCGATGACCCACAGGCCGTCGCCGGCGCGGTGGATGTCGGCAGACGCGACCGGACTGACGACGTCGATGATCAGCAACGACGCGCTCAACCGCAAAGCGTGCACCGCTGCTCGGACGACGCCGTCGGACACCGGTGAGGCTGCATGCCGGTCATGCGCCAGCACCCGTTCGCCGAGCGGCCCGACCGGCAGTCTGTCGAACAGGCCGTCGGCGTCGAACTCACCATCGGCACCGTCGAGGTCGTGCCAGCGCACCCCCGGCGCGTGTTCGAGACCGAGCAACACATCACTGCCACCTGACCACGCAGACAGATCGATGAGCACCGGGCACAGGCCCTGCTCCGCGGCGACACGGACCGTCGCCGCGCGCAAGGGTGCGGCAAACTCGCCACCGACCAGATGCAGAGCACGCGCAAAACCGTTCATGCACCGCATCCGACCCTGCGGGACTGCAGCGCGGCGAGGGGCGGATCACCGGCTGTGAACAACCGACGACCGCTGGTCGGGCTGTGGACAAACCTGAGAGGTGAACAGGGGAAAGCCCCGCCGGGGGGACGACGGGGCCTTCCAGATGCTCGTCGCCCAGGGGGATGGGGACGAACACCGCGCTACGACCATGTTGGGAGCGCCGACAGGTCAATCATGCGAGCCAAGGTGGGCAGGGACAAGCGTCCTGACCATCTCCATACCAAGTTCTTACCTTCTCCACAACGGGTAAAAGGTGACCGGACGCGCCGCGCCGGGTTGAAGCCCTGCTCCGAAAGATCGGAGCAGGGCTTCATCGACCGCACCTCTGCAGGGTTACCAAGCGTGCATTTCCCGATTGTCGCCGACCCACAAGGGGTCGAACGAGCGGTTCACTAGTGAACTGCCTTCGCGTGGGTGCCCTGTTCAGTTGCGGTGGTCTTCAGGCTTTCGCCTGAGAACAGGTCTACTCCTGCGTCGGCCGGGAATCAAGAGATGCAGAGGGAGGCGATGTGAGTCTTCCGGCGAGCACTGCGTCGCACACATCGTGCCCGGCTCCCGCCGCCCGGGTGAGAGCCGTCGCTTCGTGCAGGATCCACAACCGCACGCCCTGCGGGTCACCGGATGCGTACGCCGCCAGCCCGCCGTGGTAGTCGGTCTCCATCGAGTGGTGCGCTTGTTCCGGTACCGCGACTCCGGTGGGGTCGAGCCCGCTGCCCCACACCAAGGCGCGTTCGAACGCGCGAGCAACCAGTGCATTGCCATGGACGAACGGGCGTGCCGCCACAAGCTCCGCATGGACGATCGCCGCGACGACGACGGTCGGCAAGTGCGCTGAGCCCTGGAGCAATTCGCACAACTGGGTCAGTCGCTCCCCCGCGTCGGACGCGGACGGCGCCGGGCCCAGTTCGAGCATCTCTCGGCTGTCCTCCGAACCGGTGCGCGGCCGTCCGACCTGGTCCGGCGGAAGTAGATCCGCCATCGCGGCCACGTGCAGCCGGGCCAACGCCTGCCGGGGCGCGGAGGTGACCATCGCTCGCACATGTTCGGCTTCCGCGGTGGCACGCAGGGCCGCACCGATCGTCCGCTCGACAGGGTCCGGGTGCTCCGGCAGCCGGCGCGCCCCACGGAAGACATCGCGCACGAGCGTCACCGACATCTGTGCGCCGTCCAGTGCCGCGCTCGCCGTCGCTCCACGCACACGCGACTCGGCCGACGCCTCCGGGATGCGCCGGCGGAGCGCCGGGTGCCAGCGCAGGGCGGTGCAGGCCTCGCGGGCCGCATCCACCGCCTGCGGCACTTGCGGAAGACGAGCGAGTTGGGCGACTGCAGCATGGACGTCGGACACGCGACAACGGTAGGCCCCGGTAAACTCGAAGCTCATGGTGAGCCGGGAAGTCTGGTCGGCAACGTCCTGACCGACCCCGATCGACAAGAGGCTCGATGACCACTCCCACCCGTCCGAAATTGTTCTCTCGCGGCGAATGGCCCGAAGCGCAGCGCATCGCCGCGCTGCTCCGGCTCGAAACCGTCGGCGGTGCGCTGCTGCTGATCGCGACCGTGCTCGCGCTGATCTGGACCAACTCGCCGTGGCGCGACGCCTACACCTCGTTGTCGAAGACCCACCTCGACATTCCTGCGCTCGGTATCGAGCTCTCGCTCGCGCACTGGGCCGCCGACGGCCTGCTCGCCGTCTTCTTCTTCGTGGTGGGGCTGGAGCTCAAGCACGAGTTCGTGCACGGTGACCTGCGCGACCCCGCGAAGGCGACTGTGCCGATTGTCGCCGCCGCCTGTGGTGTGGCCGTGCCGGCCCTTCTCTATGTCGTCGCCCAGCTCGTGCTCGACGGCAACACAAAGGGGTGGGCGATCCCGACGGCCACCGACATCGCCTTCGCGCTGGCCGTGCTCGCGGTCATCGGCAGTCATCTGCCGTCCGCGCTGCGCTCGTTCCTGTTGACTCTCGCCGTCGTGGACGATCTGATCGCCATCACGATCATCGCGTTGTTCTTCACCTCGGATCTGAACCTGGTCATGCTCGCGCTCGCGATCGTCCCGCTGGCGTTGTTCGGTTGGGTGGCGCGCACCCGCAGTCACCCGTGGTGGCTGTTGATCCCGCTGGGCGTTGCGACGTGGGTGCTGGTCCTGAACTCCGGTATCCACGCGACGATCGCCGGCGTCCTGCTCGGCCTGATCGTTCCGGCCGCCAGGGGCGCAGACGGTCACAGCCTCGGCGAGCGTATCGAGCACCGCGTCCGTCCCCTGTCGGCCGGCTTCTGCGTGCCGGTGTTCGCGTTCTTCGCAGCCGGTGTCAGCTTCGTCGGCGGCGACATCCTGGCCGCGCTGACCGACCCCATCACCATCGGGATCATGGTCGGCCTCGTCGTCGGCAAGGTGATCGGCATCTTCGGTTCGACGTACGTGCTCGCCAGGTTCACCCGCGCCGACCTCGACGACGACCTCGCCTGGTCCGATGTGTTCGGTCTCTCATTGCTGGCCGGTATCGGCTTCACGGTGTCGCTGCTGATCGGCGAGCTCGCGTTCGGCCCCGGCAGCGAGGCCGACGAGCACGTGAAGATCGGGGTGCTTCTCGGCTCGCTCACCGCGGCATTGCTGGCAACGATCGTGTTGCGTCGCCGCGACAAGGTCTACAAGCGCATCCACGAGCAGGAGTCGCGCGACGACGACCTCGATGGCATCCCGGACGTCTACCAGCGTGCTCAGGACGGTGGACGCGCAGGGACCACGGGCGCGAAGTGAACGCTAGGGTAGGTGCGATGTCACGCCGGAAAACGGCGTAGTTAACCGTCCCCGGCAAGTCTCGGAGGGAATTCGAATGGCCCAGGAGCGCACACTCGGTCAGCTGGTCGCTGATGCGTCGCAGGATCTTCAGTCGATCGTCAAGGGTGAGATCGCCCTTGCCAAGATGGAGATCAAGTCAGACGTCAGCAAGGGCGGCAAGGGTGCAGGCCTGCTCGTCGGCGCAGGGATCTTCGGTCTCTTCACGCTCGGCTTCCTGCTCACTGCCGGCGCATGGGGCCTGTTCGCTGCGGGCCTTCCGCGTTGGGCGGCCTTCCTGATCGTCGGTGGCGTGCTGCTGCTGATCACGCTGATCCTCGCCCTGATGGGCAAGAGCGCGCTGAGCAAGATGCAGGGCAAGCCGGTCAAGACGATCGACAACGCGGAGAAGACGATTGCCGCGCTGAAGCCGCCGAAAGCTTCCTGATCCAGCGCAGAAGTCCCCGGCCCGCGAGGGTGCCGGGGACTTCGTGCGTGTGTCACAGCATCAACGGAGCAGGAAACGTGCAGGCACCGGACGTTCGTCCTCGACATCCCAGGGCTGCTCCAGGCCGGCGAGCTTGAGGACGGCGTCGAGCAGGATCGCGGTGAAACCCCAGACGTAGAGGCCGTCGACCTCGAATGCCGGAGCCTTGAAGGTGCGGGCCGGGTGGACGGCACTGAACCGGTTGGCCGGATCGGTGAGGTCCGACAGGGCGACACGCACCACGCGGTCGACCTCTTGCCGGCTCTTGGCGTGGATCTCGCCCGGGTCGTGCCACCACCCGATCACCGGGGTGACGTGGTAGCCGGTGACGGTGAGCGGTACGGGTGCCAACTCGCCCAGCACGGTGACCTCGGACGCATCGAGGTCGACCTCCTCGTGGGCCTCGCGCAGCGCGGCCGCTGTCGCGTCGGCGTCCGTCGGGTCGATGCCGCCGCCGGGGAACGACACCTGGCCGGGATGCTTGCGCATCACCTCCGAGCGCTGGGTGAGCAGCACGTCCTCGCCTGCGTCGGGGTGCGGGGCGAAGAGGATCAGCACCGCCGAGCGCCGCCCCTCGGGCAGGCCGAAGGAGTTGAAGAACGAGTCGTCGGCGCCCGCCCGCTCCATCAACCTCGGCAGCCAGGCCGGGACGGGAGCGGTCACGAGGAGTACTCCGCGCGCAGGCGTGCGAGGTCGTCCTCACGCCCGGGCGCCAGTTCGAACTTCAACAGCTTGCGCGCCTTGTCCTCGTCGATCTCGCCCTCGCCGTAGGACGGGCACCACCGCGCGACCGGGCACGCACCGCACGCCGGACGCTTGGCGTGACAGATGCGTCGGCCGTGGAAGATCAGCACGTGGCTGAGCATCGTCCACTCCTTGCGCGGGAACAGCTCACCGATCGCGTGCTCGACCTTCACCGGGTCGGTCTCGTCGGTCCAGCCGAGCCGTCGGGCGACCCGGCCGAAGTGGGTGTCGACCGTGATGCCCGGGACGTCGAAAGCATTGCCCAGCACGACGTTCGCGGTCTTGCGGCCCACACCGGGCAGGGTGACGAGGTGGGCGAGCTTGTTCGGCACCTCGCCCCCGAATCGTTCGACCAGCACCTGGCCGAGTGTCTGCACCGAGTTCGCCTTGGCCCGGAAGAACCCGGTGGGACGCAACAGCTCCTCCAGTTCGGTGCGATCGGCCTCCGCGAGCGCTTTCGCGTCGGGGTAGCGCTCGAACAGCACCGGCGTCACCTTGTTGACCCCGACGTCCGTCGTCTGGGCCGACAGGATCGTCGCCACGAGCAGTTGCAGCGGCGTCTCGAAGTCGAGTTCACAGTGCGCGTACGGGTAGAAGTCGGCGAGCACCCGGTAGGTCTTGCGAGCGCGCCGGGTGCGAGCCACCGGTGTCTCGTTCTCGATGTCGATCGGCTTCACGTGACTCACCCTAGAGACCGATGGCGACACCCGGCTCCCCGCGGGAGTGCGGGATCATCAGCCACCCGGCCGAGGCGGACGTGAAATACACCACTGCCGTGGCAGACTGACCCTCGTGGACACCCAATCCGTGCGCAAAGCACCTCTCTTCGCAGCGTTGGACGACCAGGCGGCCGAGGCGCTGCTGGAGTCGATGACCCGCACCAAGGTGCCCCGCGGGCAGGAACTGTTCCACGAGGGCGATCAGGGCGACTCGCTCTACGTGATCACCGACGGCAAGGTGAAGCTGGGCCGACGCTCCCCCGACGGACGCGAGAACCTGCTGGCCATCCTCGGCCGCGGCGAGATGCTCGGTGAGCTGTCGCTGTTCGACCCGGGCGCCCGCACCGCCACCGCGACCGCCGTCGCCGACACCGAACTCGTCGGCATCGGCCACCAGGCGATGAGCGACTTCCTGAGCAGCCGCCCCGAAGTGGCGATGACCATGCTCACCGCGCTGGCCCGCCGGTTGCGCCGCACCAACGAGGCCCTCGGCGACCTCGTGTTCACCGACGTCCCCGGACGCGTCGCCAAGGCCTTGCTGGACCTCTCCCTGCGTTTCGGCAAGCCGGTGGACGAAGGCGTGCTGGTCGCGCACGACCTCACCCAGGAGGAGCTCGCCCAGCTGGTCGGCGCTTCCCGTGAGACGGTCAACAAGGCCCTCGCCGATTTCTCCGCGCGCGGTTGGGTCAAGCTCGAGGCTCGCGCGGTGACGCTGCTGGACGTCGAGCGGCTGCAGCGCCGCAGCCGCTAGGTTCAACGCTGGAGTTCGAGGTACTCCAACTGCGCCTGCACGGTCGCCTTGGCCGCCGGCCAGACGTCCTTGGACACATCGGCGTACACCAGTTCGACGATCGCCTGGGCGAGGTCCTCGGTGTCCGGGTCGGAGTCCTTGAGCGCAGCGCGCACCTGCTCGAGACGCTCGGCGCGGTGCTTGCGGTAGAAGTCGATGACCGCTGCCGCATCGGTCGTGGCCGGCCCGTGGCCGGGGGCGAGCAACGAACCACCCTCGGACGCCGCCGCGTAAAGCGCTTCGAGCGAGGCCAGGTAGCTGGTCAGGTTCCCGTCGGGGTGCGCCACGATCGAGGTGCCGCGTCCCAGCACGGTGTCGCCGGTGAGCAGCAGACGCTCCTCGTCCCAGGCGAAGGACACGGAGTCCTTGGTGTGGCCGGGCGTCACCAGTACGCGAAGGTCGATGTCGCCCGACGAGATCCGGTCGCCGTCCTCGAAGGACTCGCCGCGGCCGGCGCCACGCACGGGTGAACCGGTGCGCTCCACCCATAGGGGCACGCCCTCGTCGTGGTCGAAGTGACCGTGGGTCACCAATGTCAGCGCAACGCGGGCGCCGATCTGCTCGACGTAGTTCTCGATCGCGGTGAGGTGCTCCTCGTCGAGCGGGCCTGGGTCGACGACGATCACCTCGTCGGTCGAGGTCGAGTGCAGCACCCAGGTGTTGGTGCCCTCCAACGTCATCGGTCCCGGGTTGGGGCACAGGATCACTGCGGAGCGGTCGCTGACGGCGCCGCCGGTCCAAACAACTTCGGTCATGAATGAACGGTAACCGTCGGATCACCCGTAATACCGGGTGCGGAGCCGAACTCCTTCGGGTCCCATCTCGGCAACCGGCATGACGGTCATCAGCGGCGGACGAAGGCGCACCATCGCCTGCGCGTCCGGGGCCCGTCGGATGCGTTCCAGCTGCAACTCGGTCGGTGGCAACATCACGGCATCGCCGGACTCCAGATCGGCCAACAGATCGGCGGGGCGCACCCACCGGCTGATGTCGGACTCGGTGGTCTGGTCGTCGGCGTCCTGCCCGTCGGGCATGAGCGCGGCGAAGAACCAGGTGTCGTACCGCTTGGGCTCGAACTCCGGCGTCACCCAGTGATCCTGCGCCTGCAGCAGATCTGTCCGCAGGGTCATGCCGCGCTGTTGCAGCAGCTGCGCGAACGACACCTCCCTGGCAAGAAGCGCTGCGCGGTCGGCGTCCCGCTCGGGGTGCTCGTCCGGCGACACGATCGCGTCGTCGCCGCGTGCGGCGAGCAGCACTCCGGACTCCTCGAAGACCTCCCGAGCGGCCGCGACGACCAAGGAGGTCGCGACGTCGACGGGTTCGCCGAGACGCTCGCTCCACTCCTGCGGCGAGGGCCCGGCCCACGCCGGCAACACATGCGCGTCGCGGTCGTCGACGCCTCCGCCGGGGAAGACCCACATCGACGGCGCGAATGCCATCGTGGCGACCCGGCGCATCATGAAGACCTCGACCCCACCGGGCTCGTCACGCAGCAGCATGACGGTGGCGGCCCGCCGGGCTTGCACCCCGCCCGGCGAACCCGCGCGGACCCAGTCCGACGCGAGCTCGCCGAGTTTCGGGGCAGGCTGCCACAGGCGTTCGATCACCCGCGGCTGGTCGTTCATCAGTCGCGCACCGACACCGTGACTTCGACCTCGACCGGTGCGTCGAGCGGCAGCACTGCGACGCCGACGGCCGAGCGAGCGTGCGCGCCGTTCTCACCGAACGCCTTGGCGAACAGTTCGCTGGCACCGTTGATCACGGCCGGCTGACCGGTGAACGAGGGGTCGCTGGCCACGAAGCCGACGACCTTGACCACGCGCACGCTGTCGAGGTCGTCGACGATGCTCTTCACCGCGGCGATCGCATTCAGTGCGCAGGTCTGAGCCAGCTGGGCGGCGTCCTCGGGCGAGACGTCGGCACCGACCTTGCCGGTTGCGGCGAGCTTGCCGTCGACAAACGGCAACTGGCCGGAGGTCATCACGATGTTGCCGTCACGGATCGCCGGCACGTATGCGGCGACGGGAGCGGCGACTGCGGGGACGGTCAGCCCGAGTTCGGCCAGCCGGTTCTCGACTTCGGACATCTGGGATCAGCCCTTCTGGCGCTTGAGGTAGGCGACGAGGTTGCCGTTGTCACCGGTGAGGACCTGCACCAGCTCCCAGCCGTCCTCACCCCATTGGTCGAGGATCTGCTTGGTGGCGTGGACGATCAACGGGACGGTGGCGTACTCCCACTTGGTCATGGCGATTCCTGTCTGAAGAGAGAAGCTGGTCGGTTCGATTATCGCGTCGGCGAGAAGGGCGTGAGTTCGCAGGGCACCTGACCGGTGACCATCTGCTGGGCGAGCAGCCTGCCGGACAGCGGGCCGAGGGTGATGC
The DNA here is from genome assembly GCF_004146205.1 of Yimella sp. RIT 621. Taxonomy (NCBI): domain Bacteria; kingdom Bacillati; phylum Actinomycetota; class Actinomycetes; order Micrococcales; family Dermacoccaceae; genus Yimella; species Yimella sp. RIT 621. The sequence continues at coordinate 27,076 of NZ_SEIP01000002.1, forward strand.
CCCACATGCCGTGGCCGCCGTTGACGTAGACACCCGGCACCTTGGTCTCGCCGATCAGGGGCAGCCCGTCGACGGTCACCGGACGGCCGCCGACCCAGACGTCCTGCTGGTCGTCCCAGTTCACACCGGTGAGCAACGGTTCGCCGCTGCGGCGAATGGCGGCCACGCGGTCGGCGCTCAGCGGGTCCTCGGTGCCGGCGAACTCCATCGTCCCGCCGACCCGCAGCCGATCGCCGAGCGGCGTGCACGCCACCCGCTCGTGCGGGAAGTAGACCGGGCACGGCACCGGACGCGCGTTCTCGTCGGTGACCGAGACGGAGAAGCTGTAGCCGCGGCCGGCCCGCACCGGCACACGGACGCCACATGTCTTGGCGAGCTCGGGCAGCCAGGCACCGGTGGCGATCACGACGGCGTCACCGGACACCGGCTCGCCGCTCATCATCTCGACGGTCACTCCGCCGGGGCCGTGACGCAGGGCGCGGGCGTTCGCACCGATGACCAGTCGTCCGCCACGTTCCTGCACGGCCTTCGCCAGCGCGTCGACGTACTCGCCGGGGTTGATGTAACGCTGTCCGCCGAGGCGGATCGCCTTCTCCACGTCGGGGCTGATGATCGGCAGTTCAGCCCGCAGGGTGGCGTTGTCGACCTCGGTGGCCTCGAGGTCGAGGCCTGCCTCGTGGATGAGTTCGATCTCGTGCTCGAGGCCCTTCGCGTCCTCGGCCCTGCGGAACGCCGCCATGATCGGCGCCTCGTGGGACTTCGCCGCGACACCGTTGCTCTCGAGTTCGTCGTACGCACCGATGGCCAGACGGTTCACCGGCACGAAGAGGTCCATCGTCTTCCTCCACTGACCCGGGGTGCAGCGGCGGGCGAACCCGAGCAGGAAGGACGCGAGCCGGACGTCAGGCTTCAGCGGGATGAACAGCGGAGAGTCCGGGTCGAGCACGGCCTTCAGCCCGTACTTGAGCACCGACGGGTCCGAAAGGGGCACGCAGAGACCCGGCGAGATCCACCCCGCGTTGCCCCACGAACTACCCGCCGCAACCCCCGACCGCTCGATGACGGTGACCTGCACGCCGTGCTCCTGCAAGTACCAGGCGGTCGACAGACCGACCATCCCGGCTCCGACGACGACGACGTGCGGTGTGCCCGATCCGCTCAGTGGGCGGAGGACGTTGGCCATGCTTGACTCTCCCTAGAACGCGCAAACCATTGCGACGCTAGCACCGGTGAGACACGCTTCACATCGGGCCTTGCCTACCGAGGAGTACCCCGTGGACCGCCTGCCCGACGAGCCGGCCCGGGGGCCCGATCGCACCCTCCCGTACGGGCCGGCCACGGACCAGGTGATCGACCGCTACGACGGATCAGGCACGGGCCTGGTCGTGCTGGTGCACGGCGGATTCTGGAAACCCGCGTACGACCGCGAGCACCTTCGTCCGATGGCGGCCGCCTTGAGCGACAACGGTTTCGAGGTCTCACTCGTTGAATACCGACGTCCCGAGAGCGGGCGGTGGCCGGTCATTTCGGCCGACATCCGTGCGGCATTGGCACACCTGGGCGGCGTACCGGCGGTGATCGTCGGACACTCCGCCGGCGGACAGCTCGCGGTCTGGTCGTTGCACCAACCCGAAGGTGCCGGACTCGTCGGTGCGGTCAGCCTGGCCGGCTGTCTCGACCTGCGCTCGGCCGACCACGACGGGCTCGGCGCCGGCGCAGTGCGAGCGTTGTTCGACGGTGCGCCACCATCGAACGCCGACCCCATCCGGCTCCCGCCTCGGCAGCCGGTCGTGGCGGTCCACGGGGACGCGGATCTCGACGTCCCGATCGAGATCTCGCGCCGCTACGCGCAGCGCACCGGAGCCCGACTGGTGGAGATTCCCGACGCCGATCACTGGCCGCTCATCACGCCCGGAACCCATGCGTTCGACGTCACGGTCGATTCGATCCGGACGCTGTTCGCCCGAAGCTAGGGTGACTCCATGACTTGGGACGGCGCGCGTGTGCACATCGTGACCGGCAAGGGCGGCACCGGCAAGACAACCGTCGCCGGCGCGCTCGCCCTTGCACTGGCCGACCGCGGCAAACAGGTCCTGCTCGCCGAAGTCGAGAGCCGACAGGGCATCAGTCAACTGCTCGACATCCCGCCGTTGGGAGAGGTCGAGACGCGGGTGGCGCGCGGCGCGGACGGCGGCAGTGTCTGGGGCATCTCGGTCGATGCGAAGGCGGCGCTGCTTGAGTACCTGCAGATGTTCTACAAGCTCGGCATGGCCGGCGGGATGCTGGAACGGTTCGGCGTGATCGACTTCGCGACCACGATCGCACCGGGCGTGCGCGACGTCCTGCTCATCGGCAAGGTTTACGAAGCCGCCCGCCGACGTACCTCCCGGCGCGGTGTCCGCCACGACCAGATCTACGACGCGATCGTGCTCGACGCACCACCCACCGGACGCATCGGACGCTTCCTCAACGTCAACCAGGAGGTCGCCGGGCTGGCGAAGGTCGGACCGATCAAGTCGCAGGCCGAATCGATCATGCAGTTGCTGACCGGCCCTGACACGCTCGTCCATCTGGTCACGTTGCTGGAGGAGATGCCGGTGCAGGAGACGCTCGACGCCGCCGGCGAACTGCGGGGCATAGGACTCTCGATCGGAAATGTCGTGGTCAACCAGGAGCGCGCGGACGTGCTCAGCAAGCGCGCGCTGGCGCATCTGCAGTCCGACGATGCCGACCTCGCAGACCTCGAATCAGACCTGGCCGCAAGCGGATTGCGCGTCGGCCCGACTCTGGTCAACGGACTCGTCCAAGCCGGACGCGACCTCGGTGACCGACTCGACCTGCAGGCCGAGGAACTCGCCGACCTGCGCGCGCTCGATCGTCCGATCGTGCACCTTCCGTTCGTCCCCGGCGGCGTCGATGCCGGCGGCCTGCGCCACCTGTCTGCCGCACTGATGGAAGGTGCGCGATGAGCAGCGAGTTCTCGATCGACGACCTGTTGCACGACGAGGCGATCCGTACCATCGTCTGCTGCGGCTCCGGCGGTGTGGGCAAGACCACGACGTCCGCCGCGATCGCGATCCGTGCCGCCGAACAGGGACGCCGCGTCGCGGTACTGACGATCGACCCCGCGAAGCGATTGGCGCAGGCGATCGGTCTCGAGCACCTCGACAACGAACCCGAGCCGGTCACGACCATCGATGCCTCGGCGGGCGGATCGCTGGACGCGATGATGCTCGACATGAAGCGCACCTTCGATGAGGTGGTGATCCGGCACGCCGCACCGGAGAAGGTTCAGCAGATTCTCGACAACCCCTTCTACCAAGCCGTCTCCAGTTCCTTCGCCGGCACCCAGGAGTACATGGCGATGGAGCGACTCGGCCAGCTCATGAGCGAGACGGCTGCCGACGGCGAGCTGCGATGGGACCTCGTCGTCGTCGACACTCCCCCGTCGCGTTCGGCGCTGGACTTCCTGGACGCCCCCGAGCGCTTGGGCAGCTTCCTGGACGGTCGCTTCATCCGCTTGATGACGGCGCCGGCGCGAGCAGGCGGCCGGGCCTATCTGAAGCTGATGAGCGTCGGCGTCTCGTCGGTGACGACCGTGATGTCGAAGATCCTCGGTGCCCAATTACTTTCGGACGCACAGACATTCATCGCCGCACTGGAGACGATGTTCGGTGGGTTCCGCGAGCGTGCCGACCAGACGTACGCGCTGCTGAAAGATCCGGCAACAGCCTTCGTCGTCGTCGCGACCCCGGAACGGGACGCACTGCGCGAGGCCGCGTACTTCGTCGACCGTCTGGAGGAGGACGGCATGCCGTTGGCCGGGCTGGTGGTCAACCGGGTGCAGATGACGTACGTGCCGTCGGTCAATGCAACGCGAGCACTTAACGCCGCGGACGCGATGGACGAGGTACCGGACCGGTCAAGCGGATGGCGACCCACGGACACCGCCGCACTGCTTCGGCTGCACGCCGATGTCACCGAACTCGGCGTGCGGCACGCCGAGGCGATCGACCGATTCCGATTACTGCACCCGCAGGTGCCGGTCGGCCAGGTGGCCGCAGCAGGTCACGACGTCAACGACATCGCGGAACTACGCGAGATCGGCGAGGAACTCGCCAGCTGAGTCAGCCCAAGCCGTCGGCACGCGCAGCGCGGAACAACTGAGCCCAGGACTTCACCTCGGGGCGACGACGAAGCAGCGCACGGCGCTCGCGTTCGGTCATGCCACCCCAGACGCCGTACTCGGTGCGGTTGTCGAGCGCATCGGCCAGGCACTCGGCCACGACCGGGCAGCGCTGGCAGATCACCTTGGCGCTCTGCTGAGCAGCCCCCTTGGCGAAAAGGTCGTCGGGGCTACCGGCTCGGCAGGACGCACGTCCGGCCCAGTTCTCGTCCCACATCACGATGTCGGGTGCAACAACGGTCACAGCTGCCTCCTCGGGCACTGCTGGACATTCCGCCCCGCCAACGCGCCCCCGTGTCACCGCGAACTGCATGCGGAGACTACGTCTTCGTTGGAGGACCCGGGTATCCAGGTCATCTGTCCTACTAATCGCGATAATACAAGCGGCGTCATGTTGTGGGAAGACCCAATCTTTACCTTCTTTTTGTTATCCTTCGCCGCAACCCTGGCGCACATCCCCTGGCCGACGTTCACGCGAAACGCGGATTCCGGGCTTACCCAGGTCGGCGGGTTACCCTTCCTTCCATGCGCCAAACCTCCCGGATCGCCAGCGTCATGTCGCTGCTCGGCGGCTTCGTCGCGGTCGCCATGACGATGGGCCTGCTGACGGCCGGTCTCGTCATCCCCGCGGTGGGTGTCGCGGGCCAGGCGACCAACAACGGCATCAAGATGTTCAACCAGATGCCGGCCGACTTCCAGATGAACCCGTTGGCCCAGCAATCCCGCATCCTCGCCTCCGACGGCACCGTGATCGGCACACCGTTCAACGAGAACCGAATCGTGGTGCCGCTGAACAAGATCGCACCGGTGATGCAGCAGGCGCAGGTGGCGATCGAGGACGAGCGCTTCTTCGAGCACGGCGGTGTCGACCCCAAGGGTCTGCTGCGCGCGATCAGCACCAACATCATGAGCGCCGGCACCCAGGGTGCCTCGACCCTCACCCAGCAGTACGTGAAGGTCGCCCTGCAGAACAAGGCGCTGGCCTCCGGCAACAAGGACGCCGCAGCGGCGTCCGTCGCCCGATCGGGGATGCAGGGGTACGTGCGAAAGCTGCAGGAACTGAAGTACGCGGTGACTCTGGAACAGAAGTACACCAAGCAGCAGATCCTGGACGGCTACCTCAACCTCGTGTACTTCGGCGACCAGCAGTACGGCGTCGAGGCCGCGGCCCGCCACTACTACGGCCGCTCCGCCTCGCAGCTCACTCTGCCGCAGGCCGCCACGCTGGCCGGCGTGGTGAACGCGCCCGGCGTCACCGACCCGATCAACAACCCGGAGGCGGCCACCAAGCGCCGCAACCAGGTGCTCGGCAAGATGTATGCCCAGCAGATGATCTCCTACAAGGAATACACGGACGCGACCAGCCACGATCTGAAGTCCGACCTCAAGGTCACCAACATCAGCAGTTCGTGCGCCAGCTCGAAGTACCCGTACTTCTGTTACTACGTCTACAACTGGCTGCTCAACGAGCCGTCGCTCGGCAAGACCCGCAAGGAGCGCGAGGCCGCGCTCAAGGGTGGCGGGCTGACGATCCAGACCTCGTTCGACCCCAAGCTGGCGGCCAAGATGGACAAGGACATCAAGTCGAAGGTGCCGGTGGCGAACTCCGAGAACGTGCAGGCCGCAGCGCTGACGATCCAGCCGGGCACCGGGCTGGTCCTCGCGACCGGTCAGAACACCGCGTACAGCAATAACACCACCGCCGGGAAGAGCGCGATCAACTACACCGTCCCGCTGAACATGGGCGGTGGCCAGGGCTTCACGATCGGCTCCACCGCGAAGTTCTTCGCGATCGTGAGCGCGGTCCAGCAGGGTCGTGACATCGAGGGCGACATCAACGTTCCGAAGTTCAGCGGCAAGGACAAGAACGGAAACTTCGTCCGGTTCACCAACAAGCAGTTCCCGGGTGAATGCGGACTGGCTCCCGGTGAGAACTGGGACGTCCACAACTCCGAAGGTCACGAATCCGGTGGACCGATGCCGATCATCGAGGCGACCGCCGGTTCGATCAACACCGCGTTCGCCCAGCTCGTCTCCGAACTCGGCGCCTGCGACGTGCACGCGACGATGACCAAGATGGGAGTGCGCAACGGTGACGGCACCGAGATCGGCAAGTCGCCCTCCGGCATCATCCTCGGCTCGGAGCCGGTGACGGCTCTGGACCTCGCGAACGCCTACGCCACCGTGGCGGCGGACGGCGTCTACTGCACCCCGCGTCCGGTCAAGTCGATCGCCGACGCGAACGGCAAGCAGTTGAAGCTGGCCCAGGCCGGCTGCAAGCAGCTGCTCTCCAAGGACGTCGCACGTACCGTGACGAAGGTCTTCGAGAACGTGTTGAAGCCGGGTGGTACCGCCTACGCGTCTCGTCTCGCAGGGGATCGTCCGGCAGCCGGCAAGACCGGCACCGTGGAAGGCGCCACGCAGAGCTGGTTCGCCGGCTACACCCCGGAACTGGCGACGGCCGTGTGGGTCGGCCACGCCGACAACGAGAAGACGCTGAAGGACGTCCGGCTCGGCGGCAAGTACTACGACGGCTACCTCTACGGCTCGACGATCGCCGCGCCCATCTGGAAGACGATCATGGACGACGCGCTCCGGGGCAAACCGGAGAGGAAGTTCGCCGCTCCGTCGTCGGAGTTCCTGGACGGTAACAAGGTGCGCGTCCCCAACGTCAAGGGACAGACGCCCGACAACGCGACGTCCATGCTGGAGTCGGCCGGCTTCAAGGTGAAGCAGGGGCCGGCCCAGGACGCCCGGCTGTTCGAGGGTCTGATCATGGGCTCGACACCTGAGGGCGGCGAGAAGGTGGCCAAGGGTGCGACGATCACGATCTACCCGAGCACCGGACGTCGTCCCTCGTCCACCCAGCCGACGATCGCGCCGGCCGTCTCACCGAACTGATCAGCCCGTTCACGAAAGGCCCCGCCATCGGCGGGGCCTTTCGTTTGTCGCCTCAGCTGAGCGCGCGCTTCACGGCTGCGGCGATCTTGCCGCCGTCCGCGCGACCGGCGATCTTGGGCTGGAGGATCTTCATGACCTTGCCCATGCCGCCGATGTTGGTGGCGCCGGACTCGGTGACGGCTTCGGCGACCATCTGGTCGAGTTCGGCGTCGCTGAGCTGGGCGGGCAGATACTTCTCGAGTACGACGAGTTCGGCGCGCTCCTGCTCGGCGAGCTCGGGACGGTTCGCTGCGTCATAGGCATCGGCGGCCTCGCGACGCTTCTTGGCTTCTTTGGTGATGACCTTGAGCGTCTCGTCGTCGGTCAGTTCCTTGGCGGTGTCACCGGAAACCTCAGCGGTCTTCACGGCGGCGATCGTCATGCGCAACGCACCGGCGGTCACTTTGTCGCGGCTCTTCATCGCTTGGTTGAGGTCGGACTGGAGCGTCTGCTTGAGCGTCATGGGTTCAGTGTCCCACTCCGGTCACACCGCCCTCACCCGAATTGTCGCCCGGACGTTTCGGTGCCCCGTCACCACCGTGCGACGATGAGCGGATGCACTCGCTCACTCGTTCAGCTGTCGCCGTCGGCGCTCTCGGGGCCGCGACCCTCGGCTGGTCGAGCCTGGTCGAACGCAACTGGTACGCATTGCGTGAGGTGACCGTGCCCGTTCTGCCCGAGAGTGCCGACCCGGTGCGCGTGCTGCACCTCAGTGACCTGCACCTGGTGCCGCGCCAGGCCCGCCGCATCGAGTGGGTTCAGGACCTCGCGCGCCTCGAGCCCGACTTCGTGGTCAACACCGGCGACAACTGCTCCGATCTCAACGCGGTGCCGGCGGTGCTGCGCACGATGGCACCGCTGATGGACTTCCCCGGCGCGTTCGTGCTCGGCTCCAACGACTACTTCGCCCCGGCACGGCGCAACCCATTCCGGTACTTCAACTCCTCGCACAAGCAGGGCGACCAGATGGGCGTGCCGTCGCTGCCCTGGAAGAACATGGTGCGCGGGTTCGAAGCCGGTGGCTGGACGAACCTCACTGACGTGCGCGCCCGCGTCCCGATCGGTGACCTGGACGTCGAACTGGTCGGGGTGGACGATCCGCACCTGGGTTACGACGAGTACGACAAGGTCGCCGGGCCCGCCGCAACAGACGCCGATCTCACGGTCGGTGTCGTCCACGCGCCGTACCTTCGCGTGCTCGACGCGATGACCGCGGACGGCGCATCGATGGTGATGGCCGGTCACACGCACGGCGGCCAGATCTGCGTTCCCGGTTACGGCGCCCTGGTCACCAACTGCGATCTCGGAACAGAGCGGGTCAAGGGACTGTCGCGTTGGTGGCCCGGCGCCGACAACGCTCCGTCGTCGCAGGCTCCGGACGATGCCGCCTGGCTACATGTCTCGGCCGGCCTCGGGCACAACAAGTACACGCCGGTACGCCTGGCCTGCCGCCCCGAGGCGACGCTGCTGACCCTCGTCCCGAAGTCCTGACAGATGCCTGGGGTCTCGAGATCTGCTCGCGTCCTGACCCGCGCACATCTCGACACCCCACGCGTCTGAACCCGATTGGGAGATTGCCCGGTCAACCGGTAAAGTCTCCACTTGCTGCGTGCGGGTATCGCCAAAAGCGCCAACGTACGCAGGCCACGGGGTGTGGCGCAGCTTGGTAGCGCGCTTCGTTCGGGACGAAGAGGCCGCAGGTTCAAATCCTGTCACCCCGACCACGGCGAGCCGGCTCTGTTGATCAGGGCCGGTTTTTCGTTGTCCTTGTTCGGACTGCCGGACTGGTCACTACCCGCTGTACGTCGATCAGCGCGTCGACGGTGTGGTTGAAGCTAAACCGCAGGGCACGACGCTCAGCGGCGTCGAGTGGCAGTCGGGGATGTACGCCGAGGGTCTGCCGGCCGACGTAAGGCTCAAAGCGCTGACGCGCGACGGCCGGTCGCCATTCGTGTTCGACGTCTTCTCGTCACCCTCGACCGCGGGATCTGTCGCGCTGGGTCGCTCCTGCAACGGCCGCGTCGGATGGGTGTCACCGGACGGACATACGTTTGGTGCGTGGGAGAGCCGGGGAGTCGAATGATCACGACGGAACGAACAGAGGACAGGAGACCTTGATGTCCGAAGAACTCGTGTTCAAGGTGCAAGGCACGACCGCTGCGCCCGCCCGAGAGACCTCGCTGGCCGCCGCCGGACTGCGCGAACGCGACCACCTGCAGGAGTGGGTAATCGCAAATCCGGAGATCCTCGGCCCGGACGTCCTGATCATTACCAGCGAGTTCGATCGATGGATGTCGAAGGACGGCCGTGAAGCCGACCGGCTCGACATCCTCGGGCTGGGATCGGACGGTCGCCTCGTCGTCGCTGAACTCAAACGCGACCGAGCCCCTGACTACGTGACTACCCAGGCGATCAACTACGCGGCCCGGGCATCACGATTCTCGCTCGAGGACCTTGCGGACGCCTACCTGTCATTCGTTCGACGGAGCGATGACGCCCCGTCGACCGCTGATGAGGCCCTTGCTGCACTGACCGCGCATGCACCTGAGCTCTCCACCGAGACACTCCGGAAGCCGCGCATCACGCTTGTCGCGGGTGAGTTTCCCGCCGCCGTCACCTCGGCCGCGGTCTGGCTCACCGAGCAGGGAGTCGACATTGTGCTCATCCAGGTGCGCGCATATGAATGGGGCGAAGGTCACGCGATCACCGTGTCGAGACTGTGGCCGGTCGCAGACGTCGAAGACTACGTCGTGGCGCCTGCGCGACGAGAACGGACATCGGCAAAGTCGGCTGACACACTCCCGGCTACACCCTGGAGCGAAGAGGACCTCAGGCAGTTGGCCGGCCTGGGAGTAAGCGAAACCGTGCTCGCCACCATGGACATGTGTGCCCGCGCTCCGGACCAATGGATCGGCGGCCTCCGCGTCATGGCGTCCACAGGCCGCGCGGTCCCCCAACATCGCGGCGACTACGGAGGTTTCTCGATCGTGGTCCGCCGCAAGTTCGATCGGAGCAACCCGCCCTACGACACCTGGTACGGCGAGGAAAACGGCGAGCCGCCGCAGTCGTACTACCGGCTCGACGCGACCAGCGCCGAGCAGTGGCGTGCCATCCGCGATCTCGAGCTCGACGCCGTCCCGACAACGAGCAACACCGACTAACGAACGAAACACGGGTGCTTTGGTTCGGTAGACCACTCGAAGAAGTCTGTTCGTTTTGTTCGTTTTGATCTATCTTCGGTGTCATGCCGACTCCTACGAAGACTGCCGCGCGCCACAGCGCGACCTACCTTCCATCGTCGGAAGACGAGGCGTCTGCAGCGTCCTTGGCCAAGGTCCTGCAGGTGGGAGATGACGGTCTCGTCGCCCTCGTAGCGCCGGACGGCACAACAATCGCTTTGTCGGCGCAAGTCCACCGCGTCCTCGTCCAGGTCGCGGACGCCATGGCCCACGGGATGGGCGTGACCGTCGCCCCGCACAACGCAATGCTCACCACCCAGGAAGCCGCCGACTTCCTCGGCATCTCGCGGCCGACCCTGGTGCGCATCATCGATCGCGGCGACTTGGAAGCCGTGAAGCCTGGCCGTCACCGTTATGTCGCTCTCCAGGATCTGATCGCTTATCAAGAGCGTGTGGCTGTGCAACGGCGTAAGAGCCTTGACGAGATGGCGCGGGACGCGGACAACGCCGGCCTATACGACCTCCTCGATGGACAGCCGCCACTGAAGCGCCACTGAACGATGACGTTCGAGGTCCTACTCGACACGTGTGTCCTCTATCCGCCGACGCTGTGCGACACCCTGCTGCGGATCGCCGAGAACGGCGCATTCGAACCACGCTGGTCCGCTGACGTCCTGGTCGAACTGGAGCGCAACCTGTCCCCGCTCCCGTCCGTTGGTATCAAAGGTGCGCAGGCCCGGATCCGTGCCATGACCGGCGCGTTCCCGAACGCGACCGTCAACGCCTACACACAACTGCTCGGCGACATGCCCGGCCATCCCACAGACGCGCACGTCATGGCGGCGGCGATCGTGGCTCGATGCCAGGTCATCGTCACGGCAAACCTGAAGGACTTTCCGGAGGCCGAACTCGCGCAGTGGGGTTTGACCGTCTCCCACCCGGACGCCTTCCTGCTCGATCAGCTAGAACTACACCCGCGGGAAACCCTTCTCGCTCTACAGAATCAGTCGCGCGATTCGTCGCGACCGTCTCTTTCGCTGCCCCAGCTGCTGGAGTCACTCCGGCGGGCTGGTGTCCCCCGGTTTGCTGCGGCGGTCACTCGCATCCGAAGCCAAGGAGTTCACGATGACTGATTCACGCCGCTTGGCCGACAAGCTCTAGGTCGTACTGCGACGTGCTTCGAGATGACGGAGTAGGAGTCATCGAATACACCGAGCAGCTCACCTACCTGCTGTTCCTCAAGATGGCGCACGAGCGCGCCACCCGGAAGCTGCGACCGGAGCAGATCGTGCCCGAGGAGTGCTCCTGGCAGAAGCTGCTCGACGCCCAGGGCGACAAGCTCGAGTACGAATACACCCGCATCCTCGTCGGCCTCGCCCGCGAGGACGGTGTCATCGGCACAATCTTCCGCAAATTCTGACAAGGGCTCTGGCACCGGCCAGTACTTCACACCCCGCGCGCTGATCCAGGCGATCGTCGACGTCGTCCGCCCGACGGTCGCCGACACCGTCGTCGACCCGGCCTGCGGCACAGGCGGCTTCCTCCTGGTCGCGCACGAGCACGCCGCCCGCGGCGCCGAGTCGATGACGCCAGTCCAGCGCGATCACCTGCGCGACGGCTTCGCCTCGGGCTACGAACTCGTCGACAGCACAGCCCGATTGGCCGCGATGAACCTGCTGCTCCACGGCATGGGCACCTCCAACGGTGACTCGCTGATCGAGCTGCGCGACTCGCTCATCGCCGACCCCGGCCGCCGCTGGTCGGTCGTGCTGTCCAACCCGCCGTTCGGTCGGAAGTCCTCCCTGACGATGGTCGGCGCCGACGGCCGCGAGGTGCGAGAAGACCGCGAGATCGAGCGGCAAGACTTCGTCGCGACCACGAGCAACAAGCAGCTCAACTTCGTCCAACACATCGCCACCATCCTCGACACCAACGGCCGCGCCGCCGTCGTACTGCCCGACAACGTGCTCTTCGAAGGTGGGGCTGGCGAGGTCATGCGGCGCAAGCTGCTCACCGACTTCAACCTGCACACCATGCTGCGCCTGCCGACCGGGATCTTCTACGCCCAGGGCGTGAAGGCCAACGTGCTGTTCTTCGACAAGAAGGTCGCCCGCCCCGGGCAACCGTGGACCGAGCGGCTCTGGGTCTTCACTACGCCATTCCTCGAGAAGGAGGTTGTACAGATCGAGCAACCGGTCGGCCTTCTCCCATTTGTCGACGATGACGTCTTTGCTATCAGCAATGACCAGCCGATGCAGCTCAAGGAGAACCATGAAGCGGGATGGCAACGAACCGAGGATCTCCTCGAGCACCTCCCGCGCTGCCCAATACTCAGCTTCTTCAAGGTCGTCGTCCTCGAACAGGTCGACCATGGAACACACCTCTCATCACTGCGGACGGCTCTCACCCCATCGTGGGGTGACCCACCGACAACCCCGGTTTCAGTGAGAGGGGCACGGAAGCCGAAAAGCACGATCGACCGTCCGCGCTTCCATTTGTTCGTCGGCGCGCTGCACGACGTAAAGGGCCGCCGACACGTTGAAGACACCTGACGCAACTCGAGCCTGCGCCGGGATACCGTGGCGGTGGTCGACGATGGAGACGATATGACGGCGCCACGGACGCTGGGCCTGCCCGACGGGATCACCACCTGCCTGTTCGACCTGGACGGTGTGCTCACCGACACCGCGAGCGTGCATCGCACGGCATGGAAGGCGATGTTCGACGCGTACTTGCGTGATCGCGACGGCGAGGGTTTCGTGCCGTTCGACACCGACCGCGACTACACCCACTACGTCGACGGCAAGCCACGCGAGGACGGGGTCCGCGATTTCCTCGCTTCTCGGGGCATCACGCTGCCAGAGGGAACGCGCGACGACGCACCCGGCGCCGCCACCGTCCGGGGGCTCGGGAATCGCAAGAACGAGCAGGTGCAGCAGGTGATCGCCCGCGACGGCGTGAGGGTGTACGAGGGTTCTCGCACGTACTTGGAGGCAACCAAGAAAGCAGGCCTTCACCGGATCGTCGTCTCGTCCAGCGCGAACACCGAGATGGTGCTGAGGGTCACCGGTCTCGATCGACTCGTCGAAGGCCGCGTCGACGGGGTCACGCTCGCGCGATCGAACATCAAGGGCAAACCGGCACCCGATTCCTTCCTGGCCGGCGCTGCACTCGTGGGAGCCGATCCCGCGCAGGCGGCGGTCTTCGAGGACGCATTATCAGGCGTCGAGGCAGGGCGTGCCGGCCACTTCGGCTACGTCGTGGGCGTCGACCGGGTCGGTCACGCCGAGGCGTTGAGAAAGCACGGCGCCGACGTCGTGGTCGAAGACCTCGCCGACCTGCTGAGTGGAGGAACCCGATGACCGCACACCCGTCCGCGTTCACCGTCGAGCCCTGGAAGGTGCGCGAGATCGGGCTGAACTTCGACAATCTCGCCCAGGCCGAGTCGGTCTTCGCACTCGCCAACGGACACATCGGCGTCCGAGGCAATCTGGACGAGGGCGACCCCAGCGGTCTACCCGGCACGTACCTCAACTCCTTCTACGAGAAGCGTCCGCTGCCGTACGCCGAGGCGGGCTACGGCTACCCCGATTCCGGGCAGACCATCGTCAACGTCACCAACGGAAAACTCATCCGACTGCTCGTGGACGATCAGCCGTTGGATCTGCGCTACGGCGTCATCCACCACCACGAACGCACTCTCGACATGCGCACCGGGTTGCTGCACCGCGACCTGCTGTGGGAATCGCCCTCCCGCCGTCTGGTCCGGGTGCGGTCGACCCGGCTCGTGTCGTTCACCCAGCGAGCGATCCTCGCTGTCCGCTACCAGGTGGAGGCCGTCGACAACCCGCTGCGCGTGGTGATCCAGTCCGAGATGGTCACCAACGAGGAACTGCCCTCCGTCTCCGACGACCCACGCGTCGCGGCCGCGCTCAAGGATCCGTTGATTCCTGAACTGCACAGCCACAATCACAACCGCTCACTGCTGATCCATCACACCCGGCAAAGCGGGCTTCGGATGGCGGCCGCCTGCGACCACGTCCTGCACAACCCGGGCGTCGGCAGCCACACCTACGTCGAAGAAGACTGGAGTCGCACCACGATCGGCACCGACCTCGCCCCCGGCGAGATCATCGGGGTCACCAAGTTCGTCGCGTACGGCTGGTCCTCCCGCCGCACCATGCCCGCGCTGCGCGACCAGGTCGACGGCGCACTCTCGGCGGCGCTGCACACCGGTTGGCATTCGATGGTGCAGGAACAGGCCGCCTACGTCGAGGATTTCTGGGATGGCGCGGACGTCGAGGTGGACGGCGTTCCGGTCGTCCAGCAAGCAGTCCGATTCGGACTCTGGCATGTGCTGCAAGCGGGAGCTCGCGCGGAGGGTCGCGGGATCGCAGCAAAGGGACTCACCGGTCCCGGCTACGACGGTCACTGCTTCTGGGACACCGAGAGCTACGTGCTTCCCGTGCTCACCGCCACCGCGCCATCGGCGGCACGCGACGCCCTCAGCTGGCGGCACTCGGTCCTGCCGTTCGCGCGAGAGCGCGCGCAGCACCTGAAGATGGAGGGCGCAACGTTCCCGTGGCGCACGATCCGCGGACAGGAGTGCTCGGCCTACTGGCCTGCCGGCACCGCGGCCTTTCACATCAATGCCGACGTCGCCCTTGCCGCTGCACGCTACGTCTTCTGGACCGGCGACGAGATCTTCGACCGGGACATCGCGTTGGCCATCCTGGTCGAGACCGCACGCCTGTGGGCCGGCCTGGGCTACCACGGCGACGACGGAAAATTCCACATCGACGGCGTCACCGGGCCGGACGAATACACCGCCATCGTCGGCGACAACACCTTCACCAACCTCATGGCGGCTCGCAACTTCCGGTACGCCGCCGACACAGCGCAGCGGTGGCCGGAGCAGGCGGCCGACTTGAACGTCACCGAGGACGAGATCGCGCAATGGCGATCCGCCGACGAGAGCATGGCCGTTCCGTTCGACACCGAACGCGATGTGTACCAACAGAATCGGGGAAGCACCGCCAACGAGGTGTGGGACTTCGACGCAACGCTGAAGGACGACGGCTATCCGCTGCTGCTCAACTACCCCTACTTCGAGATTTACCGCAAACAGGTCGTCAAACAGGCCGATCTGCTGCTGGCAATGCACTGGTGTGGTGACCGGTTCACGCGGGAGGAGAAAGCGAAGGCATTCGCCTACTACGAAACAATCACCGTGCGTGACTCCTCCTTGTCGGCGTGCACCCAGGCGGTCATGGCGGCCGAGGTCGGCCAACTCGAACTCGCCCACGCCTACCTCACCGAAGCAGCGGTGATGGATCTACGCGACCTCGAACACAACACCAAGGACGGCGTCCACGTCGCCTCGCTCGCCGGCGCCTGGTTGGCGCTGGTTGCCGGCTTCGGTGGGATGCGCGAGTACGACGGCCACCTGAGCTTCGCGCCGGTGCTGTCGCCGAAGATGCACCGTCTCGCCTTCTCCATCCGGTGGCGCGAGTACAAGATCCGGGTGAGCGTCACTCACGATCACGCGACCTATCAGTTGGAAGACGGCACCGAGGGTCACTGCGAACTGCGCCACTACGACCACAAGTTCACGCTGACCACCTCCAAGCCGGTCAGCTTCCCCGTCGAACCTGTCCAGCCGCTCACTGCGCAGCCCACTCAACCCGTCGGACGCGCACCCGTGTCACTGGATTGAAGGGCCGGGCCCGCGGTCAGACCCGGGGGAGTTCTCGGTACTCGTCGAGGTGCTCGACTCGCTCCGGCGCAGGGTGCTCGGCCGGAACCTTCAGCACACCGTCCGGGTCGACGAGGACGACGCGACACCCCTCCTGCTGCACCCGTCGCAGTCCCTCGGCGATCATCACCCCGGCAACGCGGTCGATCGAGGACACCCGGCGCAGGTCGAGGACGAGGCGTTCGAGATCGGTGTCATCCTCGGCGATCTCGCGCAGCACGAATTCGGCTCCGCTGAAACGCAATTCGCCTTGAAGGCTCAGGATGCGTACCAGATGTCCATCGCGCGTACGCATTCGACGGTCGCGACGCACTGCCGACTGCGACTCTTCAGGGCTGTTCATGATGTGCAGACCCATGTCGCGAGAAAGTCTGCGGCACAGGGTGATTCCACGAACGCTGTTGCCATGATCGTCCAGTCGCGGCGAGAAGGTCGCCAGCCCGACCTGACCGGAGAGCGCGCCCAGAATCCCGCCGCTGACCCCGCTCTTGGCCGGGAAACCGCAACTGGTCATCCAGTCGCCGGCCGCGTCGTACATGCCGCAGGTCATCATCACGCTGAGCACCTGGCGCACCACGTCGGTGTCGACCACGCGTTCGCCGGTGGCGGGCTGCACTCCCCCGTGTGCCAGCGTCGCGGCCATGCGGGCGAGGTCGCGGGTGGTCACCCGCAGCGAACACTGCCGGGTGTAGCCGCGGACCACATCGGCCGGGTCGCCGTCGATCACCCCGTAGGAGCGCAGCATGTTGGCGATGGCGCTGTTGCGATAGGCGTCCGCCAGCTCCGATTCGAACACCGCTTCGTCCACGTCCAGTTCACGGTCGGCGAAGGCAGACAGCCCTTGGCGCACCTTCTCGAAACGCTCGTCCGGGTCGCAGTCGGGGCCACCGATGAGCGCGTGACAGGTGAGCGCGCCTGCATTGATCATCGGGTTGAGCGGACGACCTGAGCCGGCCTCGAGCGACAGTTCGTTGAAAGGCTCGCCGCTGGGTTCGACGCCGATGCGTTTCACGACCGCGTCCACTCCGTGCTCCTGCAGCGCGAGTGCATAGACGAACGCCTTCGAGATCGATTGGATCGTGAAGGCGTTGTCAGCGTCACCCGCGCAGTAGAGGCTGCCGTTGGTCGTGCACACTGCGACCGCAAGCTGATCGGGGTCGACGTTGGCAAGTTCTGGAATGTAGTCGGCCAGCGCGCCACTGGTCTCATGCGCGCAGGAACTCAGGATCTCCTCGAGATAATCCGGTACCGGTGTCTTCACGAACCAACCGTAGGACGCCGCCAGGCGACAGCGGCGATGACCCCGTCGAAACCGGTCGGGACGTCCTCGACAACGAGCCCATACACATCCCGCCGACCCCCCGGCCACCCCAACTCACCGTGACGCGCAAGCTCCAGCACCACGTCGAGATCGAACGCACCCGCCTTGACCAGGGCCTCGGCTCGCACGAACGCTCGTCCGGTCACGCCCACGTCGGGCACGAGGAGGTCCGGATCGAGGAGGTCGATGTCGACGCCCAGCCTGTCGCCTCGGCAGGCCGCTGCTGCCGAGAAGCCGTGCGCGTGCGCCCACGACACCGACACGTCGTGATTCGTGACGACCGGACGGCCGTGCGGTCCTGCGCAGGAATCGCAACGCTGCACGAAATCGGCCGCCGGCCCCGGGCCACAGATCTGCGCGACGGCGTCCCGAGCAAGAAGCCGTGCAGCAAGGAAATCGTGTCGGTCGCACGGCCGACGCAACCTTTCCCAACGGGCTCGGTCGCTACCGGAGATCAGGCGCAACGGGTCGGGCTCGGGGTGCAGCCGCACCACCGAGCGCTGGATCAGCACCACCGGTTCCACGCCACGATCATCCCAGCAGACCTGAACCCCGGGCGCGCAGCAGGTGAACGTGGACTCCTTCTACTTCACCAACATCGCTCCTCAGATGGACAACTTCAACCGGGCAATGCGCGAGGGACTCTGCTGCCTGCTCCTCGACGGCCCGACCCAGGAGTGTGACGAGGCGTTCGGCGTAACCAGCGAGCAGACAACCAGGCCGTCGTGCACCGGCGCTCACCCCGACAATGGCTTCATGCCCGATGCTCAGTTCCCCCACCCGATCACCGGACAGCTGTTCCCCTCGCCGGTACCACCGGGAACGGGATGGCCGGGCGATGAAGCCGACGCGTCCACTCCTGTCGCGCACACGTCCGACGAGGTCGCTTCGCTGGCCGGGAGCGCGCCGCATCTCGCCGAACTGGACGCCCGGATCACCGTCTGCCGAGCCTGTCCTCGCCTGGTGACGTGGCGCGAGGAGGTCGCGAACAAGAAGCGTGCTTCCTTTGCCGCACAGCCGTATTGGGGTCGACCCGGTGCCGGCTTCGGCGACCCGGACGCTCGTGTCCTCGTCGTCGGACTCGCACCGGCTGCCAACGGCGCCAACCGCACCGGACGCATGTTCACCGGTGACCGTTCGGGCGACTGGTTGTACGCGGCATTCAACCGCGCCGGGTACGCCGGCCAGGCGTCGTCCGAACACGCGGGTGACGGCCTCGAACTCACCGATCTGCGCATCATCGCGTCCGTGCGCTGCGCCCCGCCGGACAACAAACCGACGACCGAGGAGAGGCGCACCTGTGCTCCGTGGCTCGACCGCGACCTGCAGTTCGCCGAACCGAACCTCTATTCGATTCTCGCTCTCGGTTCGATCGGCTGGGACTCCACGTTGGCGGCTGCTCGCCGACTGGGCTGGGACGTCCCGCGCCCGAAACCCAAGTTCGGCCACGGCGCAGTGGCGTTGTTGCAGAACGAAACTCGTCAGGTGAAGCTGGTCGGCAGCTATCACGTCAGTCAGCAGAACACGTTCACCGGCCGACTGACCGAGCAAATGCTGGACGCGGCGATCGGCCTGCTCGCGCCCTGACCAGGCATGCACCTGCGACGACTACCGCCAGGACGGTCGGAGCAGGCCCGGGCCAGTAGACCTTCGCGGGTTCGGTGACCATGGGTTGACCGTACCGAGGGGCACCCCCAGCGGAGTGGAGAAGGATTGCTCCTCCTCAGAAGGATGACCGAGCCTTCTCAGTGAGAGATAACCTTCTGGCTTGCGTCCCAGCGCATCTCACCGGGTCTCGATCGTGCTCGGTCAGATCGGTTCGAGGATGCGGCGCAGGAAGTCCTGGGTGCGGGGGTTGCTCGGGTTGGAGATGACCTGCGCGGGCGGACCCTGCTCGACGATCAGACCCTGGTCGATGAACAGCACCTGGTCGGCGACCTGGGCCGCGAACTTCACCTCGTGGGTGACGATCACCATCGACCAGCCCTCCTCGGCCAGATCGCGGATCACCCGCAGGACGTCGCCGACGAGTTCGGGGTCGAGGGCCGAGGTCGGCTCGTCGAAGAGCACCAATTTCGGCTCCAGAGCGAGGGCTCGGGCAATGCCGACGCGCTGCTGCTGGCCGCCGGACAGTTGGTAAGGGTATTTGTCGACATGGTCGGCCAGGCCGACCTTGGCCAGCAGGTCGAGCGCCTCGGCGCGCGCCGCTTCCTGCGAAACCCCTTGCACTACAACGGGTCCCTCGGTGACGTTCTCCAGGGCGGTGCGGTTCGGGAAGAGGTTGTAGGACTGGAAGACCATCGCGCTCTGAGCGCCGAGGCGGTTCAACGAAGCCTGCTGCGTCTTCGGCAGACGTCCGCGCTTGTTCGGGCGCACCTGGGAGAAGTCGACGGACGCGTCCGCGACCTCGACGGTGCCCGACTCGGGTAGTTCGAGGCCATTGAGCGAACGCAGCAGGGTGGTCTTGCCCGAACCCGACGGCCCGAGGATGACGGTCACGCTGCCGGACGGCACGGTGAACGAGATGTCGTCGATCACCCGGTTGTCCCCGAAGGACTTGCGGAGGTTGGAGACCTGCACCAGTTCACTCATGCCACGAACCTGCTCACTCGCTTCTCGATGCGTGCTTGGAAGAACGACAGGACGACGCTGATCAGCCAGTAGTAGAGCGCCGCGAGGCTGTACAGCGTGAAGAACTTGAAGGTCGGGGCCGCCGCGATCTGCGCCTGACGCAGCAATTCGACGACCAGGATCGCCGAGGCGAGCGAGGTGCTCTTGACCAGGTCGATGAGCGTGTTCGACAACGGCGGGACGGCCGTCCGCGCGGCCTGCGGGATGATCACGCGGCGCAACGTCGTCCGATGATCCATGCCGATCGTCCGCGCTGCTTCCCACTGCCCACGAGGCACCGACTGGATCGCGGCCCGGATGATCTCCGCACCGTACCCGGCGACGTTCAGCGAGAAGCCGACGACCGCGGCGGTGAACGGCGCCAATTTCCAACCGAACTGAGGCAGACCGAAGTAGATCAGCAACAACAGCACGAGCACCGGGATGCCGCGGAAGATCGAGATGAACAGCCGTGCCGGCAGGAACGCGAGCGGGTTGGTCGACATCCGCGCGATCGCCACACCGAGCGCGATGATCAGACCGATGACGAAGCTGATGATCGTCAGGGGGATCGTCACCTTGATGGCGGCCCACGCCATCGGCCAGGCGTTCTCGCGGATCATCTTCCAGTCGGTGATCGGCTCGGCCTTGGGGTTGAAGTACTTGTCGTACAGCCGCTGTGAGGTGCCGTCGGCCTTGAGTTCGTTGATGCCCTTGTTCAGGGCGGGCATGTAGCCCGAGTTCTTCCGGGCCGCGAGCACGGACTCCGACTTGTCGTCGGTCTCGGCGACGATCTTCACACCCGGGTTGTCGGTGGTGGCCAGGAAGTTGCGGACGGCCAGCTTGTCGTTGACCACGACGTCGACGCTGCCCTGGCGCAGGTTCTGGATCGCCTTGTCCATGCTGTCGACACCGACGACCTGCGCACCGTTCGCCTTCGCCGTCTGCGCCCAGTTGGACGTGAGGTTCTGGCCGGCCCGCTTGCCCTTGATGTCGGACAGCTTCTTGACGGAGTCGTCGTCCTCGGCCACCACGACGACACCGGTCGTCTCGATGTACGGGGTCGACAGGTCGTACAGACCTTCACGCTCGGGGTTCTTGGTGACCTGGTTGGCGACGACGTCGATGCGTCCGGACGACAAAGCCGCGAACATGGAGTCCCACGGCACCTCGACGAACTGGATGCGGACGCCGGCCTTGCGCCCCAGCGCCTCCATGAACTCGACGTCATACCCGGTGAGCTTGTTGCCCTGGTGGTAGCTGAACGGCGGGTACACACCCTCGGTGCCGACCCGCAGCAGCTTCGGCAACTCCTGCACGGACGTCGGGGCCGGCGCAGCGGCCGCCGTGCCGCCGGATCCGAGCAACGTCGCGAGGACGACAAGGACGGCCGCGAGCGCAGCGACCGTACGCGAGGTGATGGAACGCATGACGACCAGTTATACGCCGATCAATCGCTACCCACGAATCCCGCTCAGGCACGCAACCGCCCGCAGAGACCCGTGGAATGCCGCCGATGCGCGATTTCGCGCGGCTCACCGATTCGGGATCGAACCGTGCGGACTGTAAAGTGTGACCAATCCCCTTCATGTGAAGCCACCAGACGGAAGGACGCCTGGCGTGCTCTATGCACTCATTGCCGCACACGTGGTGGCGGGTGCATCGACCCCTTGGCTGGCCCGGTTCCTCGGGTCCCGAGCATTCTTCGTACTCGCCCTGGTTCCGTTCGCCGCCGGCGTCTGGTTGCTCACGCTCGCGCCCAGGATCACCTCCGGCGAGACGGTCGACGTCCGCCTGGACTGGATCCCCGGCCTCGGGGTCAGCCTCGACATGCACATCGGGCTGGTGCAGTGGGTCCTGGCGCTGATCGTCTGCTGGATCGGTGCCTGCGTGCTGATCTATTGCCGCTGGTACTTCGACAAGGAGATGCCGGTCCGCAGCGGATCGATCCTGACGATCTTCGCGGGCACGATGCTCGGTCTGGTCACCGCCGACGACCTGATCCTGATGTACGTCTTCTGGGAGCTGACCTCGGTCTTCTCCTACCTGCTCATCGCGCACGACGTGACCCGCCGGGCCAACCGCGGCGCCGCGAACACCGCACTGCTGGTCACCACCACCGGTGGTCTGGCGATGCTGATCGGCATCGTCGCCCTCGGCCACGAAGCAGGCACCTACTCCCTCAGCCAGATCATCGCCGCTCCTCCGTCGGGTGCGTTGGTGACCGTCGGCGTCCTGCTCATGCTGGTCGGAGCGCTCAGCAAGTCCGCGCTGATCCCCTTCCACTTCTGGCTACCCGGCGCGATGGCCGCCCCGACCCCGATCTCGGCGTACCTGCACGCCGCCGCGATGGTGAAGGCCGGCGTCTACCTGGTCGCCGTGCTCGCCCCGGCGTTCGCCGGCGTCGCCTTCTGGCGCCCGACCGTCCTGATCCTCGGCACCGCGACGATGCTGGTCGGCGGCTGGCGAGCCCTACGACAGACCGACCTCAAACTCCTGCTGGCCTACGGCACCGTCAGCCAGCTCGGATTCATGGTGCTTCTCGTCGGCGTCGGAACGCGGTCGGCGGCGCTCGCCGGCATGGCCCTGGTGATCGCGCACGCGCTGTTCAAGTCGACGCTGTTCATGTGCGTCGGCATCATCGATCACAGCGCGGGTACCCGAAACCTCAAGGATCTCAACGGAGTCGGCTACCGCGCCCCGTGGCTGGCCGTCCTCGGCGGCCTGGCCGCCCTGTCGATGGCGGGTGTGCCCCCGCTGATCGGGTTCGTCACCAAGGAAGGCGCGTTCGAGTCGGTCACCTACCTGGTCAACGGTGAGCCCCCGTCGGTCAGCCCGCTGGCCGCGATCGTCGTCGCGTTCGCCCTCGTCTTCGGTTCGGCGCTGACCGTCGCCTACAGCCTGCGCTGGTGGTGGGGTGCCTTCGCACCCAAGGACGGCGCCCCCGTGCTGAACTGGCACCGTCCCGCCGTCGGCATGGTCGCCGTCCCCGTCGTCCTCGGGGCACTCAGCCTGGTCGGCGGATTCCTCGGCGCCCCGCTCACCGAACTCCTCGAGCCGTACGCGCAGAGCGTGCGCACCGGCACCCCTAGCCACGGACTCGCCCTGTGGCACGGCCTGGGATGGCCGCTGTTCATGTCCGTCGCCGCAGTCGTCGCCGGCATCGGCCTGTTCCTGGCCCGCGACCGCATCGCCGCCGTCCAGTCGACCTTCCCCAAGACCGTTGCAGCAGAAGAGATGTATCACCGCTCGATGCGCGGCATCGACCGTCTCGCTGTCGAGACCACGGCACGCACACAGCGCGGTTCGTTGTCGATCTACCTCGGCACGATCCTCATCGTGTTCGTCTCGCTGGCCACCTACTCCATGCTGCGCATCCAGCAGTGGCCCTCGGTCCGCCTCGCCGACAGTTGGGCGCAGATCCCGATCGCGATCGTCATGGTGTGGGCCGCGTTCCTCGCGGCCACCTCCCGCGGACGCCTGCGCGCGGTGCTACTCACCGGTGTCACCGGCTACAGCCTGGCGCTGATGTTCATGATCGCCGGCGCCCCCGACCTCGCCCTGACCCAGGTGCTCGTCGAGACCGTCAGCCTGGTCATCTTCGTCCTGGTGATCCGCAAATTGCCGCGCTACTTCACCAACCGCCCGCTGAGCTCCACCCGCTGGTGGCGCGTCCTGGTGGCGCTGCTCGTCGGCACCACCGTCACGCTGATCGCGCTCGTCACCGGCGGCGCACGCACCGCGGCACCGGTCAGCGAGGAGTGGTACGACGCAGCCTACGACTTCGGGTACGGCAAGAACATCGTCAACGTGGCCCTGGTCGACATGCGCGCCTGGGACACCTTCGGAGAGATCTCCGTGCTGGTCATCGCCGCCACCGGTGTCGCCTCGTTGATCTTCCTGCGCTCCCGCACCGCCACCGTCACCCGCACGTCCGAGGCGATGGAGACCCACGACGACGACCACAAGGACGACCGCAACCCCGGCGTCTGGCTGCGTGCCGGGCAGACGCTGTCGCCGCAGACGCGCTCGCTGGTGTTCGAGGTCGTCACCCGCCTGCTGTTCGGACTGCTGATCATCACCTCGCTGTACCTGCTGCTCGCCGGTCACAACCTGCCCGGTGGCGGGTTCGCCGGCGGCCTGGTCGCGGGCATGGCGCTGATGGTGCGTTACCTGACAGCCGGCCGCCACGAGTTGGACGAGGCCGCGCCTTTCGATGCCGGGCGTCTGCTGGGCGCCGGACTGTTCACGGCGATCAGCTCCGCCATCATTCCCGTCGCGTTCGGCGGCAAGGTGCTGGAGAGCTACGACCTCCACGTCAACATCCCCGGCCCGGACTCATGGGCGACGCCGTGGGGTGCGAACTGGCCGATGTTCGGTGAACTGCACCTGGTCTCCTCGACGCTGTTCGACATCGGTGTGTACCTCGTCGTCGTCGGCATGATCCTCGACCTCGCCCGCAGCCTCGGCTCCGGCATCGACGTCCACGCCCAGGAGGACATCGCCCCCATGCCGCTCGCCTCGTCCACCAAGGCGATCCCCGGTCAGGAGCGTCGTCGATGACCGCGAACCTGACCCTCAGCATCACCGCCGGACTCCTTGTCGCGGCCGGCGTCTACCTGCTGCTCGAACGCTCGCTGTCCCGGATCCTGATCGGGGTGGTGCTCTGCTCGAACGGCGTGAACCTGTTGTTCCTGAACGCAGCCGGCGACGCCGGCACACCACCGATCATCGGCATGTTCTCCCGCGAGACCGCGGCCGATCCCCTGCCGCAGGCCATGGTGCTCACCGCGATCGTCATCACCCTCGCCGTGTCGGCGTTCGTGCTCGCGATGGCGTACCGCAGCTTCCAACTGCACGGTCACGACGAGACGGCGGACGACGTCGAGGACTCCCGCATCCGCGAACTGGCCAAGAAGGACGAGGCGTCCGACTCCTTCGAGGAGACCACCTTCTCCGACAGCGGTGAGGACGTGGTGAGCGAATGAACAACCTGCTCCCCGTCCCCGTCCTGCTCACCATCTTCGGTGCCGGTGTGGCGCTGGCGCTCCCACGTCGTCCGCGCCTGCAGCGTGCCGTCTCGGTGCTGTGCCTTTCCGGCGTCATCGTCGTCGCCGCGATCCTCATGTGGCACACCGACCAGGAAGGTCCCCTGGCGCTGTGGATGGGTGACTGGCCGGCGCCGCTCGGCATCGTGCTGGTGGCAGACCGCCTGAGCGCGCTCATGCTGCTGGTCGCATCCGTGGTGGCCCTCGCCGTCCTGGTGTTCTCCACCGGCGCCGAACACGACGAGCAACGCCGCGACATCCCGGTCTCGATCTACCACCCGACCTTCCTGCTGCTGATCGCCGGTGTCTCCAACGCCTTCCTGGCCGGCGACCTGTTCAACCTGTTCGTCGGATTCGAGATCCTGCTGTTCGCGTCCTATGTGCTGCTCACCCTCGGCGGCACGGCCGACCGCATCCGGGCCGGCACGACCTACATCATCGTCAGCCTGCTGTCGTCGTCGCTGTTCCTCATCTCGATCGCCTCGATCTACGCGGCGACCGGCACCGTCAACATGGCGCAGCTGTCCCAGCGGCTAAGTGACCTGTCCGAGCCGGTGCAGTTGTTGCTGCACATGCTGTTGCTGGTCACCTTCTGCATCAAGGCGGCCGTCTTCCCGCTGTCGGCCTGGTTGCCGGACTCCTACCCCACCGCCCCGGCACCGGTCACGGCCGTGTTCGCCGGCCTGCTGACAAAGGTCGGCGTGTACGCGATCATCCGAACGCAGACATTGCTGTTCCCCGGCGAGCACCTGACCAACCTGTTGTTGGTGGCCGGTTTGCTCACGATGATCATCGGCATCCTGGGCGCGGTCGCGCAGACCGAGATCAAGCGGATGCTGTCGTTTACTCTGGTCAGCCACCTGGGCTACATGATCTTCGGCATCGCGGTCGCCAACCCCGCCGGCCTGGCCGCGACGATCTTCTACACCGCGCACCACATCACCATCCAGGCCACGTTGTTCCTGGTTACCGGGCTGATCGAACGCCGCGGTGGGTCGTCCGCCCTCGACAACCTCGGCGGAATGGCCAAGGTGTCACCGGTGCTGGCGTTCCTGTTCTTCCTGCCCGCGATGAACCTGGCCGGTATTCCGCCGATGTCCGGCTTCATCGGCAAGCTGGGCCTGATGCAGGGCGGTGCCGAACTCGGCACCCCGCTCGCCTGGGTGGTCGTCGTCGGCGGCATCGTCACCAGCCTGCTGACGCTGCTGGCGATGGCCAAGGTCTGGAACCGTGCGTTCTGGGGCACCTCCCCCAGCAAGCACGACGACGAGGAACTGCACGGAGCCGTCGCCGACGACCTGTCCGGCGACCGCCGTCCGATGCCGCCACTGATGGTCGGTGCGACCGGTGCCCTGGTGCTGTTCAGCCTGTCGCTGACCTTCTTCGCCGGGCCGCTGTACGACTACACCGGCCGGGCCGCGGCGAACCTGACCGATCAGAGTTACGTCCGCGCCGTCCTGGGCGAGGTGCAGCCATGATCAACGCACGCGCCCGAATGCGCTTGCGTCCCGCCGCGACGCTCAGCATGGCCGTGGTGTGGATGCTGTTGTGGGGGTCTCCGTCACCGGTGACATTCCTCGGCGGCGTGTTGCTCGGTTGGCTGATCACGATCGTCTTCCCCTTGCCGCCGATCCACCTGTCCGGGCGTCCGCACCTGGTCGGTTGCATCGTCCTGCTCGGTCATCTGCTGCGCGATCTCGTCGTGTCGTCGTTCGGGATCATCCGCCTGACCTGGGGACGCGAGGTGCATCTTCGCTCCGGCATCGTGCGTACCGAGTTGTTCTCCGACAACGACCTCTACCAGGTGCAGGTCGCCGAACTGACCTCGCTCATTCCGGGCACTGTCGTCGTCGAGATCGTCCGTTCGCCACGACGTCTTTACCTGCACGTGCTCGACCTCGAGGGGGAGCACGCGATCGCCGATGTTCGGCACCAGGTGCTCGAGACGGAGCGGCGGGTACTTCGAGCGTTCGGCACGAAGCAGGAGCAGGACGCCTTCGAGACCGCCTGCGTCAAGCTGCCGCCCACAGCCACCCGCCGCGACGAATGGGAGGTTGAGGAATGACCTTGGTTGCACACGTCATCATCGGCATCGCAGCCGTCGTGCTCTTCGCATCCGCCCTGATCGCGGTCGGACGCATCGCGTACGGCCCCAGCCAACTCGACCGCAGCGTCGCCGCCGACCTGATGGTCGCGGTCGTCATCGCATCCGTCGGACTCTGGGCGGCGTACTCCGACTCCTCCACCGAGATCAACGTGTTACTGCTGCTGTCGATGCTCGGGTTCACCAGTGCCGTCGCCGTCTCGCGCATGGTGGCCGACCGAATGGTCAGCCGGCGCCGCTACGAGCAGACACACCACAGCGACCAGGAGAGCACGTCATGAACGGGTTCCTCGACCTGCTCGGCGCGATTCTGCTGCTGATCGGTTCGCTGCTGTGCCTGGGCGCGGCGGTCACGCTCGTCCGCTTCCCCGACCTCCTGTCGAAACTGCACGGAATCACCAAGCCACAGGTGCTCGGCATCATCGTGATCGCGCTCGGCATCGCGCTGTCGCTGCGCACCTGGTACGCCGTGGGCATCTGCGTGCTGATCGTCTTCATGCAGCTGTTCACCGCACCGGTCGCCGGCACGATGGTCAGTCGCAGCGCCTATCGCGCCGGCCTGATCGACTCCGACACCCTCGTCGTCGACGAACTCGCCGAAGACCTCGCCGACTCCGGCTTCGCACAACGCACATCCGACGACAACCAGTAACCCTGCGGTGAGTCGGGCGTCCGCTGAGTCTGCATGGTGACACCTGTCACGTACGACGTCGGCTGTGGCGCCTTCATCCCGATCATGCGCGCGCTGGGCGCGGTCCCGACCGCGGCGGCGATCAACGCCGTCGCGCACCACCTGCTGGACTCCCCCCGTTGCGGTGACCTTCCGATCAGGATGTAAGGGGGATCGTCTGCCCTCGATCGACCAGACGCAGGTCGCCCGGGGCGGCGTCACGGGTGAACCGGGCGACGAAGTCCTCGCGGGGGGACTTGAAGACCTTGTAGTCGTCGAAGTGGATGGGGGTAGTCACCTTGGGACGGATCGCGTGCACCAACTTGACTCCTTGCCGGTCGTCCATGGTGACGGTCATCCCGGCAATCCTCGTGCCACCCAAGTGGACCACCATCGCGTCGATCGGCCCGCACCGTTCCACGACGCGCTCCAGGTCGCGGCGGAACAGGGTGTCGCCTGTGATGTAGGTACGCAACGGCGTGCCGGCACCGGTGTCCAGCTCCAGCACGCTGCCCATCACCGGTGGCAGCAGGAAACGCATCGGTCCGCGGGCGTGTTGCCCGGCACCGAGGTGATGCGCAACCCGACGCCGGCGGCGGCCAGCTCTGACGACTGCCACGGCGCTAGGGCCTTGGCGTCGAACTCCCACTTCTCGAGCCGGCGCGCCGCCTGACGTGTGGTGTAGACCGTAGGGGTCCGGTCGAGCTCCCGCCGGGCGATGCGGTCGAAGTGGTCCCCGTGCAGGTGGGACAGCACGATGGCGTCGAGCTGCGGCAGGTCTTGTGGCTGAACAGAGGGCTCGGTCAGCCGTCGGCTCACCAGGCCCTTGCCCAAGTAGGCGAACTGGCCCCGGTGCAGGAAGTTCGGGTCGGTCAAGATCGTGAACGGACCAAGTCGCAGCACCGTGGTGGCGGTGCCGATGAACTCCAGACTCGCGTCCATGGCTTACTCCTGGTGTCTAGCTGAAGAAGATGGGTGAACTGACAGGCCGGCGGCCCGAGCTGCTGGCGGGGTCGGCTCACCTACTGCCCATCAGACCACGGACCGTGAAGCCTCGCGACCCCCCGAAGGGTGCGACTGGGATGCCAAACCCCGGTGAAGGTCAGACGCAGGGAAAGCCGGTGAAGGCATCGCGCAGAGCGAGCAGTGCGCAGCCCGGCGGTGGCTGGAGACAGGGCATGGCGGATGCTCGCGACGACGCCTGCTGTGCGTGCTGGCCCGACGAGCGAACGTCGGGTAAACCGCAATGCGCTCTACCGGGCTCACGTGAAATGCTCGACGCAGCAGATGCTCTTCGGGGGAGGACGACGCACGCTGGACGTGCCCGGTCAGCTCCCCACGCCGATCGAAAGGTTGACCGATGACGGTCCCCGCAGCACCCGTCCGTCAAGCCGCCGCGGTGGCCGAGAACCTCACGAAGACCTACGGCTCGGGTGAGACCACGGTGTACGCCCTGCGTGAAGTCAGCGCGACCTTCGACCGTGGTCAATTCACCGCAATCATGGGACCATCCGGATCCGGCAAATCGACGCTCATGCACTGCCTGGCCGGTCTCGACACCGCGTCGAGCGGGCGCGTCCTCATCGGCGACACCGACCTCAGCGGCTTGAAGGACGCCGCGATGACCAAGCTGCGGCGCGATCGCATCGGGTTCGTCTTCCAGTCGTTCAACCTGGTGCCGACGCTGACCGCGAAGGAGAACATCACCCTTCCGCTGGACATCGCCGGCGCCGCCGTGGACAAGGAATGGTTCGACACCGTCACGCAGCGACTCGGTCTCACCGACCGACTCGGTCACCGGCCCAGCGAACTGTCGGGTGGTCAGGTGCAGCGTGTCGCATGCGCTCGGGCGCTGGTCGGACGACCGGAAATCATCTTCGGCGACGAACCGACCGGAAACCTGGACTCCAAGTCGTCCGCCGAGGTGCTCTCGATCCTGCGCGCGGCGGTCGACGACTTCGGGCAGACCGTCGTGATTGTCACCCACGACCCGCGCGCCGCGTCCTACGCCGAACGCGTCGTCTTTCTCGCCGACGGACAGGTCGTCTCCGACCAGAGCGGCCTGTCGGCCGATGACATCTACGAGTACATGAAGCACCTGGACGGTGGCGCCGGTCCGACGTCCCCGCGCACCGCCCCGACCCAGGGACGCTGACATGGCGAACACCATGCGCAAGGTGTCCTTGCGGAATCTCGGCGCGCACAAGCTGCGCCTGCTGCTCACCGTCCTGTCGGTCGTACTCGGCACATCGTTCGTGGCCGGCTCGCTGGTCTTCACCGGCACCGTCGGCAAGTCGTTCAACGACCTGTTCGACAACGTCGCGATCGGGGTGGATGCCCAGGTCACCTCCAAGAACGAGAGCGGTGGGGTCAGCACCGACCTCGGCATTCCCCAGTCGGACGTCGATCGGATGCAAGCGCAGAAGCGCCGCCTCGGCGTCGACAAGGTGCAGCTCGGCTACACGGGGACGATCGTCGTCGCCGACGCGAGCGGCAAGGCGATCCAGACCGGCGGCGCGCCCAGCGTCGGATCGAACTGGGTGCCGAACGACCAGGCGCTGGACCCGAACGGCGTCCGGATCATCGAAGGACGTGCCCCGCAGGCACCGAACGAGATCATCCTCAACCAGGACGCGGTCAAGAAGGGCAAGCTGAAGGTCGGCTCCCGGACCAAGGTGGTCGCCACCAACGGCAACGGCGAGCCGATGGACGTCACGGTTGTCGGCGTGACCAAGCTGTCGACGGCCGCCAGCGGGTACACCGAAGCCGACTTCACCACCGAGGGCGCCCGACGACTGTTCACGGACGGTGAACACGTGTCGACCGTCTCGCTCAGCGCCGTCGACGGCGTCTCCCCCGAACAGCTGAAACAGCGTGTGGCACAGGCCTTTCCGGACCTGAAGGTGACGACGGGCAACGAGGTGCGCAAGCAGGCGAAGGACTCGATCAACCAGTTCCTGCAGATCTTCAACTACATCCTGTTGTCGTTCGCGGCGATCGGCCTGATCGTCGGCACGTTCATCATCTACAACACCTTCTCGATGATCGTCGCGCAGCGGGTGAAGGAACTCGCACTGCTGCGTGCGATCGGTGCCGGTCGCAAGCAGATCACCCGGTCGGTGCTCTTCGAGGCGTTCGTGGTCGGGCTGACCGGGTCGGTGATCGGCTTCGCGATCGGCATCGGTCTGGCGGCCGGGTTGCAGGCGTTGCTGTCGTTGACCGGCTCGGGGCTGCCCGAAGGAGCGTTGGCGATCTCGCCGGTGGCGCTCGTCGCCTGCCTGCTGGTCGGCGTGCTGGTGACGATGGTGAGTGCGTACGCGCCGGCTCGCCGAGCATCCAAGGTCGCTCCGGTCGAGGCGATGCGTGAGAGCCAGACCGACGGCGCCGCATCGCTCAGGCTGCGCACGTTGATCGGTGCAGTGCTCGCCGTCCTGGGTGCCGCCGCCATCGCGATCGGCGCAACCGGCAAGGGCGGACAGGCGGCGGGCACGGTCGGCTTCGGCGCCGTCCTGCTGATCGTCGCCATCATCATGGGGTCGCCCGCCCTGTCACGTCCGATCATCGGCGCGCTCGGTGCGGTCATCGCCCGACCGTTCGGCAAGCTCGGCAACCTGGCCCGCACCAACGCCGTCCGCAACCCGCGCCGGACGGCCGCGACAGCGTTCGCGCTCACCCTCGGGCTGATGCTGGTTGCCGTGATCGGCACTCTCGGATCGTCCTTCAAATCGACGATCGACGCAGCTGTCAAGAGCGACATCACCGCCGACGTCATCCTCATCGGCAGCGAACGCGGCGTTCCGCCGGCGAGCGCCGCCGCCGTCGCCGCGGTGGACGGCGTGCAGGACGTGGTGCAACTGCGTAACGTCCCGGCGAAGGTCGACGGGAAGAATGCCGTCGGCACGGCGCCCAGCGGCGACCTGGGCAACGTGATGAAGCTCAAGATGGTGCAGGGCAGTTCCAATCTCGGCGGCAACGACCTGCTGGTCTCGGACAAGCAGGCGACCGAGCCGGGTTGGAAACTGGGATCGAAGGTGCGTCTGCAGACCGTCTTCGGCACCAGCACGACGGCGACCGTCACCGGTGTGTACCAGGAGAGTCCACTCTCGGGTCCGTACCTGATCGGTCAGGACGCGTACACGGCCCTCGTGCCCAAGCAGTTGCAGTCGTCGTTCGTGACCCTGGTCAATGTGGAGGACGGCGCGGACGTCCCGCCGGTGCAGGAACGCATCGGCGAGGCGACGAAGGACTACCTGACGATCAAGGTGCAGACACCGAAGGAGTTCGCGAACTCCCAGTCGGGTCAGATCGACCAGATGCTCACCGTGCTCTACGGGATGCTCGGTCTGTCGCTGCTGATCGCGGTGCTCGGCATCATCAACACGCTCGCGTTGTCGGTGGTCGAGCGCAAGCGCGAGATCGGCATGCTTCGTGCGGTCGGAATGTTGCGCAAGCAGGTGCGCCGGACGATCTACCTGGAGTCGATCCTGATCTCCATCTTCGGTGCTCTGCTCGGCATGGTCATCGGCGTCGCGATCGGCTGGTGCCTGGTGCGCACCTTCCGCGAGTGGATCCCGGACATCCAGGCGGTCATCCCGTGGGGAACGATCCTGTTCACTTTGGCGATGTCAGCAGTGGCCGGTGTGCTGGCCGCACTGTGGCCGGCCATCCGGGCGGCCCGCACCAAGCCGCTCGAAGCGATCGTCGATCTCTAGATCACCGGCAGGACGTCCGCCCAACGCGAATGTGAACGCTGCCCCTGACAACGAAAAAAGACGAACGGGCGAGCTCCTTGGAAGGAGCCCGCCCGTTCGACATCTCCGGTCGACGTCAGAGATTCGCCTTCTCCGTCGCCGGACCGGTGTAGCCCTTGGCCAGCCGGCTGCGGTGATAGCCGTAGACGAAGTAGATGACGAACCCAAGCACCAACCAGATGAGAAAGCGCAACCAGGTCTCGACCGGGAGCGTGAGCATGAGGTAGCCACAGATCAACGCCGAGATGATCGGCAGCACCGGGCTGAACGGCACCTTGAACGGGCGGTGCATGTCGGGACGCTTCTTACGCAGCACCGGGACCGCGATCGACACGAGGAAGAACGCGCTCAACGTGCCGATGTTGATCATGTACTCCAGTTCGCCGACCGGGGTCAGCGCGGCGACCAGGGCGATGACCAGGCCCAGACCCATCGTGATCCGCAGCGGGGTTCCGGTCTTCGGGTTCGTCTTGCCGAGGCTCTTCGGCAGCAGCCAGTCACGCGACATCGCAAAGATGACACGCGAGGCGCCGATCAGCAATGTCATGACGACCGTGGTCAGACCGGCGACCGCACCGGCCGCGATCAATGTCGCGAACCCGTCCTGCCCGACCGCTTCGAAGGCCTTCGACAGGGACGCACTGGGTGCGATCTCGTTGTAGGGCTGCATGCCGGTCAGCACCAAGGCGACGCCGCAGTAGAGCAAGGTGCAGATGATCAGCGAACCGATGATGCCGCGCGGCAGGTCGCGAGCGGGGTTCTCGGCCTCTTCGGCGGTGGTCGCGACGACGTCAAAACCGATGAACGCGAAGAACACCAACGATGCTCCGGCCATGATGCCCGCGATACCGAAGTGTGCTGGTGTCATGCCGAAGATCCACTCGGTCAGCGGCTGCTTCCAGACGTCCGTGGTGCCCTCGGCCGGCTTGCTGTCGGGGACGAACGGCGTGTAATTCTCCTTCTTCACGTAGAACAGACCAGCGACGATCACGAACAGGACGATGAAGACCTTCAGCGCGACGAGTGCGAGGTTGACCCGCAGCGACTCCTTGATACCGACGCTGACCAGGATCGTCAGCACCGCGACCAGGAGAAAGGCGGGAAGGTCGAAACTCGAGCCGTACGCGATCGACTCGGGCATCGACCAGCCCATCTGTTCGAAGAACACTCCGAGATAGGCCGACCAACCCTGCGCGACAACAGCTGCACCGAGCATCAACTCGAGCAGGAGGTCCCACCCGATGATCCACGCGATGATCTCACCCAGTGATGCATAGCTGAAGGTGTAGGCCGAGCCGGAGACCGGGATCGCCGACGCGAACTCCGCATAACAGAGGGCAGCCAGGCTGCAACAGAACGCGGCGATGATGAAGGAAAGAACCACTGCCGGACCGGCGAGTTCGTTGGCGGCTTTACCGGCCACCGTGAAGATGCCTGCGCCGATGACGACGCCGACGCCGAACACCGTGAGGTCGAGCGCGGTGAGCCGCTTCTTGAGTTGGTACTCCGGTTCGTCACCCTCGGCGATCGATTGCTCGACCGTCTTCGTACGCATCATGCTCATGGCGAGAGCCTTCCTGCTGGTGCTGCCCGAGTCGAGAGTTGAATCTACGACTGTCTGACCCCCTGGGCCAGAGTGAGAACGGGAAAATTTCGCACTCGCCGGGAGTACCCAGTGGTAACGCCCACATTCCGGTCACCCCGCCCGGCGTCCGTCGCCACGTACGCTGGCGCACGGCCGTCCGGCCGGGCAGTTCGAGTCGAGTTCAGGAGACACCGATGGGTCAGCAGGCAGGCATGGGCGCGATCCCCTTCGAAGGCGGCGTCGCCTTCCGAGTGTGGGCTCCCCACGCAGAACGCGTGGCCGTCGTCGGCGACTTCAACGGCTGGGACGGCGGCGCGACCGTCATGGAGCCCGAGGGCAACGGTTACTGGTACGCCGAGACGAAGGCGGAGGTCGGCCAGGAGTACAAGTACGAGCTCACCGCCGGCGGTCAGTCCTTCCAGCGCATCGACCCGTATGCCCGCAAGGTGACCAACTCGGTCGGCAACGGGATCGTCTACGACCACGGCACGTACGACTGGGGCAGCGACGCCCCCAAGCTCGACTCGATCGACGACCTGGTCATCTACGAATTGCACGTCGGCTCGTTCAACGCCGAGCAGGGACGCGGCTCGTTCGAGTCCGTCGGCGAGCGCCTGGACTACCTGAAGTCGTTGGGAGTCAACGTGATCGAGCTCATGCCGGTCATGGAATGGGCAGGCGACGACTCCTGGGGGTACAACCCGGCCCACCTGTTCGCGGTGGAATCGGTGCTCGGCGGGCCCGACGGTCTGAAGAATCTCGTCAAGGCCGCGCACGAGCGTGACCTCGCGGTCATCGTCGACGTCGTCTACAACCACTTCGGTCCGAGCGACCTGCCGACCTGGCAGTTCGACGGTTGGTCGGAGAACGGCAAGGGCGGCATCTACTTCTACAACGACGAGCGGTCCTCGACGCCGTGGGGCGACACCCGCCCCGATTACGGACGTCCGGAGGTGCGCGCGTTCATCCGCGACAACGCCCTCATGTGGTTGCGCGATTTCCACGCCGACGGTCTGCGGTTCGACATGACGCCGTACATCCGCAGCAAGGACGGCTCGGGCATGGACATCCCCGAGGGTTGGGCGATGATGCGGGAGGTGAACTCCGCTGTGCGACAGGAGTTCCCGGACCGCATCCTGATCGCCGAGGACATGCAGCAGAACCCCGCGGTCAGCTCGACGGACGAGGCCGGCGCCGCTTTCCACGCCCAGTGGGACGGTGCGTTCGTGCACCCGGTGCGTGAGGCGCTGAAGGCGTCCACCGACGAACACCGCTCGCTGGAGGCACTCGCAGGAGCGATCCTGCAGAAGTACAACGACGACGCGTTCCAGCGGGTCATCTACACCGAGTCGCACGACGAGGTGGCAAACGGGAAGGCGCGCGTGCCACTGGAGGTCGCGCCCGACGACACGTCCGGTGAGCTCGCCCAGAAGATGGCCACGCTCGGTGCCGCGACGATGCTGACCTCCCCCGGCATCCCGATGCTGTTCATGGGTCAGGAGTTCCTGCAGGACGGCTGGTTCCAGGACACGGTCCCGCTCGACTGGTCGCTCACCGAGCAGGTGCCCGGCGTGGTCGACATCTGGCGCGACCTGATCGCGTTGCGCCGCAACGCAACAGGACGCAGTGCCGGACTGCGTGGTCAACACACCGAGATCGTCAGCGCGGACGACGACGCCAACGTCATCGCCTACCACCGCTGGGCGCAGGGCGGCCCGAACGACAGCGTCGTCGTGGTGCTGAACTTCAGTGGCGAGGCACGCTCCGACGTTCCGGTGAGCTTCCCGGGCGCGGGTGGTTGGGAACTGTTGCTGAACACCGACGGCACGAGCTACTCCGACGAGTTCGGTTCAGTCGCAGCAGGATCGGTGACCGCGGAAGGCGAGCCGGCTGCAGCGACGGTCAACATCGGCCCGTACTCGGCCCTCGTGTTCGGCTACACCGGCTGAGGCCCAGCGCATCTCGCCTCGGTTTCGGCGCGTGGGGGTTCGCAAGCTCACCCCCACGGCTCAACCAGCGGCGGTGGTTGAGCCACGCCGCCGACGAAGCCGGCAGCGAGCAAGGTGGTCCACGGCGAGAACCTCGTCAAGGCCGTCGGCAACCAGAAGTCGTCCGTGACCGCCTCGCTGGTACAGATCGGTCGTCGCGGCGCTGGTGACCGTAGTCATCATCCTGCTTGCCCGCCGCGACGAACGAGGGTCAGCCGCGTAGCTCATGCGTCGAGGGTGTCCAGACCCTTCTGGGAGATGTGCTTGACGAGGTGGTCGAGTTCGCCGAAGTTCTGGCCCGCCATCGAACCGGCCTTCTGCCGGGCGTTGATGCCCTGGACGATGCCGGCGAGCTTGAACGCGGCGAACGCCTCGTAGAAGCCCAGATCCGACAGGTCGAGCCCGGTGC
The DNA here is from genome assembly GCF_004146205.1 of Yimella sp. RIT 621. Classification (NCBI taxonomy): domain Bacteria; kingdom Bacillati; phylum Actinomycetota; class Actinomycetes; order Micrococcales; family Dermacoccaceae; genus Yimella; species Yimella sp. RIT 621. The sequence goes on from NZ_SEIP01000002.1 coordinate 63,622, forward strand.
GCTCGGCGTACCGCTTCTTGACGAAGTCGCGTCCCGGGAAGCCCGGCGTGCGGGTGATGGACGGTGTGATGCCGACCGGCTCGTCCGACTCCTCGACCCAGTAGAAGAGGGTCAGCGCCAGGTCGGCGAGCGGGTCGCCGAGCGCCGAGAGCTCCCAGTCGAGGACCGCGGCAACGGTGCGCGGGTCCTTCGGATCCATCATGCAGTTGTCGAGCCGGAAGTCACCGTGGATGACCGAAACCCGCTGCGGCGCAGGCGCCCCTGAGGACAGGCGGCGTCCGAGCTCGTCCATCTGCGGAATCTCGATGGTCTTCGAGCGCTGCCACTGCTCGGTCCAGCGACGCACTTGGCGCTCCATGAACCCCTCGGCCTTGCCGAAGTCAGCAAGCCCGACAGAGTCGGGGTCGGTCAGGTGCAGCGCGGCCTGAGTATCGACCAGCGCCCCCGCGATGCGCTGCATGTCGTCGACCGAGTCGGCGTATCCCTCGGGGAATGCTTCGCGGATCACGTGACCGTCGACCTTGCGCATCACATAGCAGGGCAGTCCGAGCAACTCGCCTTCGTCGACGAGCACGATCTCGGGCACCGGCACCGACGTGCCGGCGAGCGCCTTCTGCACCCGCGCCTCACGACCCATGTCGTGTGCACTCGGCAGCAGCTTGCCCGACGGTGGACGGCGCAGGATGAGTTCGCCTGCGCCGGAGCGCAGTTCGAAGGTGAGATTGGACTTGCCGCCCGCGATCAGCTTGGCCTCGAACTCACTCCATGCCTCGTCACCGGTCGCTTCGGCCAACGCGGGCCCGAGGTGCTCCGGACGCACCAACTCGTCGTACTCACTCACCGCATGTCTCCTCAAAAATCGCCACCGACGCCGATGGTCAGCAGATTACGTGGCCGCCCTCTGGCGAGACCCTGCGGGACGCGCGATGACGTCGATGCCCGCACGCCTCGGCGAGGTCAGGCGAAGGTCAGCGGAACGCCGGTCTTCTCCTGCAGTTCCTCCTGCGACAGACCGTCGACGATCTCCCGGACGACGAGACCGTCGTCGGTCACGTCGATCACCGCGAGGTCGGTGATGATGCGCTGGACGACTCCCTTGCCGGTCAGCGGCAACGAGCACTCCTGCACGATCTTGTGGCTGCCGTCCTTGGCGAGGTGCTCCATCAGCACGATGACCTTCTTCGCGCCGTGGACCAGGTCCATCGCCCCGCCCATTCCTTTGACCATCTTGCCGGGGATCATCCAGTTGGCGATGTCGCCGACCGCGCTCACCTGCATGGCGCCGAGGATCGCGGCGTCGACCTTGCCACCGCGGATCATCCCGAAGCTGGTCGAGGAGTCGAAGATGCTCGCCCCCTTGCGCAGGGTGACCGTCTCCTTGCCGGCGTTGATGAGGTCGGCGTCCTCCTCCCCCTCGAAGGGATAGGCACCGGTGCCGAGGATGCCGTTCTCGGATTGCAGCACGAGTTCGACGTCGTCGGCCACGTAGTTGGGCACGAGCGTCGGCAGGCCGATGCCGAGGTTGACGTAGTCGCCGTCCTGCAGCTCCTGCGCCGCACGACCCGCCATCTGTTCACGGGACAGAGCCATCTCAGGCCTCCTTGCTTTCTGCGACGCTCTCCGAGCCACCGGCCGCGCCGGCGCCCGGACGCTGACGGGTGGTCGTGCGCTCGATCAACTTGTCCTGCGCCTGCTCGGGCGTCAGGGGCACGACGCGGTGGACGTAGATGCCCGGCAGGTGCACTTCGTCCGGCTCGATCTCACCGGGCTCGACGAGGTGCTCGACCTCGGCGATCGTGACGCGCCCGGCCATCGCACAGGCCGGGTTGAAGTTGCGGGCCGACGTGCGGAAGACGAGGTTGCCGTGACGGTCACCCTTGTAGGCACGCACCAACGCGAAGTCGGTGACGATCGACTCCTCGAGCACGTACTCGCGCTCTGCGCCGAGGCTGTCGAAGGTGCGGGTCTCCTTCGGCGGCGATTCGATCTCGATACCTCCGTCGGCGTCGTACTTCCACGGCATGCCGCCCTCGGCCACCTGAGTGCCGACACCGGTCTGCGTGTAGAACGCGGGGATGCCGGCACCACCGGCGCGCATCTTCTCGGCCAGGGTGCCCTGCGGGGTCAGGCGAACCTCGAGCTCACCGGACAGGTACTGCCGCGCGAACTCCTTGTTCTCACCGACATAAGACGCCTGGACGAGGCTGATCCGCTTGTCGGCCAACAGGATTCCCAGGCCGGCACCGTCGACGCCGCAGTTGTTGGAGATCACTTTCAGGTCGTCCGCGCCGGCGTCGTGCAGCGCCTCGATGAGAACCGTCGGGATGCCGCAGAGCCCGAATCCGCCGACCGCCAGCGAGGAACCGGGGCCGATGTCGGCCACCGCCTGCGCCGCGGACGCAACAACCTTGTCCATGACCGCACTTTCGTTGTGTCGAGGTGAACCAGCCCCGATGCTATCCATCATGTGACCGCGGTCACCATGGCGGCCACACACGGTGCCGGCAGCCGACTGGTGCCACGCCACACCGTCCTACAGTTGCAGTCATGACACCCGGGAAGAGAGTTGCCATCGCACTCGGCTCCGGTGGCGCCCGCGGCTACGCCCACATCGGCGCCCTCGAAGTGATCGCCGAACGCGGCCACGAGGTCGTCACGATCGCCGGCACCTCGATGGGCGCTCTCGTCGGCAGCTTCGCCGCGTCCGGCCGGATGGACAACCTCAAGGAGTGGGCGCTCAGTCTCACCCAGCGCGACATCCTGCGGCTGGTCGACCCGAGCCTCGGCGGCCCGGGTGTGGTCCGAGCCGAGCGCATCCTGACGAAGATCGGTGCACTGCTTGCCGATTCGCAGATCGAGGACTTCCCGATCCCGTTCACCGCCGTCGCCACCGACCTCGACGGACGCCGCGAGGTGTGGTTCCAGAAGGGTCCGGCCGACATCGCAGTGCGTGCATCGATCGCGATGCCCGGAGTCATCCACCCGATCACCGTCGACGGACGAATGCTGGTCGACGGCGGACTGATGAACCCGATCCCCGTCGAACCCACGCGCGCGGTGCCCTCCGGCATCACGATCGCGATCTCGCTCAACGGTGTTCGCCAGAGTCAGGGCGTGAACGAGGGTGTGCCGCTCTCGCCGCTGCGCACCATCATCGGAAGCAGCGAGGCGCTGACCCGAGGAGCTCGCCGAGTTCGCCGGAGCACCAACGAGATTCTCGAGACGCCGACGATGCAGCGGCTGTCTGCGCGACTGACCGCCAACCGTGCGGCCGAGGACGCCGACCTGGACGCCGACCCGCTGGCGCGTCTGCTCGGGTCGCGCATGCCGAAGGACCTGTCGACGATCGAGATCTTCAACCGCTCGTTCGACACGATGTCGTCGCTGGTCGCGCGGTACCGGATGGCATCCAACCCGCCGGACGTCCTGGTCACGTTGCCCTCGGACGCGTGCCGAACGCTGGAATTCCACCGCGCCGCGGAGATGATCGAACTGGGTCGGATTATGACCGCCGAAGCCCTGGACGCCCAAGGGCTCTGAGCTGAACAGCGTCCGGCTGAGTCCCAGCCCATCGCGCCGTGGTTTCGGCACCTGCGCCTTCCTCCGTCAGGCCCAAGGCTCAACGAAGACCCGTCCCATCGTCGCCGAGATGAGTGGCGAGCCAGTCGACAAGGGGTCGGCCGGTGCGCCAGTCGTCCCGGATCCGCGTCAACACCTCCGGGGTGTGCACGAACGGCTCGAAGCCGTACTGCTTCGACAGCGACATCGTCCTGTGTCGCAGCAGTTCGATGCGCGGGTTGTCTGCGCTGTAACCGCGCGGCGCGGTCTTGACGGTGTCACCGCCGAGCGCCCAGCCCTGCGCCGTCAGATCGCCGATCATGCGCTCGAGGGTCGCGCCGCTCGGGCTGTCGATCACCTTGCGCAACAAGGCGAGTCGGTCCGGCGGGGCGTTGTAGAACCCGAGGCCGACCATGACACCGGCAGCGGACAACTGCACGTACCACCCGGTGGCCTCGGCAGCGGACACGTACATCCCCTGATGCGTCTTGTACGGGGTCTTGTCCTTGCTGAACCGGATGTCGCGGTTCGGGCGGAAGATCTTCGCCGACCCGAACTCGTACTCCAGGTCCGCTGCGAGAGCCTCGAACGGCGCGCGCACCGACTCCTCGTAGGTCGAGCGGTGCGCGTCCCAGAACGCCTTGCTGTTGTCCTGCTCGAGGTCGTCGTAGAAGTCGAGCGCTGCCACCGGGAAACCGTCGAAACCCACGTCCGAAATCACCGTTCGATCGTAGACATGAGGAAAGTCCGCAGAACGGGACTACGCGGCTGCGTCGGCAGCGACCACCGGTCCGCCGGTGACCTGCTGTTTCCTCGATCCGCGACCGCGGTTCTTCAACCGGCGCTCGACGAACTCGGCCAGCTTGGACAGCGAGTAGTTGATCAGGATGTAGATCACGCCGAGCACGAACATCATCTGCACGATGTTGGCGTTGTTGGATCCGATGCCCTGACCGGTGCGCAGCAGTTCGCTGTAGAGCACGTTGTAACCGAGCGCGGTGTCCTTCAGCACGACGACCAACTGGCTGATCAAAGCCGGCAACATCGCGGTGATCGCCTGCGGCAGCTGAATCATCCGCAGGGTCTGGTTGGCTCGCAGACCGATCGACAGACCGGCCTCCCGTTGCCCGTTGGGCAACTGGTCGACACCGGAGCGGATGACCTCGGCGACCACCGAGGAGTTGTAGAGCACCAGACCGGTGACGGTCGCGTACAACGGGGCCAGTTCGTCGTCCACGGCACCACTGGTGGACAGGTAGCCGTAGGTGAACAGCATCATCAACAGCACCGGGACTGCGCGGAAGATCTCCACGAACACCGAGCAGATCCAGCGCAGCGGCGCGATCTCCGACATCCGGCCGAGGGCGAAGAGCACACCCAGGACACCGGCGATCACGATCGCGATCGCGGCCGCCTTGAGCGTGCCGACCAGGCCCTCGAGCAGGGACTGCCAGACGGTGCCGGTGGTCAGCGGCTTCCACAGCGCCGACGCGAACTGGCCCTTGTCGTCCAGCCGCTTGTAGACCAGGAACATTCCGACCAAGAACAACAGCACACCGACGACGGTGAGCATCATGTGCCGGCGGCGAGCCTTCGGGCCGGGTGCATCGAACAGAACCGAGGCGCTCATCTCTTCACCGCCAGCTTCTTACCGAGGTGCCCGATGAGGACGCCGGTGGGGAGGGTCAGCAGGACGAACAGTCCGGCCGTGGCCAGGAACGCCTGGTTCAGCAGGCCGGGGTCTTTCTCGGTGACCGCGGTCAGCAGGGCTGCCATCTCTGCCACACCGATGACGACCGCGATCGTGGTGTTCTTGGTGAGCGCGATCAGGGTGTTGCCCAGCGGCACCACCGCGCCGCGGAACGCCTGCGGCAGCACGACCTCCTTCAGCGACTGACCGAAGGTGAGCCCGATGGAGCGGGCGGCCTCGGCCTGCCCGAGCGGGATCGTGTTGACGCCACTGCGCAGCGACTCACAGACATACGCGGCGTGGTAGATCACCAGACCGAGCACCGCCAACCGGAAGTTGTTGATGTCGAGGTACGCGGGGTCCTTGCTGTCGGCGAGGCTGATGCTCAGCTGCGCCCACAGGACCAGGTTCATCGAAAGGATGATCAATGTCAGCGGCAGGTTGCGGAAGACGTTGACGTAGGAGGTGCCCAGGAAGCGCAACATCGGCACCGGCGACATACGCAGCACCGCGATGATCGTGCCCAGGACGAGGCTGCCGATCGCAGCCAGGACCGTCAGCTTGATGGTCATCCAGAAAGCCGACAGCAGGTGGTACTCGTTGATGAGTTGTGACATCACTGCCTTTCGAAGTCACGAAAGGGAAACCGCGTCGGTGCCGGCATGACCGACACCGACGCGGCACCGATCACGCGCAGGTCTCGAGGGACTTCGGCGGGTTCTCGGTGGTGTTGTACTTGTAGTCGGCGCCCAGGTTCTCCTTCAGCGCCTTCTCCCACGACCCGTCCTTGATCATTTCCTGGATCGCGGAGTTGACCTTGGTGCAGGTGTCCTTGTCGCCCTTCTTCAGGCCGACGCCGTACTTCTCGGTGGAGAAGGTGCCACCGACGAGCTTGAAGGCACCCTTGTACGCCGCCTGGTTGGAGTACCCGGCGAGGATCGCGTCGTCCGTTGTCATCGCGTCGACAGCGCCCGACTTCAGCGCGGTGGCGCAGGCGGAGTAGGTGTCGTACTTCTGCGGCACCAGAGCCGGCTGCTTCTTCTTCAGGTTGTCGACCGAGGTCGAACCGGTGACCGAGCAGACCCGCTTGCCCTTGAGCGCGTCGACGCTGTTGATGTCACTGTCGGACTTCACCAGCACGGACTGGCCGGCGACGAAGTACGGGCCGCCGAAGGAGACCTGCGCCTTGCGCTTGTCGGTGATCGAGTAGGTCGCGAAGATCATCTTGACGGTGCCGGCGGCCAGCATCTTCTCGCGCTGCTTCGAGGGCGACTCGACGAACTGGATCTGGTCTTCCTTGAAGCCCATCTTGCCGGCGACGTACTTGGCGACGGCTACGTCGAAGCCGGAGTTCTTGGTGCCCTCCTTGAAGCCCAGACCAGGCTGGTCGAACTTCACACCGATCTTGATCTTCTCCCCCGAGCCGGACGAGTCGTCTCCGCCGCAGGCGGCGAGGGTCAGGGATGCTGCGGCCATCATGGCGACCGCGGAAGCGGAACGGAACTTCATGATTCTCCTCCTGCTGACGGGATGGTTGTCATCCCGGGACTGTGGGTGAGCGTGCTCAGTGCGCCAGGATCTTGGACAGGAAGTCCTTGGCGCGATCGGTCTTGGGGTTGTTGAAGAACTCCTCGGGCGTCTCCTGCTCGAGGATCTGGCCGTCGGCCATGAAGACGACGCGGTCGGCGGCACGGCGCGCGAAGCCCATCTCGTGGGTCACGACGATCATCGTCATGCCCTCCTTGGCGAGTTGCCCCATGACGTCGAGCACCTCGTTGATCATCTCGGGGTCGAGTGCCGAGGTCGGCTCGTCGAAGAGCATCACCTTGGGCTCCATCGCGAGCGACCGCGCGATCGCCACGCGCTGCTGCTGTCCGCCGGACAACTGCGCCGGATACTTGTTCGCCTGGTGGTCGACACCCACGCGCTTCAGCAGTTCCATCGCGCGCGACTCGGCCTCCTTGGCCTTCATCTTGCGCACCTTGATCGGCCCGAGCGTGATGTTCTGCAGGATCGTCTTGTGCGAGAACAGGTTGAACGACTGGAAGACCATGCCGACGTCCGCACGAAGCTTGGCCAGGCCCGCGCCTTCTTCCGGCAGCGGAATGCCGTCGATCGTGATCGACCCGCTCTCGTAGGTCTCCAGGCGGTTGATCGTGCGACACAGCGTCGACTTACCCGACCCGGAAGGGCCAAGGACGACGACGACCTCACCCTGGTGAACGGTCAGGTCGATGTCCCGCAACACGTGCAGATCACCGAAGTGCTTGTTCACGTTCTCCAGGACGACCAACGGCCGACCGGCCTGCCCGTCACGCCCCGCTTTGCTCAGATCCGCGGGCTGCCCCTCGGCGGCATTCTGCTGCGTCATGGCGGACACCCTAAGTCACATGAACACATCAATGTCATGACATGGGGGCATTTGGGACGTTACGCAGCGCAATCGTGACCAAATCCGGACGTTCGCCGTTCAGCTCGCAACGAGCTCCGCGAGTTGGATCATGTTGAGCGCAGACCCCTTGCGCAGGTTGTCGACGCAGACGAAGAGTTCGAGGGCGCGCGGGAAGTCACCGGGCTGCCTGACCCGTCCGACGAACACCGGGTCCGTGCCGACGACGTCGACGGGCGTCGGCCACTCCTGCCGCAACGGATCGTCCAGGACGACAACGGAGTTGGATCTTTCGGTCAGGGCGCGGACGGCGTCGGCCCGCGTGAGTCGTCGCTCGAAGCTCAGATGCAGCGAGGCCGAGTGGGCGGTCGTGACCGGCACCTGGACGCAGGTGGTCGCCATCCGCAGATCGGGTTCACCCAGGATGGCGCGCACCTCTTCGCGGGCACGCAGCTCGGTACTCGACCAACGTCCGTCGCCCGGGCCACCGACCCACGGAATCACGTTGAACGCCACCGGCGCCGGGAACGGTGAGCGCCCGTCGATGTCGGACACGAAGCGACGCACATCGCCCGGAGTCTGACCGACGCCTCGGTTCCCTGCAAGCTCGGCGGTCTCGTCGTACAGGCGATGGACGCCGCGGACACCGGCGTCGGACACGGCCTGGTACGTGGCGGCGACGACCTCGCGCAGATGCCAGACCTCGTGCAAAGTCGCGAGCGTGTTGGCCATCAGCAAGGTCGTGCCACCGGGGCTGGCGATGATCCGCCCGCCCTCGCCGCGGGCTGCATCCGGATTGATCTCCGGCACCACCAACGGCACGGTCGGGTTGACCGTGTGGGCCCCGGAGTTGTCGATGACGACGGTGCCGGCTCGCGCGATGATCGGCGCCCAGGTGCGGGCGACATCGATCGGCACGCTGAGGATGCAAACGTCGACGTCGTCGAAGTTCGCCTCCGCCAACTCCTGGACAGGCAGTTCCTGGCCGAGCGCCTGCATCGTCGCTCCCTGGGAGTGTCCGGACGCGAGCAGCCGCACCTCACCCCAGACGTCGGGACGGGTGGGCAGCATCGAGACCAGGGTCTGTCCGACCACCCCCGTCGCACCCACGACGGCGAGAACAGGTCGGCGACCGTTCATCAGGCCTCACGTCCCCGAAGCGATGACCTCGGCGATCTGCACGGTGTTGAGCGCGGCACCCTTGCGCAGGTTGTCGTTGGAGATGAACAGCACCAGACCCTTGCCGTCGGGGACGGACTGGTCCTGCCGAATCCGTCCGACGTACGACGGGTCGGCGCCGGCAGCATCGAGCGGAGTCGGGACGTCGGCGAGCTCGACGCCGGGGGCGTCGGCCAGCAGCGAACGGGCCTCGTCCGGCGTGATCGGCTTGTCGAACTCGGCGTGGATCGCCAGCGAGTGACCCGAGAAGACAGGGACGCGGACGCAGGTGCCGGCGACCAGCAGGTCGGGCAGACCGAGAATCTTGCGACTCTCGTTGCGCAGCTTCTGTTCCTCATCCGTCTCCCCCGATCCGTCCTCGACGACGTTACCCGCGAGGGCGACGACGTTGAAAGCGATCGGAGCCACGTACTTCTTGGCCGGGCCGAGTTCGACCGACGAACCCTCGTGGGCCAGTTGCTCGAGGTTGCCGGACTCCACGCCCTGGCGCACCTGGCCGGCAAGCTCCTCGACACCGGCGAGACCCGAGCCGGAAACAGCCTGGTAGGTGGCAACCGTCAACCGACGCAGGTCTGCCTGGTCGGACAGCGGCTTGAGCACCGGCATCGCGGCCATGGTGGTGCAGTTCGGGTTGGCGATGATGCCCTTGGCGGGCAAGAGCGCCTCGTTCGGGTTCACCTCGGTGACGACGAGCGGCACCTCGGGGTCCATGCGCCAGGCCGACGAGTTGTCGATCACGGTCACACCGGCGGCGGCGAACTTCGGCGCCAGTGCCTTGGAGGTCGCGCCTCCGGCGGAGAAGATGGCGATGTCGAGACCCGACGGGTCGGCTGTCTCGGCGTCCTCCACCTCGATCGAACGGCCTTGCCACTCAATGGTCTTGCCTGCCGAACGCGCGGACGCGAACAGGCGCAGGTCACCCACGGGGAAGTCGCGGTCGGCCAGGATCTGCAGCACGACGCCGCCGACCTGTCCGGTGGCACCGACGATGCCGACGTTCAACTTCTTCGCTTCATTCATCGGCCCGTACCTCCGTACACGACCGCTTCACCGTCGGCCGAGTCGAGTCCGAACGCGGTGTGAACGGCGCGGACGGCGTCGTCCAACTGGTCGTCCTTGGTCACGACCGAGACGCGGATCTCGGAGGTGCTGATCATCTCGATGTTGATGCCGTTGTCGGCGAGTGCCTGGAACAGGGTGGCGCTGACACCCGGGTGCGAACGCATGCCGGATCCGACGAGCGACAGCTTGCCGACCTGGTCGTCGTACTGGAGCTGGTCGTAACCGATGGAGTCCTTGGCGGCCTGCAGCACCTCGACGGCCTTCTGACCGTCGCCCTTGGGGCAGGTGAAGGAGACATCGGTCAGACCTGTGTCGAGCGCCGAGACGTTCTGCACGATCATGTCGATGTTGATCTGTGCGGCTGCGATCGTCTGGAAGATCTTGGCGGCCACACCCGGGGAGTCCTTGACCCCGACGACGGTGACCTTGGCTTCGCTGCGGTCGTGCGCGACGCCGGCGATGATCGGGTCTTCCACGCCTTCTTCTCCTTGGTTGTTGCGCGAGTCGTTGTCGACGACCCAGGTGCCTTCACGGTGACTGAACGAGGAGCGCACGTGGATCGGCATGTTGAACCGGCGTGCGTACTCCACGCAGCGCAGCATCAGGATCTTGGCGCCCGAGGCGGCCATCTCCTGCATCTCCTCGTTGCTGATGCGGTCGATCTTGCGCGCCGTCGGGACGATGCGCGGGTCGGCGGTGAAGATGCCGTCGACGTCGGTGTAGATCTCGCAGACATCCGCACCCAGCGCGGCCGCGAGCGCGACGGCGGTGGTGTCGGAGGCGCCACGACCGAGCGTGGTGATCTCCTTGGTCGTCTGGCTGACGCCCTGGAAGCCGGCGACGATCACGATGTGCCCGCCGTCCAGCGCCTCGCGGATGCGTCCGGGCGTGATGTCGATGATGCGTGCCTTGCCGTGCACGTCGTCGGTGATGACGCCGGCCTGGGAGCCGGTGAACGACCGGGCGGAGTCGCCGAGATTGGCGATGGCCATCGACAGCAGGGCGGCCGAGATGCGCTCACCGGCGGTCAGCAGCATGTCGAGTTCGCGCTCCGGCGGTGCCGGGGACACCGCAGCGGCGAGGTCGTGCAGTTCGTCGGTGGTGTCACCCATCGCGGACACCACGACACACACCTGGTTGCCGGCCTTGCGGGTGTCGACGATCCGTCGTGCGACGCGCTTGATGCTGTCGGCGTCCGCCACCGACGAGCCGCCGTACTTCTGGACCACCAAACTCACGGCGGATCTCCTTGGGTTGCTGTGCGTGTGGGTTTGCTCGCGAGCTCGAAGGAGCCCGGCCAATCGTAACGACGGCTTGTGGCGTCCCCCTGCGCAGACCGCGATTCGGACTCGTCGTCCACGCCTTGCCCTCACCCGATCGCGGATCGAAGAACAACCCGCCGTGCCGGTCCGGCGTCGTCGTAGGCAACCGCCGGCGGGCAAACAATTGGCAAACAAGGATCGAGAAGGAGACACTTACGTGGTGTCAAGCAGCGTGAACAGCGTTGGGGGAACTGTCACGACAGTCGCGACCAGGGGGGTCAGGCGGCGTCGGGCGCTCCTCCCTGTCACGCTCCGCACCCACCGCTCCCCGAGATGGTGGGTGGAGATCTCGATCATCGTCGTCCTGAACGTCGTCTACGAACGGCTGCGTAACCTGGTGCCCGCCCGTCAGGACGAGGCGTACAACCGCGGCCACCAGGTGCTCGATCTGACCCAACAGCTGACCGGTGACCTCGAGCTCTCGGTCAACCGGTTCGTCGCCGGGCAATCGATACTCGCGCACGGCTTCAACGCCTACTACACCTACTTGCATCTGCCGGTGACCGCGCTGACGCTCATCTGGATCTTCCGCGTCCACAAGCGCTACTACCGGGCGGCGCGCACCGTCCTGGTCGGCACCACGGTCCTCGGCCTGGTCGGTTTCTACCTGTTGCCGATGGCTCCCCCGCGGTTGCTGCCGGGGGCCGGATTCACCGACACGCTGGTGACCTACGGCGCCTGGGGTTCCTGGTCGGACCCGACGGTCGCCAGTTCCACCAACCAGTTCGCCGCGATGCCGAGCCTGCATTGCGCGTGGGCACTCTGGGTGGGCCTGTGTGTCTTCTCGATCGCGCGGCGACCGTGGCTACGCGTCCTCGGCATCGTGTATCCGATGATGACCTTCGTGGTCGTGGTCGGCACGGCCAACCACTTCATCCTCGATGGCGTCGCCGGTGCGGCCGTGCTGGCAGCGGCCTTCGCAGTCCAACGACTGCTGTTCGGGCAGGGCGCCTTCCACCCCGCACCCACCCGCGACGAACTGCGCCCGCAGACCGCGAACTGATCCTCGCGCGCGGCAACCGGCGGTGTCGGCCTGACGACGTACGCTCAGGGTTGTGTACGAAGGTGTGGTCCAAGACCTGATCGACGAGCTCGGCCGGCTTCCCGGCATCGGGCCCAAGTCCGCGCAGCGCATCGCGTTCCATCTGCTCCAGGCCGACAGCGCCGACGTGAACCGTTTGGTCGAGGTGCTGCAGACGGTCAAGGCGCGAGTTCGCTTCTGCGACACGTGTTTCAACGTGGCCGAGTCCGATCGATGCCGCATCTGCGCCGACGAAAAACGCGACCGTACCCAGTTGTGCGTGGTCGAGGAACCCAAGGACGTCATGGCCATGGAGCGGGCGCGTGAGTTCAAGGGCGTCTACCACGTGCTCGGCGGTGCGATCGATCCCATGTCGGGCATCGGCCCGGACGACCTGCGCATCACCGAACTTTTCCGCCGCTTGGGTGAAGAACCCATCGAGGAAGTGTTGATCGCGACCAACCCCAACCACATCGGCGAAGCGACCGCCACCTACCTGGTGCGCTCGATGCGTCCGATGGGCGTCCGGATTTCGCGTCTCGCCTCAGGCCTGCCGGTCGGCGGCGACCTGGAGTACGCCGACGAAGTCACCCTCGGCCGGGCCATCGAAGGACGAAAGGTGCTGACGAATGTCTGAGATCTCCGACCTGGGCGGCCTGGCCGCCGAGACCGCCCGCGACGCCGAGACCTTCACCACCGCCGTACGCGAGATCGCCGCCGGCGGCGCCCCCGAGACAGCGATCCCGCTGTTGCTGCTCCTGCTGTCCCAGTTGCAGATGAGCGGCGCCCGACTCGGCGCGGTGCAGGACGTCGTGCCCGCAGAACGCTTCGAATCCGATCCCGGCGCTGAGGCCGACCTCGACCCATTGCGCCAGAACCTCGCCAACCTCTTCGAGGGCATCGACGACTACACCGACCTGGTCGACCCGGTCACCTCCGTCGAACCCGCGCGCGGCGCCGTCTCCGACGACCTCACCGACATCGTCCAGGCACTCGAGCACGGACTCGTCCACTACCGCGCCGGTCGCACCGTCGAGGCGCTGTGGTGGTGGCAGTTCAGCTACCTGTCGGAGTGGGGCGTACGCGCCGCGTCGTGCTTGCGGGTGCTGCTGACGATCCTGCGCCACCTGCGCCTCGACGTCGACGACGACGCTGCCGCCGAGGCCGAGTTCGACGCCCTGCACCCCTGATCGATCAGGTCGTGGGAGCCGAGCGCTCGTTGTAGACGCCGGCGCGCTCCTGACCGCTGAGCGCGGCGATCGCGTCCATGATCTCGTCGGTCGCCAGGCGCCGGGCCTTGCCCTGGGCGACGCCGTCCAAGCGTCCGGAGAAGTCGATCGGCTCCCCGAACTTCACGGTGAACTTCTCGCGCCGCACCTTGTTGGTGCCGATCGGTTGGACGTGCTGTGTGCCGATCAGGCCGACCGGGACGACCGGCACCTTCGCGGTGAGCGCCAGATGCGCGACGCCGACGTGTCCGCGGTAGAGCCGCCCGTCGCGCGAGCGGGTGCCCTCGGGATAGATGCCGAACACTTCCCCACGACGAAGGACGTCGAGCGCGATGTCGAGCGACTGCGCAGCGGCCTTCGAGTCGTCACGCTCGACCGGCACCATGCCCATCGAGGTGAACCACGCTCGGCTGGCCGCACCCTTCACGCCGGTGCCGGTGAAGTACTCGGCCTTGGCGAGGAACACCACCTTCCGGGGCGCCACCAGCGGGATCGCGAAGCTGTCGATGAACGACAGGTGATTGGACGCGAGCAACACCCCACCGGTGCGCGGCACGTTGTCGGCGCCCTCGACGTCGGGCCGGAACCAGGCCCGGGCCAACGGCGACACCAACAGCTGCGTCGTGAGGTAGAGCATCGCTACTCCCTGATGTCTTCGATGACCGTCGCACCGAGCACGGACGTCATCACCGGCAGGCCGACCTCGTCGCCGTCGGTGACGTCTTCGTCGTCCATCGACTCGACCGGCCCGTCGTCGTCACGACCTCTGCTGGACTCGGGAGCGGCGGTGGACGAGGGCTGCTGCGGCGAGGCGCTCGGCGCAGCTTCTGCGGTTGCCCAGGCGGGCGCGTCGGACGACACCGAGGACCAGTCACCCGACTGGTCGTCGCGCTGATAACGAGACAGGGCTGCCTGTTGGTCGAGGGCCGCACGATCTGCGCTGGGCGGAGCGGGGTGCTCGGACGCGCGATCGTCGGAGGTGGTCACACGCGACGGTGTGACCGCAGCGTCGTCGGGTTCTCCACCGGCCTGACGGACCCGCTGTTGCCAGCGGGAACGGATTTCCGCCTGCTTGGCCGCTTCGTCCTCACCTGCGTCGACCACGTGGGCATCAGCGCTGGGGCCCCAACCGGAACTGCGCTGGTGCTGCTCCTGCGCCACCGACACCTGCCCGCCGGGCCCGGTGACCTGAGCCGTCACCCGAACGTCGAGCCCGAGTGCGTCGTGCACGGCCTTGCGAACGATCTCCGGGTTGGGGTCGGAGCCGATGCGCTCGACCAGTCCGGGGCTGCTGCTGCCCAGGGTCAACACCGAACCGTCGAACGCTGCGACGTGCGCATGCTGGCTGATCAGCGTCCAGGTGACCCTGCGAATGGCGGAGATTCGCTGCAGGATCGCCGGCCATTCGCGACGGATCTCTTCGACCCCGAGTGCACCGGGGTGAGCTGCCGGTGCCTGCGACGGTGCCTGCGAGGGTGCCTGCTCGGGCTCCGGCGCGGACTGCCGCTCGGCCGGACGCGCGTCGCGGGACGGTGTCTGTTCGGTCGGCGTCTGCGGACCCGTCGATGATCGCCGAGGCGGCACGGATTCGTCCGGGAAGTCGTCCTCGGGCGGCGGTTCCTGCTCGAACGCGGGCTCCGGACCTCGCTCGACCGGACGCTGCTGCACACGGCGCTCCGACGCCTCGGCGACCGGAATCTCGCGGGCCGGCCGCTGCTGGGAGGAGGCCGGGTCACGCTGCGGCACGGGGCTTTCCGACTGATCGACGGTCGGGTTCGGCACCGGAGCGGCAGCCGGTCGGGAAACAGGAGCTGTCGCGGACCCGGCGGAGATGTCGATGCGCCGCTCCAGCCGGTCGAGGCGGGCGCCGTACCCGTCCTCTCCCGCGGCGCGGGGCAGCAGCACCCGCGCACACATGAGTTCCAACTGCAGGCGGGGACTGGTCGCACCGGTCATCTCGGTGAGACCGGCGTTGATGATGTCGGCGGCGTACGACAGCCGTCCGGGCCCGAACGCACCGGCCTGACTACGCATCCGCTCGATCTGATCACCGGGCAGACCGCGCAGCACCGCCTCGGCTCCGTCGGGCACCGCAGCAACGATGATCAGGTCGCGCAATCGCTCCAGGAGGTCCTCGACGAAACGCCTCGGATCGTGACCCGACTCGACGACGCGGTCGACCTGCTGGAACACCGCAGCACCGTCACCGGCCGCCAAGGCGTCGACCGTCGCGTCCAGCAACGCACCATCGGTGAAACCCAGCAACGCGGCAGCACCGGCGTAGGTGAGCCCGTCATCGGTCGAACCGGCGATCAACTGGTCGAGCACCGAGAGCGAGTCACGGACCGACCCACCACCGGCACGCGTGACGAACGAGAGGACTCCCGGCTCCACGGCCACGCCCTCGGTCGCGCAGAGGCCCTCCATGTACTCGGCCAGCCGCGCCGGCGGAACCAGACGGAACGGGTAGTGGTGGGTGCGCGAACGGATCGTGCCGATGACCTTCTCCGGCTCGGTGGTCGCGAAGATGAACTTCACGTGCTCCGGCGGTTCCTCGACGATCTTCAGCAACGCGTTGAAGCCTTGCGGCGTCACCATGTGCGCCTCGTCGATGATGTAGATCTTGAACCGGCTCTGCGCCGGGCCGTAGGACGCACGCTCGCGCAGGTCGCGAGCGTCGTCGACACCTCCGTGGCTGGCCGCGTCGATCTCGATGACGTCGACCGTGCCGGCTCCCTTGCGCGACAACGCAACACACGACTCGCAGGTGCCGCACGGCGTGGGCGTCGGCCCCTGCTCGCAGTTGAGGCAGCGGGCCAGGATGCGCGCGCTGGTCGTCTTGCCGCAGCCGCGCGGACCGCTGAACAGGTAGGCGTGGTTGACCCGCCCCGTGCGCAGGGCCTGCATCAGCGGCTCGGTGACGTGCTCCTGCCCGATCACATCGGCGAACGTCTCCGGGCGGTAACGACGGTAGAGGGCTGTGCTCACCCAGTCACTCTATGCCGCAGGACCGACAGCCCACACCGGTCGACCCAAGCTGGGGACGAACGCCAGGAAGGGGAAATGAAGGGACCCGTCGGGCACCTGAAAGAGCAGTTTGTCCTCTGGACGCTCCTTCGGCGTTCGACTCGTCGCTCGTACCTCGCTGACGGCTCGAGCCGCCCGCCTCCGTGTGCCTGGCCGTCGACTCACCCGGGTGCCGCCACGGCACCGCGATTGGGCCTGGGCGCGCGCCTGTTCTAAACTCCTCAGCAGACCCCTCGTGTGGTGATACCTCACTGAACTCCCCCAGGGCAGGAATGCAGCAAGGGCAGGTGAGCTCTTTCAGGTGCGCGAGGGGTCCTTTCATGCCCGTTGGGCCCTGAACATGAACAAGCCCCCGGCACCGAAGTGCCGGGGGCTTGTTCGTGATCACTGCGATCACCACGCGGAGGATGCGGGATTTGAACCCGCGAGGGGTTTCATCCCCAACACGATTTCCAATCGTGCGCACTAGGCCACTATGCGAATCCTCCAGGCCGGTCGAGGATACCGGGCCGGACGCTCAGTCCGAAATCGGCTCCAACTGGGGCGTCTCGGCGCCGGCACGCCGGGCGACATCGGATTGCGCGAGTCGGCGCAGCGTGATCAGCAACTTGTCGGAGACTGCAGTGCCGAGCACGGTGTTACGGACGGCGAGGGTCGCGTCGTCCGGGACGAGGGAGATGTCGACCTCGGCGATGTCGTGGGCCAGCCGAGCAAGGCCCACCATGTGCGCCATCGTCATACCCACATCGGCCTCGGCGGCCACTTCCAGCTGGCGCTCGAGCAGATCGACCATCCGGTCACCGTCGCTGTACTCCCACCCGAGTTTGTCCAACAGCTGCCGGGCGAGTGGGTGCTCGCGCCGCGGGACGATCACCGGTGGGGCAAGTGACTTCTGGGCGGTCGCGAGCAGGCTGAGCCGGTCGACCTGCGGGTCGTTCATCGCGTCGACGACCATCTTCGTGGCCGCGATCGAGAGTCCCCCGACCTCGGTGAGCGCCCGGACGAGCCTGACCCGCTCCACATGGGAGTCGTCGTAGAAGGACTGGGTCTTGGCCTGCGCTTCGCCGGGATGCAGCACCCCCTCGCGCAGGTAGAACTTCAAAGTGGCGATGGGCATCCCCGTCACCTCGGACAGTTCCGAGATACGCACTGCAAACCTCCTCGGGAAGCACCCGCGCTGCGGGTTCACCCTCACTATCGCTCTGGACGACCATTCGTTCGGGCTCGCCTCCCCCGGAAGCCGGGACGACCGTAGCAAAGTCTTCGCCCACCACCGCCGCGGCTCTCGGGGAGTTCCTGCCAAATCCATTTGAAAGCCGCGACTCATGAGCCTGACTCGACCGACGAGCCGCCCGGACGTGTCCCGGGCACGGGCACGAGCCGGACGTGAAACAATCACGCTGGCTGTGACTGCGATCGTGAAGGGGACGACAATGCACGACCGACGGTTGGCATGCGTCGGCTTCGTCGTCGGCATCGCCGTCCTCGTCACCGGGTGCAGCGACGACCCCGCACCCCAGAAACCCCGTGCGACCGCTGCGTGCCCGAAGACACTGCCGAAACCGTCGTTCACGGTGCCGCTCTCCCAGATCTACCTCAACATCTACAACGCCAGCGCCACCTCCGGCCTGGCTTCGAAGGCCGCGGGTGAACTGACCTGGCGTGGCGCTCACGTGCTGAAGACCGGCAACGACCCCAACCCCGACGGCCGACCCGAACCGCGTACCGCGGAGATCCGCCACGGCAGGAACGGCCGCCAGGTCGCGCTGAATCTCGCTTCCCAGGTACAGAACGCCGTCCTGTACCAGGACGACCGGAGCAACCCGACGGTCGACCTTGTCCTGGGCGACTCGTTCAAGTTCGTGCCGGTGCCGCCGCCGCCCGCGCAGAAGGTGACCGTGCGGGTGTACAACACGACGTTCAAGGGCGGACTGTCCGGCACTGTCGCTGCCGGGTTGCGCGAGCGTGGCTTCCAGGTCGCAGCCAACGGCAATGACCCCAACGGCGGCTACTTCCCCGACGACACCGCGATCATTCGGCACGGCGAATTCGGCGAGCCGGCCGCGCGCCGCGTGCAACTGTCCATCAAGGGCGCACGCCTGGTGAAGGACGGTCGCAAGGACGAGACCGTCGACGTCATGCTGGGCAGCAAGTTCGAGGAGTTGGTGCCCGCCGCCGAGGCGACTCCGGCTCCGGCGAAACCGAGTTCCAGACCGCCGGGCTGCTGATCAGAACCAGCGGTCAGCGACGACGCCGAGCCGTCCCGAACAGGCTTCGGGTGATCTCGCGTCCGATGACGGTGCCGGCCGAACGAAGCATCGATTTGAAGGCACTCGACTTCACCACCTGCTCGACCACTCCCGGTTCCTGCTCGGCCCGCCGGGCGGGCGGAGCTGCCGGCGCGGGCGGCTCCGGGTCTGCGGCTGCGGGTTCCGGCGCCGCCTCCATCCGTTTGTTCAACATCTCGTACGCCGACTCGCGATCGACCGCGGCGCCGTACTTGGCGTTGAAGGGCGACGCGGAGACCAACTGATCCATCGTCGCTTCGGACGACGGCGCCATGAGCGAGGTCGGCGCTAGCATCCGCGTCCAGGCCACCGGCGTCGGTGCACCGCGCTCGCTCAGGACGGTGACGACGGCTTCACCGGTGCCGAGGGTGGTGAGCAGTTCCTCCAGGTCGTACTCGCTCGTCGGGAAGGTGCGGACGGTGCGGGTGAGCGCCTTCTGGTCGTCCGGGGTGAACGCGCGCAACGCATGCTGGACGCGGTTGCCGAGTTGGGCGAGGACGGCCTCCGGCACGTCCTTCGGCGTCTGTGTGACGAAGAAGATGCCGACACCCTTGGATCGGATGAGCTTCACCGTCTGTTCGATCGAGGAGAGGAACGCCTTCGACGCGTCCTTGAACAGCAGGTGCGCCTCGTCGAAGAAGAAGACCAGCTTCGGCTTCTCCGCGTCACCCACCTCGGGAAGGTCCTGGAAAAGGTCAGCGAGCAGCCACATGAGGAACGTGGAGAAGAGTTCGGGACGGTCCTGCACCTGCGGAAGTTCAAGACACGTGATGACCCCCTTTCCGTCCGGCGCAACTCGCATCAGATCGGCCGTGTCGAACTCCGGTTCACCGAAGAAGACGTCGGCGCCCTGGTCGGAGAACGTGATCAGCGAGCGCAGGATGACGCCGGCCGTCGCGGAAGAGAGGCCGCCGAGTTCCTTCAGGTCGGCCTTGCCCTCGTCCGAGACGAGGTGCTTGATGACCGCCTGCAGGTCCTTGAGATCCAGCAGCGTCAGTCCGCGCTTGTCGGCGTAGTGGAAGATCAGGCCGAGGCTGGACTCCTGGGTGTCGTTGAGACCGAGCACCTTCGCCAACAGAGTCGGTCCGAACGAGGTCATGGTGGCGCGGACCGGGGCGCCCTTGCCCCGTCCGCCGAGGGTGAGGAACTCGGTCGGGTAAGCGGTCGCGGTCCACTGTTGCCCGATGCCCTGCGTGCGATCGAGCAGCTTCTCGCTCGATTCGCCCGGCGTCGCCAGTCCGGAGATGTCGCCCTTGATGTCGGCGATGAAGACCGGAACGCCCTGGTTCGACAACTGCTCGGCCATCAACTGCAATGTCTTGGTCTTGCCCGTTCCGGTCGCGCCGGCGACCAGGCCGTGGCGGTTCATCATCGCCAGTGGCAGGCGCACCGGCGCGTCGGGACGCGGGGTGTCTTCGTCCATCGCCACCCCGAGCTGGAGGGCCAGGCCCTCGAAGCCGTACCCGGACTTGATCTGGTCGAGTTGCGTCGCAGATTCGCTCACGGCGACGACTCTAGACTCAGATCACATCCGAACACAGGCGAGCCGCCGGAACCAGCCGACCTAGACTGGCGCGGTGATCTCCCAGGCCGTGAGCGAAGTGCGCCCGTCCTTCGATCACGGCCTGGGGTGTCGTTACGGATCGACATGCCCACCGACATGGGCACCGATCGCCGCTGCACGCACGCGTCCACGTGATCTGATGGTGCCGATCTCATGAAGTACGCACAATCGACCGGACGCGCCCACGCCCGCGACCGCAAGCGCAGGCGTTCCCTCATGGTGCTCATCGGGGTCGGACTGGCCGTCGTGCTCGGATCGGCCTACGCGGCGGCGTACACCACCGGGATGATCCCGGGTAGTCGCCCGCCCCAGAAGCCGGCGAGCTGCTCACCCACGAAGGTCGTGCACGCCAACGCCGGGTTCGTCCTGAACGTCTACAACGCCTCCAGCGGCCAGGGCAAGGCCAAGGAGACGGCAAAAGCGCTGAAGGCGCACCACTTCACCGTCGGTGTTGTGAGCAACGACCCGTACCAGATGAAGCTGAAGACGGTCGGCCAGATCCGGTTCGGCCCGAAGGGCGCAGCCAAGGCGAAGCAGTTCGTGCAACCCCTCGTGCCGGGTGCCCAGAGCATGACCGACGGACGCGACGACGACTCGATCGACGTCGTTCTGGGTGATGCCTTCCCGACGATCGACACCCCCGCGCCGACCACCAGCACCACCCCACCCGGCTGCTGAACCAGGAGGCCCCGAGATGACCCAGTTGCCTTTCGGGCGCGAGATCCAGTCGCGAATCTACTCAGCGGGCGTGTTCGGTCGGACGCCATCGGTGCCGACCCATGCCGACTCGCTGGAGCGCGCGGGGTTGAAGGCGATGAGCCCGCCGGCACGCGACTACGTGCAGACCGGTGCCGGATCCGGGTCGACGATGGACGCCAACCGTGCCGCCTTCGACCGGCACCGCATCGTGCCGCGAATGCTGCGCGACGTGAGCCGCCGGGAACAGTCGATCTCCCTGCTGGGCAGAGATTTCCCCTCCCCTTTGCTGACAGCCCCGATCGGTGTGGCGCAGATGGCACATCCCGATGCCGATCTCGCCGTCGCGCGCGGGACGAAGGCCGCGGGCGTGCCGATGATCATCTCCTCGCAGGCGTCCGTGCCGATGGAGCAGATCGCCGCCGAACTCGGCGATCACCCGCGCTGGTTCCAGCTCTACTGGAGCAACCAGACGTCCGTCGTCGAGTCGTTCGTGCGACGGGCCGAGGCCATCGGTGCGGGCGCGATCGTGGTCACGCTCGACACGACCGTGCTCGGCTGGCGCACGCTCGACCTCGATCGCGCGTACCTGCCGTTCGCCCGTGGTCTCGGCATCGCGCAGTACACGTCCGACCCGGCGTTCCGGGACCTGGTCGAGCAGCGCGTGAACGGCGGGCCGGGCAAACAGCCCGACGGACGACCGACCCCGGCCGCGGTGCGCTCGCTGCTCTCGATCACCAAGCACTATCCCGGCGAGTTCCGCGAGAACCTCCGCTCGCCCTATCCACGCGCCGCCGTCCAGACCTTCCTGGAGGTCTTCTCCCGAACCGATCTGACCTGGGACGACCT
Organism: Yimella sp. RIT 621; assembly: GCF_004146205.1. Classification (NCBI taxonomy): domain Bacteria; kingdom Bacillati; phylum Actinomycetota; class Actinomycetes; order Micrococcales; family Dermacoccaceae; genus Yimella; species Yimella sp. RIT 621. The sequence goes on from NZ_SEIP01000002.1 coordinate 85,496, forward strand.
GGCGACGCTGCGGGAGATGACGGACCTGCCGATCCTGGTCAAGGGTGTGCAGTCCGTCGAGGACGCTCGGCTGGCACTGGAGGCGGGTGTCGACGGGATCATCGTCTCGAACCACGGCGGCCGGCAGGTTGACGGAGCGATCGCCTCCCTCGATGCGCTGGAGGCGATCGTCCCCGTTGTCGATAGACGCGTCCCGCTGCTGTTCGACAGCGGAATCCGTTGTGGTGCAGATGTTTACAAGGCGTTGGCGCTCGGCGCGTCAGCGGTCTGCATCGGCCGCCCCTACGTCTACGGGCTCGCGATCGCCGGTGCGGACGGGGTGCGTGAGGTGCTCGAACACTTCCGTGCCGAACTCGACCTCATGATGGCCACCACCGGCGTCACCTCGATCGCCGAGATCGACTCCTCGATGCTGGCCTGAGGTCGCCATGCAGACGTCGGTGACGCTCAACTCACCGATGCGCAGCAGCGCCTGGGCGCGCTCGACCCGCCGGGTCATCAGGTAGGAGTAGGGCATTTCGCCGTACGCCTTCTTGAACGAGCGCTGGAAATGGCCGACCGACATCAGCGCATCGGCCGCGAGAGCGGGCACGTCGAGGGGCTGGGCGTAGTCGCGATCCATCCGATCACGCGCCCGCCGCAGCCGGACGATGTCTTCGTGCTCCACCCGTCCAGTGTGCCGGTTTGGGCCGAACGTCGACCGTCGGGTATGTTCTTCGGCGGTGGCGTGTCCGAGCGGCCTAAGGAGAACGCCTCGAAAGCGTTTGTGGGTTAACCCCCACCGAGGGTTCAAATCCCTCCGCCACCGCCAGGGGGCGTCAATGAAAATGACGTCCTGGGTCGATGAAAGTCGATCCAAGAGGAAGGCTCCCGGACCATCAATGGTCCGGGAGCCTTCGTCATACTGGGATTCGGGGGTGGAGGGGCCGCGAGTGCCCCTCTGGGCCCTTCCGCGGAGGCTGATTGGGGCCGGGATGGCCCTCGGGCGCAGCACCAGCCGCCCGTTCCCTGCGGGGTTCCGGGTCAGGCGGCGTCCTCGTCGGCGTCGGCTTGGTCGGGTTGGTCGGGTGGGGCTTCGCCGGGCGGGTTCAGGGTCCGTTCGACTGACTGATCCGGGCGTCGGACGCAGAGCCGGCCAGCGGCGTCGGGTTCGGCTTTCGCGTAGAACGCGGTGATCTTGCGGAGGTTGGCGGCGGCGAGGATGAACGCGGCGAAGACGGACTGGGCTGCCTTGCCGGGGACGCGACGACGGCCAGAGGTTCCGAGGGCTTCGCGGGCTTCGTCCTTCGCGAACCCGTGGTAGCCCTCCTGGGACTGGCGCAGCGCGTTGTAGACGTGCGTGTGCGCGGGTGTGCCGAACGGGAGGTGCTGATCGAACTTCGCGCCGACCTCGCCGTCGACCGTGATGGTCTCGGACGCGCAGACCTGGGGCGGGTGGTCGCGGTTGATGTCGGGGCCGGGGACGATGCGTGGCCGGCCGTCGAACTTCTGCCCGGAGGCGGTCAAGGTGATGGGGCGGGGCTCCTCGGAGCGTGGCTTCAGGACGCACTTCGCGGTGGGCGCGTCACCGGCTGCGGGGCAGCGGAGGCGGAGGTTGCCGGTGTCGTCGTTCTTGGCGTGCAGGCGCATCCGGTAGTCGTTGCGTTTCGCCACCGCGGCGAGGAACTCCTCGTGGGTGATTTGCTCAGCGCGGAACCGTGCGACCGCGTCGGCGAGGTCTCCGGTGATCGCAGGGCAGACCCAGGTGCCGTCGACCATGACGGCTCCGCTGGGGTGGGTGACCTGCTTCCCGGTCTGGTCTTTCCCGTAGGGCAGGACGAGTTTCCAGCCGGCTTGGCGTGCGGGGATCTGGAAGTCGTTCGGGTTCTGGTTGGTGTACAGGCCGTCCCCGGCGAGGTAGCCGGGCGTGTGTCCCCGTTCTGCGAGGACGGAGACCAGGCGACGAGTCGCACCGGAGGGGTCGACCCCAGGACGGTCGAGCGTCATCGCCAGGGCCAACGCTGGCATGTACTGGAACGGCCCGAGGGTCGGGTCTGCGGAGACCATCAGGTGAAGGTCCATCGCGAACATGGTCTTGTCCGTCTTCCTGCGACGGTCGCCCTTGACGGGTGTCGGTCCTTCGGAGTGGTCGCCGGTGCGTTTGTAGACGCCGCCGTCCGGGTCGGACGCGGCGATGGTGGAGTCTGCTCCACGCAAGCGTGCGTGGAGCCGGATGGGTGTGGCGTCCACGCCTGCGGAGCCGTCGTACGCGTCGAGGGTGGCGTCCGGGAGTGCCGCGAACGTGGCTGCGAGCAGCGTGTTGGAGAACGTGTCGAGGACGGCTTGCATCTCCAACTGCTCGTCGGGAGTGAGCTGCCGGTCGTGCTGGACGAGTTCGGTCCACGGCATGACCCTGCCTTTCCGGTGGATCGACGGGTCCATGACGGCGCGGAGCCGCGCGAACGCGCGCTGCACCCGCCCGTACTCCGCGTCGCGGGCACGCCGTTCCCGTGTCCGCGCCTCGCCCTGCCGGGCCGCCGGGGCGATCCCGAGCTCAGCCTGGACGGACGGGCGGATCCGGCGGTACAGGATCTCGGTCACCTCGGTCAGCAGCAGTCCCCTGTTGTCGCGCGGCGCGAGGAGCAGCCCAACCATGAGAGCCCGGATCGGGAGCACGCACGGGCGTCCCGGTTTCGTCTTCAGCGCGTCGATCCTGGCTTGGACCCAGTCGGGCAGCCCGGACCAGTCTATGAGCGCGGCCACGTCCCGCACCTCGTCGTCATCGAACAGGGTCGGTCGGGACAAGGTGACGAGCCCGAACGCTGACATGCGGACGGTCTCGTCCAGAGGTGGGCGCCCGACGCGCGCGAGGACCGAGCGGTAGCCCAGACCGGGCGGGGTGGCGACCTGTTGGCGCAGCTCACGTCCCGTCGTTCCGGTCGTGGGCTTCCCGCGCCGTCGGCTGCTGGAACGGCTCATGGCGCGTCTCGCAACCAGGTCGCCGCGGCGTGAGAGTCCACGTCAGGCAGGAGGGGCAGCAGCCGGGTCAGAGTCTGCAGGGAGGTGACCCCTCCGGCGGCGAGCAGGACCGGGATGGGCGTGCCAACGGTCAGGTGCCGGGCGAACCAGGTGTTGCGGAGCCGTTGGTGGTTCCAGCGGGCCGGGGGCGGGGACTGCCGGTTGACGGTCGCGAACATCTGGTCGAACCCCGCGTCGGTCTGTGGGATGGTCCGCCACGGTGACGCGATCAGATGGCCGGGCTCGGTCGCGAGCGTCAACGCTGCCAGGCGTGTCTCCCACGAGCGGCGGCAGGTGACGACCCGCGGCGGGATGTCCGCGCGGACCGAGGCCACGGTGACGTGGACGCCGTGATCGTCACGGGTCACGTCCTCACGTGCGACCCGGCCTTGTTCGTACCGGGTCAGTCCGCACCCGAGCGTGAGGGCGAGTGAAGCGCCCACGCGTTGCCGCCACGTGACGCGGCGCAGGTTCGTGGACCACAACCACAGGTCGGCTTCGGCCTGTGGGGTCAACGGCATGCCTGGGTCGTCTTTCCCGATGGTCGGGTACCTGCTGCCGACCCACTCGATGCCGCGGTAGTGACAGCGGATGATCTCGAGCCGGGTCTGATAGGTCGAGCGTGTCCCGTTCGTCCTGTCCGCCAGACCGACGTGCACCCAGCGGGTGATGACCTCCTCGGTCAGCACGACGTCCCGGTCGAGGGGCAGCCCGTCCATGACGACCCACCGGGTGAACGTGCCGACGGCGGCGAGGGTGTGGCGGACCCACGCGCTGGAGACGGGTTGCGGCGCTGAAGGCAGGACGTCGATCACGAGGTCGCGGGCGAACTCCCTCTGGGGCGCCGGAAGGGGCGGGTTGCCTTTGAACCGGTGAGCGAGACGGATCCCGGCGCGGAGCGCGTCGTCGCGGTTCGACGCCATGGGGATGCCGCGGCCGCTCATGCGTGTCCACCAGGACGGCAGGGGAAGGTCGTGGGTGCAGTGGCGTGGTCGGCAGTCGAGGAAGTGGGTTGCCCACATGGCCGACGGCCAGATGAGGGTTCCACGCGCCACAACCTCCCAAGTGTTCATTCTGCTGAACACCCATGGAACCGTCCATCCCGACCCCGACGCAACCCCACGAACCCGACGGACGGGACAACCCCACCTGCAGGACCCGTACCCTGAGCGGGTGACCGACCCCGGCAACCACGACGAGACGCGCCGCGCGACCGCGGACGACCTCGACGCTGCCGTCGACCGCACCACCCAACACATCGCCGCGACCCTCGACGGGCACATGACCAGACACGGGCTCTCCACGCGGGACGTCGCTCGAGCCGCCGGCGTCTCCGTCGGCACCGTCCACGCCGTCCGCACCGGCAGCACCCGCGTCGAAACACGAGTCCTCGCGCGGCTCGAAGCCGCCCTGGGCGTCAGCCTCTGGCCGGTCAGCCAACCCAACCGCGACTGACCCGCCCCGCTCCAGCACACTCCGTTCCAGCGCGCCCGGAATCAACCGGGTCGCGTCGCGCCCGCAGGCGCCGGCGGCGGGCAGCGTGATCCGCTGACCGACCGGATGAAGCGACGAGTGCGTCATGCGCGCCAGGGTTCCCGTCCGAGGACCCAAGTGATGACGTCATCACTTCACGCTTGACGGCGTGTACCCGTTGACGGTGGCGGTTGGTGCCCGGTAGGCACACACCATGAGGACACCCCGCAGCTGCGCCCGCTGCGGGAAACCCGTCCCACCCCCAAGACGCGCGTTCTGCTCAGACACCTGCCGGACCGAAGCACGACGCGCCCGAGACGCCTTCGCCCACGCAGAGTTCCGACAACGCAAGAAGCGGGAACTCCAAGCCCTAAAACACCAAGCATCCCTGGCCGCCGACGACACGGTCGTCGCTGAGCTCGACCATGCGCTCGAATACGTCAGCGTATGCGACGGGCTGATGCAAGAAGGCGTCCTCGAACTCCTCGGAGACCTCCTCGACGGCATCATCACCGACGAAGACCTGGCCGACCTCCACAACCTCCTGATGCACATCGCGGACCGGCTCCCCTTCGCCTTGAGCAGCATCCGCGAGGCGTACGCCCAACTCACCGGCGTCGACCCCAGCTGAATGGCGAGGCGAAGCTGCGGCTCCCTGACACGTACACTCGCGGAACCGCGAGCATTTCCGTGCCGCCGTCCGATACTCATCACCGAACCCGCGAAACCGAATCGAACGGCCGAATACGCGGAGGCAAGCGATTACATTGTGGCACCAGCCGCAGGAGGGACACGCGCACATGCCCAACGAGTCAGTTCCGGATCTGTTTGCCGCGTTCGTATCCGAGTGCAAATCCACCCTCGCGATCCCCGGCGCGTCCGCGGAACTCAGCGTGACCGGCAAGCTTGACAACTTCCTGTCCGCTGCACTCCCAGCGGTCACGGCACGCACCCTGCACGTGTCACAGCAGGCCGGAACTGACTTTGGAATCCCAGACTTCCGCGTGGACAGCGGCAACGAACTGCTCGGTTGGATCGAGTTCAAGGCAGTGACCGGCAAGGACCTTACCGACCTCAAAGGCCACGACAAGAAGCAGCGTGAACTGTTCGTCGCTGGCCTACACAACCTGATCCTGACCGACGGCTGGCAATGGGAGCTGTACCAGGACAGCCGACGGGTGAAGAAGGCCACCTTTGAGCGGGACACGTTCACCACCGACACGATCCTGCCCACCGACCCGAAAGCACTGGACGACCTCCACGACCTGCTCGGCCTGTTCGCGTCCTTCCAGCTCGGCGACTACACCAAGGTCGACACGGCGGTCGTCGCGCTCGCGTCCCGAGCCAAGGCGATCAAACTCGCCCTCATTGAGCTCGGCCCCTCCAACGCCGGTTCGCACCTCAACCAACTCCGCAGCGACTTCGGGGCACTCCTCTACCGCAACGGACAGCCATTCACCTGGGAAAAGTTCGTGGACTCCTACGTACAGATCGCGGCTTTCGGGGCGCTCCTGTGGCACCTGGAATCCGGCCAGGACATCAGCCTCACCCAACAGGTCGGCCTGAAACCCGGGGTCCACCCCCTCCTCGCGCAGTGTCTCGCGATCCTATGGTCCCCGCAATCGCAGGTCGCCACCCTGAAGCCTCTCCTCGAAGAATTGTGCCGCACCGTCAACCTCATCCCTCCGACGCTGTTCACTTCGACCACGCACCAGAAGGGTCGCCGCAAGTACGTACCGGATCCCATCGTTCATGCCTACGAGCCGTTCTTCCGTCGGTATGACCAAGCCGCCCGCGAGGCGAACGGCGTCTACTACACACCCGTAGAAATCGTCCAACAGATCGTCTCCGGCGTAGACGAACTCATCCGCACCGCGCTCTCCCGACCCGACGGCATTCTTGACGAGGACGCGCGATTCCTCGACCCCGCAACAGGGACCGGCACGTTCCTCCTCGGACTTGCCAACGAGATCGCGCACGAAGCTGGCAAGTCCGGGCTGCCGACCGACCAAGTCGTTAGCGAGGTCCTGACCACCCGCACGTCCGCCTTCGAGCTGTTCCCCGGCCCCTACACGATCGCGCACCAGCGCCTCGAAGCACTCCTAGCCGCACAAGGAGTCCCGCCGACCCAACGCCTCCCGATCTACCTCGCTGACACACTCGCCGCGCCCGAGTCAGGCCAACTACCCGTATCGGGGTTCGGGCCCGCTGGCGACGAGATACTCGCAGAGCGTCAACGTGCCGACTGGATCAAGACGGGCGAGGAAATCCTCGTCATCCTCGGCAATCCACCGTATGAGCGGGTCAAGACCGCCAACGGCGGCTGGGATGTGTTCGCGGCAGCCCTTATGCAGGAGGTCGTCAACGCGACCCCCGTTGACCGGCGGGCCGACCTGAAATCCGCGACAGACTTGTACGTCGCGTTCTGGGCCTGGTCCTTGTGGGCATTGCGCGACCCGAAGGACCGGCAGGCCACGGCACAACTGCCGACCATCGACACGACCACGAACCACGGCATCGTCGCCTACGTCACCAACCGCACATGGATCATCGGCCCGAGCCTGGTCGGCCTGCGCCGCCTTGTCCGCAAGGGCGTGAAGGAAGTGTGGGTGTACGACCTAGGCGGTGACGCGCGAGGCGGTTCCGGGGCCCGCTCGTTCGCTGGAGGCGACGTGAACGTGTTCGGTATCCAGACGGGCGTGGCGATTGTCTGGCTCGTGTTCGACAAGACGTTCCACGGGGAACCAACCGTCCGGTATCGACGCATGTTCGGCAAAAAGGCCGACAAGCTGGCCGCACTCGCTGACCCGTTCGATGCGTCCGCGTTCGAGACCGTCGACGGCGACGACCTTTTCGTCCCGGTCCACTGGCCCGCCGCGCTTGCGGACGCGCCGACCCTGACCGAAATGTTCCGGTACGACCCGTTCACCGGGATCCAGTCGGCCCGCGACACTAGCGAGTACTCCCCGTGGGCAGTCGACCGTGACGGTGTCTACTCGGAAGTTCGGGCCAAACCATCCGCGCCTGTTATCAAGGGCGGGAACCTCGGCAGGTGGGCTGCTCTCACAGACCCGCAACGACGGGCCGGCTGGTCCACGGCGCAGTCCACACGATCGAAGAAGGCGGTGCCCGACAAGAACAAGCTCAGCACTGGCAAGGTCCGCAAAGCCCTCTACCGGCCCCTCGACAGCCGACACGTGTATGACGACCCGGCGTGGATCGACTGGTACCGCGACGAACTGCACGCCGTCTACGCGGCCGGTGACGTGCCGACGCTCATCTCCCTCCCGCGGGATCTGGGTGCTGGCCCGCTGGCGATCCACACCGACTTGCTACCGGACCAGCACTCGTTCAAAGGACAGGCGGGCGGTAAGGGCGTGTTCCCGCTTTGGCTACCAGGCGACGGCCAACCAGACGATGGTCGCACGATCGTCGGCGGGCGCCGCTGCGGTCTAAGCGACGCGGCGCTTGGGTGGGCGCACCGCGTATTTCCCGAATCGCTCGACCCGGCCCAAAACGCATACGACTACACGCTCGCCATCCTGTCCGCGCCCGCATACGCCGAACGGTACTGGCCCGAACTGGAAGCCTCCGCGCCGCGCGTACCACTAACCGACGACGAGGGTCTCGCCGCCGACGTTGCCGCGCTCGGACGGAGGACCCGCACCGCATGGCGGAAGGAAGCGCCGACAACTGGGCTGAAATGGGAAGGCAAGGGCCACGGTCCGGTCGGCGCTGCCGAACTGGTCGGCACCACGTTGCGGTTCGCGAACGGGCGCACCATCACGGGAATACCACACGGCGTGTGGTCCTTCATGGTCAGCAACTATCGGGTCTTACCCGAATGGCTGGCGGCGCGTGCGCATTGGACCGCCACGATCTCGCAAGCGGGCGAGACATTGAAGACGATCGCCGCAGTGTCGGCCCTCGCGGACCTGGCCACTGAACTGAACGCGGCGTTCGATCGTGTTGTGGGGCCCGGCACCGCCCCGACGCCTGCGTTCTCCGACGTCGCCGTCAGACGGGACGAGGTGCGCGCTTCAGGTACCGCACTCGCCCGCGTAACCAATGGTGATATCGGCTTACCACTCACGGACGTGAGCATCGACATCGACTGCGAACACAAGGACGGGCACGTCTACCTGTGGGGAGCGACATTGACCGGACCCGACGACCCGGACGGGACGTACCGAGCATTTGCGAACTGGAGCACGGACTACGGGCAGACAGAAGAGGCGCAACTCGCGGACGAGTTCGTCGGCTGGATCTCACAAGTCACCGCCAACGCCCGACATGCCGGGCATTCAATCGGGATCTACCACTACGGCCCGACCGAACCGGCGAACCTCCAACGTGTGCTGTCAGGGGACAAGCGGATCGGCGCGCTCGAAGACAACATGGTGGATCTGCTCAAGGTTGTTCGAGACCACTTCGACGGGGTGGCCGGGACGTCGCTCAAGGCGGTCGCCGCGACGTTCGGGGCAACCTGGCGGACGGTGGGCGCAAGCGGGGCCGACACCCTCACCTGGATCGACATGGCCCGCGCTTCCGGGCCTGAAGCTGACCAGGCGCGGGCGCGGCTGGTCGCCTACAACGAGGACGACACGACTGCCCTCGGTGCGCTGAGGAAGGGGCTCCGCGACGGGGGCCCCACGGTGCGTTGAACCGCGTACCCGCGCGCTCGGCACGACCAACGTCGCCAGCAGGCTCGTTCGTTGAAGGCGAGGGCGCCATCCCCTTGGCCGGGCGGGGCTGCGGTGGCCCTTCAAGACCTCCACCGGACGTTCTGCAAGACGCTCAGCGCGGGGCCGCCGCCCCACCTGTCAGTTGACCTTCCGTCGCAACCGCCGTAGTGTTGCGGCCAATCGCCCCCCTCCCAAGCCTCTCGTAGAAGCTCAAATGGGAGGGGCCTTTTTTGTGCTTCGATGCCTCCATGAAGCCTTGGCTGTCCTGGCCCGACCAAGTGTCCCTGCTCCAGCAGCGCGGGCTCGAGATCAGCGACACCGACGTGTGCGAGGAGCGGCTGTCCAGAGTCAACTACTACCGGTTCATGGGGTACGCACGGTACTTCCAAGCCGCGCCACACGACGGGAACAACTCCTTCGTGGCGGGGGCTACGTTCGCTGACGTGTGGGCGCTGTACGAAGCCGACGAAGCCCTGCGGGATCTGCTGATGGCCGGGCTCGGACGGGTCGAGATCGCGCTACGCACCACCTACGCGTACGTCCTCGGGCGAGACACGTACTCGCACGCCACCTACTTGCAGGACTCGTTCTTCTCGGGAGCCGCCACGTCAGAATCCCTTGCCGAGTCGTGCCGGGCTGACCTGAACCGCAGCCGGGAACGGTTCATCCTCCGCTACCGCGACAACAACGCCTCCGACCCGTACGCGGATCTTCCGGTCTGGTCCGCAGTCGAAGCGTTCTCGTTCGGCACACTCTCCAAGTGCGTCGAACGTGCGGCCGGCGGCACTCTGCACCCCGTGATCGCTGAAGAGCTCGGCATCGCCAAGGCCGGTTTCCACTCCAGAGTCAAAGCCCTCGTGTACGTCCGGAACCGGTGCGCCCACCACGCCCGGCTGTGGCGACACTCCGTCATCGACGCCGGGCTCACCCCGAACAACGCCCGTCACAAAACCAAGAAGCAGATCGGCCAGTTCGACCCCAGATCCGTCATGGACGTCCTCGTCTCCCTCGACGACATCCTCACCAAGACCAACCTGGGCGACCCGGTCGTCCCGGCGCTCCTGGCCACGCACGGTCGCGGCAGCGCCTTCTTGGAAGGGCTCACCCAGCCACTGGCCCACCGTGACGGTCGAAGCTGAGACGTCTAGGCCAACTCCCGCGCGTTGCCACTGTTTGGACCCGCAGGGCCTCACCGCCTTCCGTGCGTGTGCAACGGAGCGCCGTTGCCCGTGCAACCACCAACTCGGCAGGTGCCAACTACGCAGGTCACCAGACTTTCGTCGGAACCCCGCCAGATGGAACGAGGCGCCCGCAGCGATGCGGGCGCCTCGTTCCGTTTGCCGTCTGACTAACTGAAGACCTAACTGAAGACCATTCCACCGTCGACCAGCACCGACTGCCCGGTCATGTAGTCCGAGTCGGGGCCAGCCAGGTACGACACCAGCTTGGCGACGTCATCGCCGGTCGAAACGCGTCCGAGTGCGATGCCTGCGGCCATCGCCTTCATCGACTCGCCCTTGCCGACGTTGTTGATCGCGCCGAGATCGCGATCGATCTCCTCCCACATCGTCGTGTCGACGATGCCCGGGCAGTAGGCGTTGACCGTGATGCCGTGCTCGGCCCACTCCTGCGCGGCCGACTGGGTGAGCGCCCGCACCGCGAACTTGCTGGAGCAGTAGACACCGAGCAACGGAAATCCCTTGTGCGCCGCGATCGACGCCGCGCCGATGATCTTGCCGCCGTTGCCTTGGGAGATCATCTGCTTGGCGGCCTCGGTGTAACAGAGGAACACCCCTCGCCCGTTGACCGCGTGCACCCGGTCGTATTCCTCGGGAGTCACTTCGAGCAGCGCCTTGGTCTGGGCGATACCGGCGTTGGCGACCATGACGTCGAGCGACCCGAGTTCGTCGACGGTCGTGGCCACCAACCGGCGTACGTCGTCGGCCGATGACACGTCACCGGTGGCGGCGACGACCTTGCCGCCGTGGGTCCGCAACTCCTCGGCGGTGGCCTCGAGTGCGTCGGACATGTCGGGAAGGTCGGACACGACCAGGTCGTGTCCGTCGCTCGCCAATCGGTTCGCGATCGACTTGCCGATTCCGCGCGCTGCGCCGGTGATGTGGACGTTGGCCATGACGGCTCCTTCAGGACAGGTGGACGGTTTCGGGGATGGCGTAGACGGGCGTGTCGAGCCCCTCCATGCGCGCCTTGAGCTGAATCGACAGGTAGCGCGAGTAGTGCCGGGACTGATGCAGGTTGCCGCCGTGGAACCACAGGTTGTCCTGCTTGGTGGGCTTCCACATGTTGCGCAGCTCGCCTCGCCACGGGCCCGGGTCCTTGGTCGTGTCGGAGCCGAGGCCCCAGCACTTGCCCACCTTGTCGGCGACCTCCTGGCTGATCAGCTTCGCCGCCCAACCGTTCATCGAGCCGTAGCCGGTGGCGAACACGATGAGGTCGGCGTCGAGGTGGCGTCCGTCGTCGAGCACCACCCCGGTCTCGTCGATGTGGTCGACGTTCGCCGGTGCGACGAGCTTGATCTCGCCCTTGGCCACCAGGTCGGAGGCACCGATGTCGATGTAGTAGCCGGAGCCGCGCCGCAAGTACTTCAGGAACAGACCGGAGTCGTCGTCGCCGAAGTCGAGCATGAACCCGGCCTTCTCCAACCCGTCGTAGAACTCCTTGTCGTTCTCGCGGATGACGTCGAAGGCCTGCTTCTGCACGCCCGGCAGCACCTTGTACGGGATCGAGGCGAAGATCAGGTCGGCCTTGTCGTGGTCGATGCCGTTGGCCAGCGCCTCCTCGGAGTAGAGCGGGCCGAGCACCTCGGTCATCAGCGACTGCGACCGCACGATGTGGGTGCTCGAACGCTGCAGCATCGTGACGTCGGCTCCGGCTCGCCACAGGTCGGCGCAGATGTCGTGGGCCGAGTTGTTCGAACCGACGACGACGGCCTTCTTGCCGGCGTACGCGTCGCCACCCGGGTGCTGGGACGAGTGCTGGATCTCGCCCTTGAAGGTCTCCATGCCCGGCACGGTCGGCATGTTCGGCACACCCGACATGCCCGTTGCGAGCACCAATTGCGAGGGCTCGAGGGTGACCGGCGAACCGTCGCGCATCACCCTGACGGTCCACTTCTGGGTCGACTCGTCGTAGTCGGCCGACACGCACTCGGTGTTGCTCCAGTAGTCGAGCTCCATGATCTTGGTGTAGCTCTCCAGCCAGTCGCCGATCTTGTCCTTCGGCGTGAACACCGGCCAGTTCGCCGGGAACGGCAGGTAGGGCAGGTGGTCGTACCAGACCGGGTCGTGCAGACACAGGGAGTGGTAGCGGCCACGCCACTGGTCGCCCGGACGCGGGTGCTTGTCGATGATCAGCGTCGGCACCCCGAGCTGCTTCAACCGGGCACCGAGCCCGATGCCACCCTGACCGCCGCCGACGATGACCACGTACGGCTGGTCCTCGTAACCCAGGCGCGCCTGGCGTTCCTTCTGGTGGTCGAGCCAGTTCTTGTCCTGGTTGGGGTTGCCGTGTTCGGCGCCGAGCGGACGCCGGGTGCCCCGGTTCTCAGGAAAGTCGACGAGTTCCTGCGAGGTGGTCAGCAGCGTCCATGCCTTGCCGTCGCGCAGCCGCACCAGGCCCTTGCCGTTGAACGCGTCGTTGTCGAACTCGAACCAGGCCTCGATCACCCCGTCGGCGTCGGCCGCCTCGGTCGCACGAATGTTCCTGGGGCGCAGGCCTTTCACAGTGCCGTCGAGCATCGCGGTGATCTCGTCGGCGCCCTCGGCAGTATGCAGGTTCCAGGTCAGCGACACCAGGTCGCGCCAGTAACACTCCGGCCCGAACAGGTCGGTCACCGCGGCGTCGTCGTCCCCGCCGAGGGCTTGCTCGAACGAGCTCAGCCACTGCTGGGCGGTCTTCAGTTCATCGGTCATCACGGTCTCCTTCGAAGGTGATGTGGGTCACATCGCCGACGTTAGGAGTCAGGTGCGCAGCGAGAAAGCGTTGCAGAAGGTTGCAGCGGTCAGTCGATCGCGCACGGCACGGTGAAGCGGTAGGGCCGGCTCTCCAGCAGTCCGCCGACGCGGCGTCGCAGCCGGGAGATCTCGGCCCGCACCGACACGGCGCTGCCGACCCCGAGCACGGTTTGCAGTTGGGCGACGTCGAGTCCGCCCGGCGCGGCCGCGAGCGCTTCGACCAGCACCACCTGCTTCGGGGTGAGCGCGAACCGCGCGTTCGCGGCGTCCGATGGGTCTTGCGCCTCCCCCACCTCCAGGGTCGGACGCGGGTGCCGCACCAGCCGCAGCTGCGGCTGCGGCGACTGAGTCGGGTGCAATGCCCAGCCCGACCTGACCGGCACGCACTCGAAGGTGCCGAACGCGGGCAACCAGATCGCACCGGAAGCGAATCCCCTTGGCGCCCAGACGCGTTCGGGCGCATCGATACCGCGGGCCGCCGCGACCCAGCCGTACCTGTCGACGACCAGCGCGGCGCGCTCGTCTGCGCCGGCAAGGTCGCGCAGCGAGCGGCGGTGGCTCAACGTGAGTTCCGACTCGACGGCCCGGACAGCGCTGGTCACCAGCGAGAGGGTGTGCGGGTGGGCGCTCGCGAGCGGCCCGGACAGCGTGATCGCCCCGATGACCGCGGTCGAGGCGGGGTCGCGGATCGGTGCGCCGGTGCAGACCCAGCGGTGCTGGTCGGGGTTGGAGTGCTCCGCGCCGAACAACTGGATCGCTCGCCTCTCCGTCAGCGCGGTGCCGAGCGCATTGACGCCGACGAGGTCTTCGGTCCAGCGGGCACCCTCGACGAACCCCAGCCGTTCCGACTCGGCGCGCACCGGACGTGGCCCGTCGACCCACAGCACGACTCCGTCGGTGTCGCAGACGACCATCTCGTTGCTCGACTCGACGGCCGTGTCGAGCAGCAACTGACGCAGCGGCTCGACCGCAGCCGCGAGCACCACCGAGGCGTCCCGCCGCTCGCGCACCTGGTCGACAGCGAGCGTGCCGATGGAACGAGCGGCTCGGTGCTCGGGCTCGTGGCGCGCCCATGCCCGCGCCACCTCGGGGCGCAGGGCGTCAGGGACCAGCCGGCTGCGCTGCCATTGCTCGTGCAGGCGCGCAAGATCCGCGGCCTTGTGCCGCAGGTCGTCGAGAGCACGGACGGCTGGCGTCACCGGCAAGGTCGGGCTGCTCATCGGACTCCTGGGGTCGGACGTAGGCGACCAGTCTGACCTATAGAAATGTGATCTGCACCACTTGGTGGGCCCTGGGGTGAGGAGTCGCAATCAGCCCTTGCGCCGCCGCCGTGCGCGGAAGAAGTCGGTGAGCAACTGCGCGCACTCTGCCTCACGCACCCCGCCGGCCACGGTCAGCTTGTGCGGGGAGCGGTTGGTCGCCACGACGTCCCATGCACTACCGCAGGCGCCCGCCTTCGCATCCCATGCCCCGAAGATCACCCTCGGGATGCGGGCCTGCATCACCGCACCGGTGCACATCAGGCAGGGTTCGAGAGTGACGACAAGGGTGCAGTCGTCGAGGCGGTAGTTGCCGTGCGTCTCAGCAGCTGCACGGATCGCGACGATCTCGGCGTGTGAGAGCGGGTCGTTGATCGCGACCCGCGCGTTGCGTCCCGTGCCGATCACCACTCCGTCCGCATCGAGCACCACGGCCCCGACCGGCACGTCGTCAGTGGCGAGCGCGGCACGCGCCTCGTCGAGCGCGATCTGCATCCAGTCGTCGGCGGCGGCGATCACCCGTAGAGTCTGGTCCATGCGTGTTCTGGTCGCCAATCACCCGCTCATCGCCCACAAGCTCACCTACCTGCGGGACGTGCGCACCGACTCCCCCACGTTCCGGCGCCTGGCCGAGGAGCTGATGACGCTGCTGGCCTACGAGGCCACCAGGGACGTGCGGGTCGAGCCGTTCGAGATCAGCACCCCCGTCGCCCCCACCACCGGTATCAAGCTGTCATCGCCGAAGCCGCTGATCGTGCCCATCCTGCGTGCCGGCCTGGGCATGCTCGAAGGCATGGTGCGGCTGTTGCCGAGCGCCGAGGTCGGGTTCCTCGGCATGCAGCGCGACGAGGAGACACTCGAAGCGGTCACGTACGCCAACCGCCTTCCCGACGACCTGTCCGGCCGCCAGGTCTACGTGCTCGACCCGATGCTCGCCACCGGCGGTTCGCTGGCCATGGCCATTCGTTACCTGGCGGAGCGTGGCGCGGACGACGTCACCGCGGTCACGCTGCTGTGCGCGCCCGAAGGCATCGAGTTCATGGAGAGGGACCTCGCCGAACTCGAGATCCCAATCACGCTGGTCACCGGCTCGATCGACGAACGTCTCAACGAGCAGGGCTTCATCGTCCCGGGCTTGGGCGATGCGGGCGACCGTCTGTACGGCGTCGCCGACTGACCGGTCAGGTGAGCAGCGGCTCGTCGGCGTGCTCGGGAAGCCGTTCCATCGTCCGGATCGAGTGCACGGCGAGCGTCGACAGCGCGATGAGCGCGTAGAGCACGCCTGACGCGATCAGCAGCGGCTTGAGCGGGACGGCAGTGGCGAGGACGCCGAACACGAGCATCCCGATCGGCATCGCGACGAACGAGCCGACCATGTCGTAGCTGCCCTCCCGGGACAGTGCGGTCGGCGGAATGCGTTCTCCCTGAGCGACATCAACAGCAACGATTTGTTTGGGGGTTGTGCGAATCTGATGATCCGGATCGCGAATGGACATCCGAGCCACGACTGGGAGCGCCGGCGGCACCCGTTGTGATCTGGATGTCCAGACGCCGCCCGGATGGTCAGATGCGGCGGATGGGTCAGACCCAGGGGTCGCCCCACCGCAGGTCGCGGGCCTGCTTGTACGCATCCCCCTGCTTCTTGGTGACGACCCGTCGACCGGTCTCGCCCGCGGCATCACAGACGGTCAGATCGACGAACCCCTTGCGCTTGCCCGGGTGCCGCAGCACGCGCGCACCGGACGGCGAAGCACCGCAGCGGACGGCGAACACGAACGAGAACTTCTCGTCCTCGTAGCTGAGATCGCCACCCTTGATCTGTCGGTGCATCGCCGAACGCTCGACCCGCGCGGCAAAGTGGCACCAATCAGGTTGCCGCACAGGGCATTCCCTCGACTGCGGACAAGGAGCCGCGATCGTCCAACCCGAATCGACGAGTTGTGCACGGGCGGCAAGGATCCGCTGATGTCCGTCCGGCGTGCCCGGCTCGATCAGGAACACCGCTTCGGACGCCGACGACCCCATCGCGTGGACCAGGGAAGCCCGCTGCGCCTCGCTCAGTTCCGAGAGCACGAACGACGCCATCACCAGGTCGGCGGCCGGTACGGCAGACCCGACCCTCCAGGTCTCGAAACGAGCATCGAACACGGACGAGGACAGTCGCTGCCCGCATTTCAACGCCGCGTCCACCTGGTCGAGCACGCGCACCGACGAGGGCTCGAACACCGACGCAGCCGCCCACGCCCCGGCGCCGGTGCCACCACCGAGGTCGACCACCGAGTCGATCCGGCCACCGAAGCACAACGAGGAAAGCGCGAGCGCCCGCTCACATGCGGCATACGTCGCGGGCATTCGATATGCCGCGTAGGCGGCCACATCCGCATCGGTCGCAAGGATCGGCGACGCGGCCGCGCCACCTCGTCGATAGCGCTCGGACAGCCGCACCGTCGCGGCCGCAAGTGCCGCACGGGGACGCCCGGCGAGCTCGTCCTCGAGAGCCGAACGCAACACCGGAGCCAGTGAGTTCACGAGTCGAAGCGTACGACCACCGGCACGGCGACACTCCCGGGCGATGACCACTCCAGTCACAGCCGTCACATCGCTGGCAGAATGAGCCGCGCAAATATGCTCGTCTTGAGCGGGCTGTCCCGCTCGCTCATCAACCGGAGGGTCCCATGGCGACCGAGAAGATCAAGAGGATCACCATCTGGGTGCTCTTCGCCTTCGTTCTCTATGCCATCTTCACCAGCCCTGACAAGTCCGCCGACATCGTCCGCAACATCTGGGACCTCCTGGCCTCCGGGGTCGAGAACATGGGCGACTTCTTCAAGGCCATCATCGGCAAGTAGCGTCATGCCACGGCGTCCCCTCGACGATCCGAGCAACACCCGATCCTCGTGGGGTGAACTGGTCGACCCGCGCGGCGCGCAGACGATGCGCCGCTTCCTGGTGCACGGCGAACGGATGGTCGTCGTCCACCGTCCGCACTGGGCATCGCTTGCCGGCACCGTCTTCTCGTTGCTCGCGGGCTTCGCGATCACGCTGTTCGTCGGGTTCACGGCACCGCCCTCGTTCGGGGTCGTCACGAACGCGATGTGGTACGTCCTGCTCGCGATGCTGGCCTACACGGTCATCACGGTCTGGCTCTGGACCCGCGACTGGTTCATGGCCACCGATCAGCGGCTGGTCTGGCGACGCGGCATTCTCAACCGCAAGACCGCGATGATGCCGCTGGCCAAGGTGACCGACATGTCGTTCAACCAGCCCGTCATCGGACGCATCCTCGGCTATGGCGAGTTCGTCATGGAGTCCGCGGGCCAGGAGCAGGCACTGCGCCTGATCACCTACATTCCGCACCCCGAGGCGTCCTATCGGGCGATCTGTGGCGAACTGTTCAGCCATCCGGACGAGGACGCGATGCCGGTGATGGTGCCGACCACGGACGCGTACGACGACCGCGCCGACGACACCGATCCGTTCCTGCCCCGTCCGTCCTCGGCCCGCACCGGCACGAGGACCGCACCACCACGTCGGCCTGGGGGCGGGCGACCGATCCCCGACGTCCCGGAGTCCGACGTCGCGTCCCGCCTCGGCACCTATGTCGACCGTTACCGCGACAAGGCACGCACTCCGATGCGCGAACGCCTGCTGCGCGGCCCGCAGGTCACCGAGCCCGCACCCGACCACGAGAACGCGTCCCAGATCGACACTCCCTTCCGGGGCGACAGTTGGTCGGTGAGCCACGAGGACGCGTCCCCGCCGCAACGCATCGACCGCCGCGACCACTGATCACTCGACACCTCGGCGCGCGTGCGAAACTTGGTCGCTGATCCGTCACCACCCAGGAGAACCACGCACATGGCCGTCCGTCCCATCACGATCATCGGGCACAAGGCGCTGCACCAGCCGACCAAGAAGGTCAAGGAAGTCACGGACGAGATCCGGACGCTGGTCGCCGACATGTTCGACACCATGGAGGCAGCCAACGGCGTCGGCCTGGCCGCCAACCAAGTGGGCGCCCGCCACCGCATCTTCGTCTTCGACTGCCCGTCCGAACGGGGCGAGGACGACAACTTCGTCGGCGTCGTGGTGAACCCCGTGCTGGAGAAGGGGGTCGTGCCGCCCGGAGAGCCGGACGAGGACGACGGCCTGGAGGGCTGCCTGTCCGTACCCGGCGAACACTTCCCCACCCCGCGAGCCGAGTGGGCCCGCGTCACCGGCACCGACCTGGACGGTAACCCGGTCTCCTACGAGGGCGAGGGACTGTTCGCACGCTGCCTGCAACACGAGACCGACCACCTCGACGGCAAGCTCTACCTCGAGCGCCTCACCCCGAGCCAGCGCGACCTGTCGCGCCAGGCCCGCAAGGAACGCGGTTGGGAAGCGGAGGGCGTCACCAAGTGGGACCCGGCCACCCAGAAGGCCGACGACGTCTGATCCCAAGTTCACCGTGCCGTTTCCCGCCGAGGACGCCGGTGATTTGGTCGGGTTGAGGAGTGAAGGCTCCACAGATCACCCGAAGCAACGCACGCAGCGCCGGTAGGTGGGCGCTCGCGACGCTGTTGCTTGCCGCATTCGGGTACGTCGGTGGGGTCGGGATGACCAGCTTGTTCCCCACCACCGTCGAGACGAAGTTCTACTCTGCGGACGTCCGGATGGGGCTGGTGCCCGACTCCACGGTCCGCCTGCCGACCCTGCTGGGCGACGTGTCGGTCGGCTTCGACGGCCCCTTGCCTGCCCCGGGCATCATCGTCGACGCCCAGTTGCGCAAGGACGTCACCGAGGCCTTCGCCGGCCGGACACCGACGCCCGCACAGTTCCAGCCGAGCCCCGCAGAGCTGGACACTGCTGCCCGTGCCGGGCTCACCGGGGTGGCCTGGCGGTTCGTCCTCGGCCTCGCCCTCACCGCCGGAGCCCTGCTCGTTGCGCGGCGCGCCTGGCGGAACCCGCGCGCGAGTCTGGTCACGGCGGCCGGTGCGCTCGCGCTCTCGCTGGTCGCACCGGCCCTCACCGGTTACGTGACCTACCACGAGCGCCACATCGGCGAGGTCCGCACCACGTCGCTGTTGAGCATGGCGCGCAACGACCTGTCGATCCTCACCGATCTGGAGAAGCGCACCTCCGAGTCCTCGCGGTACATCACCAGCGTGCTCGCCCTCTCGAGCGCCCTGCAGACCAAGTACGCGCCCCGCTCGACCGCTGCGCCGACCGCGCTGCGGGTGATGTTCGTGAGCGACATCCACGGCACGAACCAGTACGCATTGATGCGCGACATCATCCGATCCGAAAGAGTGGACGTCGTTGTCGACGCGGGAGACCTGATCAACTTCGGCAGTGTGCGCGAGGCCGAAGCCGCCGGCATCTTCCGGTCGATCGAGCGGCTCGGCGTGCCGTACCTGTTCGTCCGCGGCAACCACGACGCGACCAGCGCCACCGATACCGCGTTGCTGGACCGGATGAGCAAGGTGCCCAATGTGGTTACTCTGCAACCCAACTCACGCCTGTACACGAAGGTGACGATGGCCGGTGTGACATTCGGCGGCTTCAACGACCGGCGCTTCTACGGCGACGGCGACCCGAAGGACAAAAGCATCCACTCAGGTGCCCGCAAGCACTTTCTGAGCACGTGGAAAGACAACGAGGTCCCGGCCCCGGACGTCGTGGTGAGCCACGAGCCGGGCGCGGTCGAGGACGGGTTCGAGGACGACCAGTTGCTGATCTCCGGACACACCCACACCCCGCATCGTGACGGGAACTGGATGACCGTCGGCACGTTCACCGGCGGCGGGCTCTTCGGCGCCCGCCTTGCACAGGGCGCCGAGAAGGGCACCGAGGTACAGACCCAGGCGTACTCGTTCGACATCGCCGAGTTCGACACCGGCTGCTCCTTGACCACCATGCGCCGCTACACCTTCACCGGCATTCTGCAGGGCCGTCCCGAGTTGCAGTCGACCAACGTGTTGAGCGGGCGACAGTTCGTACCGGAAGCCGCAGACGATCGGCAGTGCGCAGGACCCGTCGAGCCGGTCACCGTGCCGGTACGCGGCGAGTAACAGACGGGTTCCTGTGTCAGGCGCCGCGTGGGCAGGTCTCCCCATCGCGGGAACGCCTGTTCACACGCCATCATCACACCAACGAACTTCGCTCGCGCAATCACGAAACAAGGGGAAATGCCATGCGTAACAACACCGCCCGCCGCCTGTCCAGCCTCGTCCTGATCGCGATTGTCGGCTTCGGCACCACTGCCTGCAACAGCGAGACCATGGGGTCCGGCCCGTCCGGCTCACCATCGTCCCCGTCGTCCTCGTCGGGGTCGTCGTCCTCGCCGGAGGGTTCGTCGGCGTCGTCGTCCGGGTCGAGCAACTCCAGCAGCACGTCCTCGCAGTCCACCGTGAAGTCGGGCAGCCTGAGCAAAGTCGCCGGCACCCCGTACGTGAAATCGATCAAGGTGAGCAACGGCCACGAGGGCATGTCGTACGCCAAGGACGGAACGGTCAAGTTCTTCGAGAGCAAGGACGGCACGTCGTGGAAGCAGGTCGGCTCCTCCAGGGCCCCCGAGTCGCACGAGCAGTCGACCCCGAAGATCGACGCCGCCGAACTCGGTGACTTCCACGCCGTCTTCGTCGTCAACAGCAGCCTTCCGGGCGTCGGTCACCGGTTCGCAGCCGGTTTCTCCAACGGCAGCGGAGTCTGGGGACCGCTCACCAAGGACGGCAACGATCTGGTGGTGAACACCAAGGGGTCGCAGGCCAACTGGGGTCCGATCGAGCTCGGGCTCTCCGACCAGGGCCTGATCGAGACGTCCCCGTGGGACAACGACGCTTCCACCGCGGAGCGCACCGCACACCCGATCGTCCGCGTCTGGAAGGCGAACGGTGAGGGCACGTTCATCCTCAAGAGCGACAACGTCTTCCGCGCCGAACCGGTGACGGTCGAGCCTGCGGAGCCGAAGAAGGGCGAGGAGAACACCGGAGACGGACGCTTCACCGCGCGCATCGTGTCGGTCGACGGGAACAAGGTCACCTTCAAGCCGCAGGTCGACAACTGCGACCCCGAGCCGGAAGTGCCGTGTGGCCCCGAGGACGGCGCCGCGCGCTCCGCGACCCTTGCCCCGGACGCCCGCGCGTCGATCCTGGTCGGCGTCAACGAGAACATCAGCGCTCCCCAGTGGGTGTGGACGCAGAGCGTGCACGGTGCACCGAACCTGTCGAACTACCGTGAGGGATCGTCCTACGTCGTCCCTTCGAAGTACACCGCCGCCGAGCAGACGTACACCGCGATCCTGCAGGTCAAGGACGGCCGCATCGTCGCCGCCGACAGCGTCAGCCCGGGTAACTGAGTGCGGGCTCGTCCGGCTCGGAACCGTCCGCCGGTTGCGGGCCGGACGGGCGCCCGGCTTCACCGATCAGAGCGTGACGTACACATCGTGCCCTCGATTTCTCATCGATCGAGGTGAGCAGGTAGAGTGTGACGTCGTTGCCAGTGATGGCAGCAAGCACCCGTAGCTCAACGGATAGAGCATCTGACTACGGATCAGAAGGTTTGGGGTTCGAATCCCTACGGGTGCACAGGTAATACCAAGAATCTGTGTTGAGACAGAGGATTCCAAGCCCCGACCGGCGGATGCGCCGGTCGGGGCTTCCTCGTTCTGACCTACTGGGCGGGTGCCCCAGTCTCCGCGACGTCGAGACCGCCCTCGGCGAAGCGTGACCGTAGTGCCTTCTTGTCGTACTTGCCGACGCTCGTCTTGGGCACCTCGTCGATGATCGCCCAGCGCTCGGGCACCTGCCACCGCGCGACGCGTCCGGACAGAAAATCGCGCAACTGCTCCATCTCCACCGATTCGCCGTCCTTGATGACGACAGCGGCCAACGGACGTTCGCCCCACTTGTCGTCCGGCACACCGATGACGGACGCCTCGAGCACGGCCGGGTGCGCCATCAGATGGTTCTCCAGGTCGACCGAGCTGATCCACTCGCCGCCGGACTTGATGACGTCCTTGGCGCGGTCGCTCAGCAGGATGTAACCGTCGTAGGTCATCGAACCCACGTCACCCGTGCGCAGCCAGCCGTCGTCGAACTTGCTTGCCATATCGGCCAATTCGCCTTCGGCTTCGCTGCCGTTGCTGTAGTACGAGCCGGTGATCCACGGACCGCGGACCTCTACCTCGCCGACCGATTCCCCGTCCCACGGCTGCACCGAACCGTCCGGCCCCATGATGCGGGCTTCGACCCCGCCCATGATCCGGCCCTGCGAGGCGCGGTACTTCCAGTACTCGTCGCCGCCTTCCTCGAGACGACCGGGAGGGAACGCCAGGCTCGCCACCGGCGAGGTCTCCGTCATACCCCAGCCCTGGATGATCTCCACGTCGTAGCGCTCGAAGGCCTTCATCAAAGCCGGCGGGCAGGCCGCGCCGCCGGACATCAGCATGCGGCAACTCGACATGTCACCACCCTTGGCGTCCAGGTGCTGCAGCAGTCCGTTCCAGATGGTCGGCACGCCCGCACCGACGGTCACCCGCCACTTCTCGATCATCCGAGCGAGCGGTTCGGGTTGCAGGAAGCGGTCGGGCATGAGCAGGTTGTCGCCCGCGAGCATCGCGGTGTACGGGTAGCCCCACGCATTGGCATGGAACAGCGGCACGACGACGAGCGCGGTGTCGGACGGCGTGAGCGCGAGCGTCAGGCAGCAACTCATCGCGTGGATGTAGTTCGAGCGGTGCGAATAGGCGACGCCCTTGGGGTTTCCGGTGGTGCCGGAGGTGTAACACATGGACGAGGCGTCGTTCTCGTCGACGTCCTTGGGCCACTCGAACTCGTCCGACCGACCGGCCAGCAACTCGTTCCAGTCGTGCACTGCCTCGACGTGAGCAGGCGCCCCCAGGGCCTCACGGACGGCGTCGTCGACCGGTCCGTTGACGATGACGTGCCGGATCTTGGGCAGGTGCTCCAGCAGCTTGCTGAACGGCTCGGCGAGGGTGTTGTCGACGACGACGACCTCGCTGCCGCCGTGATTGGCCGTGTAGATCAGTTGCTCGGGGAACAGTCGGATGTTGAGGGGGTGCAGCACCGCCCCCATCGACGGGACGGCCAGGTAAGCGACGAGGTGCTCGGCGTTGTTCCACATGAAGGTCGCGACGCGGTTGTCACCGTCGATACCCATGTCCCGCAACGCATTCGCGAGCTGTCGACACTGTCGTCCGATCTCGCCGTACGTGACCTCCCGTCCCCCTTCCGGCGTCCAGGTGATGCATCTGCTCTCGGCGTGCACCGTGGTTCCGTACTCCAGCAGGGACGAGATCAACAGGGGCGGCGACTGCATGGTGCTCTTCATGGACCGAGCCTGCCATTTCCGGCCGCGATGATGTGGCGTGAATCACAGCAAGCCGCCTCCGACTTTGCAAAAGTGGTCGTTGTGTCCCACATGCCGAGAGCCACCGACCTGACCAGGGACGAGCAGATAGGTCTGCTCAGCGGCGTCGACTTCTGGCACACGCGTCCGCTGCCCGTTCATGACCTGCCTCCCGCGACCCTGTCGGACGGTCCCCTCGGCATCCGGCTGCAGCGCGAGTCGGCCGATCATCTCGGAGTCGGCGACAGCCACCCGGCCACCTGTTTTCCCTCTGCCGTCACGTTGGCCTCCAGTTGGGACCTCGACCTTGCACGGGAGGTGGCTGTCGCGTTGGGTGCCGAGGCAAGCCAACTCGGTGTGGACGTCGTACTCGGTCCAGGGTTGAACATCAAGCGAAACCCGTTGGGCGGCAGGAACTTCGAGTACTTCTCCTAGGATCCGTTCATCAGCGGACATTTCGCTGCGGCAGTTGTCGATGGTCTGCAGAGCGTCGGTGTGGGCGCCTGCCTGAAGCACTACGCGGTCAACAATCAGGAGTACTACCGCTTCGTGGTCGACGCGGTCGTCGACGAGCGCACGCTGCGTGAGATCTACCTGTCCGGCTTCGAGTACGCCGTCAAACGGGGCAAGCCATGGACGGTGATGGCGTCGTACAACTCGGTCGACGGTGAACTTGCCTCCCAGAATCACCGACTACTCACCCAGATCCTGCGCGACGAGTGGGGCTTCGACGGAGTGGTGATGAGCGACTGGGGTGCGGTGTACGAGCGTGACGTCGGCATCACCGCCGGTATGGATCTGGAGATGCCCGGCGGACATTCCTTGTCGGACAACGACATTCAGGATGCTCTGGCCTCCGGACAGCTCACCGATCGACAGGTCGAGACGTCCGCACAGCGCGTCCTCGACCTGCTCGCACGAGTGCAGGGCAACGAGGTCGGCTCGGTCGAACCCGATCACGACGAACTGTGTCGGCGGGCCGCGGCGGCCGGCGCGGTCCTGCTCCGCAATGACGACACCCTTCCCCTCGATCGCCGGGCATCGATCGCGCTGATCGGTGGGCTGGCCGAGGTTCCGCGGTTCCAGGGCGCAGGCAGTTCACTGGTCAATCCCACCCGAGTGACGACGGTGCGGGACGCGTTCGCCGACGCCGGCGTCGAGGTCACCTATGCCGAGGGCTACGACCCGGCGACGTCCACGAGCAGCGCCGCTCAGCTCGACGAAGCAGCGCGAATCGCAGCGTCTGCCGATGTCGCCGTCGTGATGGTCGGGTTGCCCCCGGCCTACGAATCGGAGGGCTTCGATCGCGACACCCTGTCGCTCCCTGCGGCGCACGACGAACTGGTTTCGGCTGTTGCACAGGCCAATCCGCGCACCGTCGTGGTTCTGTCGAACGGCGCACCCGTCACGATGCCGTGGCGCGACGAGGTGGCGGCGATCGTCGAGGGTTACCTCGGCGGGCAGGCATCCGGCGCCGCCGTCGTCGACGTGCTGCTCGGTGACGCCGAACCCGGCGGGCGCCTGGCAGAGACCTTCCCCGAACGTCTCGAGGACGTCGCGAGCACGCCGTGGTTTCCCGGACGCCCACGCCAGGTCGAGTACCGCGAAGGGCTCTTCGTCGGGTACCGGCACCACGTGTCCGGCGGTCCGGCACCGGCGTTCCCGTTCGGCCACGGACTCGGCTACACGACCTTCGACTGGTCCGATCCCCAGTTGTCCTCACCGTCGATCCGCCGTGGCCAGGCCCTGACTGTGAGCATCACGGTGACCAACACCGGTACGCGTGCGGGAAGCGAGGTCGTGCAGATCTACCGTCGTGACCTCACCGGCGTCGTCCTGCGTCCGGAACGCGAGCTGGCCGGCTTCGCCAAGGTGCATCTCGAAGTCGGCGGTTCACGACGGGTGGACGTCGAGGTGCCTGCCCGAAGCTTCGAGTTCTGGGACGTCCGTACGGACGAATGGCGCTGTCCCACCGGACGATTCGAACTCGTCGCAGCGCGATCGAGTGCAGATCCCGGCCTCACGCTCTCGCTGCAGGTCGACGGTGACGCCACCGACAGTGCCGATCCACCGTCCGGGCCCGCCCTCGCTGCGAGCGACGCCGATTTCGCCGCGCGGCTGGGTCGCTCCATCCCGGCACCGCGTCCGACACGTCCGTTCGACCGCGACTCCACCTTCGCCGAGATCGCCACGACCCCGGCCGGACGTGCCTTCCGGGCGATCTGCTGGCGCGCGACGATCGCCGGCACCGAGCTCAGCGATGCCGACCGCCCCATGGTCGAACGCAACTTCGCCGAGTTGCCGCTGCGCGCGGCGGCACGCTTCGGCGACGGCAAACTCAGTTGGCGGACGATCGACCTCGTCCTGCGCCTTTGCAACCTCGGTCGACGCTGACCGATTCGTCGTTTCCCGGCCGCCGCTGAGACCATCGTCCGTCGGCCTGAGCGAAGGGAGCACCCATGGGCATCTCATGGACGCTGTTCGTCGTTCTCGGACTCGTGATCGGCCTCGGCGCGTTCGTGCAACGGGTCGCCGGGTTCGGTCTCGCGGTCGTCGCGGCACCCTTCGTCGTCATGGCAGCTCCCGACCTGATGCCGGCATCGTTGTTGATCACCGTCCTGCCGCTACCGCTCCTGGAGGCGGTGAGCGGACGCGCCCATGTGCTGTGGCGGTCCTGCAGCTGGGCACTGCTCGGACGCTTGGCCACGATGCCGCTCGGGGTCTGGTTGGTGTCGGTCGCGTCGACCTCGGTGATCTCGCTCGTGGTCGCCGCGATGGTGCTGGCTGCGGTTGCGGGCTCGTTCACCCGGATCCATGTGCAACCGACGCCCGCCCTGTCGGGGCTCGCCGGCCTGGTCACCGGCGTCTCGGCCACAGCCGCATCGATCGGCGGACCCTTCTACGGCCTGGTGCTGCAGGAGCAGAAGCCGCAGCAGGTGCGCTCCACGCTCGCCCCGTTCTTCCTCATCGGTGCACTGGCCTCGCTGGCCGGACTGGGCGTCGGCGGCCAGGTGCCGCGTGAGGCGCTGATCGCAGGCGTCGCCTGGATGCCGTTCATGGTGCTCGGTTCGGTGCTCGCGCAGCCGCTGCGTCACCGCATCGACCCGACCCGGTTCAAGCAGCTGATGCTGATGCTGGCCACCGTCGCTGCGGTGGCCGTGATCGTCCGGGTCGCCCTGACCGTCTGAGTGTCAGACCATCCGCGTCGCGGACTGCGCCTGACACTCAGACAACGATCAGCGCAGCTGGGTCAGCATCGAGGGGTCGTCGGTCGGCAGGTCGGGCTCGGCGATCGCGGTGACCTGCATCTGACCGAGCTCCACCTGACCGGCAGCAACCGTCATGAACGCGGTGTCGCTCGCGTCCCGGCCGGTCGCGATACGCAGCAGTGAGGTACGCGGCGCCATCGAGGTCGCGTCGACGACCTGCCACTTGCCGTCGACCAACGCTTCGGCGACCGCGTGGAAGTCCATCGGGCTGAGCCCCGGCGCGTAGACGCTCACCAGCCGGGCAGGCACGTTCAGCCCACGCAGCATCGCGATCACCAGGTGCGCGAAATCGCGACAGACCCCCTGCCTGGACAGGTAGGTCTGGATGGATCCGTCGGTCGGACGACTGGAACCGCTGACGTACTGCAGGCTCTGATTCACCCACACTGCAACGGAATCCAGCAGGTCCTTGCCCTGCTTACCCCCGAACGTCGCATGGGCAACGGGAGCGAGAGTGTCGGAATCGACATAACGGCTCGGACGCAGGAACACGACCTCGTCCAGGAGCGTCACGTCCGGCTCGGGAGCCTGTTCGTCGACCGTGCATCGGTAGTCGAGGACGAGATCGCCCGCCGGTGTTTGTCGGCACCGGTGCAGCCGCGTCATCCCGTCGACGATCTCTTCCATCTCGATCTTCGTGCCGTCGACGGTGACCGTGAGCT
Source organism: Yimella sp. RIT 621 (assembly GCF_004146205.1). Lineage (NCBI taxonomy): Bacteria > Bacillati > Actinomycetota > Actinomycetes > Micrococcales > Dermacoccaceae > Yimella > Yimella sp. RIT 621. The sequence continues at coordinate 113,166 of NZ_SEIP01000002.1, forward strand.
CCTCCTCGGCTCGCGGTACGACCTCGGACACCGCCACCGACCAGGTGATGTCGGCGGTGGCGGAAACAGTGGCTTCGACATGGGCGGAAACAACGCGGCGCATCCGTCCATCCTGTCGGCGGAACGAGCACCACAGGGCTTGCCGCGCCGCGTTGTTTCCGTGTTGTTCCGCTCCGCTCACACCTGGAGAATCTGGTGCAGCTCTACGATCTTGCCCCCGACGATCTTCACCACCGCATGAGTGGGAGTGGTCAGCCGGTCGATCCCCTTCGGCAGCACATAAGGCGACCCGGTGAAGTACTTCGCGTTCATCGTTTCCGTGAGCATGAGCAGTCAGGCCCAGGACGGCGCGGTCACCATCGTGGCACCCGCCCCTTCTGCGAACAGGCGAGCGCGTGCGTTGGCACGAGCACCTCGATCAGGCCATGGGCAGACCTACCCGTCCGACCCCACCGCGATGCGCACGATCTCCTCGTTCACCGCGTACCCTTCGCGCTCGTAAAGCCGACGAGCATCCGCGTTATGACCGAAGACGTTGAGCCACAACGTCTCTCGTCCGATGAACCGTTCGAAACGGTCCTCGGTCATCGGACGCAGTTCGATCGTGCCGTCCGGCACGTCGTTCACCCGGATGCTCATCTTGGTCCCGACCAGCTCCGCCCCGGCCCGCTTCACTGCTGCACCGACGGCGTCACCGCGGTCCAACGCTCGAACTCGGCAGCGGTCATGGGCTCGGTCAGCAATTCCATGCAAGGACTGTCCCACGGCCCGCCCGGTTCGCACCGCAGCCGGAGGAACAACTGGAGCGCCAACCGCTGTTGACTGGAGAAGACGACGAACTCGACCGAAGGAGCAACGATGTCCGAGCAGAAGACGAGGACCGAGCGCGATTCGATGGGCGAGGTCGAAGTACCCGTCAACGCGAAATGGCGCGCACAGACCCAACGCGCTGTCGAGAACTTCCCCATCTCCGGGCGTCCGATCGAACCGTCCCTCATCCACGCACTGGCCTCGATCAAGGGCGCGTCCGCGAGAGCGCGCGCCGCCAGTGGAGCCCTCGACTCCGATGTGGCACAGGCGATTTCGGACGCTGCCGCAGAAGTATCGGACGGCACCTGGGACGACGAGTTCCCGATCGACGTCTTCCAGACCGGCTCGGGCACGTCCAGCAACATGAACGCCAACGAGGTCATCGCGACCCTCGCTGCCGACACGCTCGGCAAGGATGTCCACCCCAACGACGCAGTGAACGACCCGTTCTCCTCCAACGACCAGTTCCCCGCGGCGATGCACATCGCCGCCACCGCCGGCGTGAAGAACGACCTCATCCCTGCTCTTGAGGTCTTCGCAAAGTCTTTGCGCACCAAGGAGACCGAGTTCGCCGACTTGGTGAAGTCCGGGCGTACCCACCTGATGGACGCCACCCCGGTGACCCTCGGGCAGGAGTTCGGCGGATACGCCGCGCAGGTCGAGTACGTCATCTCCCGCCTGAGCGAGGTGCTGCCCCGCGTCGGCGAACTTCCCCTCGGCGGCTCTGCCGTGGGCACCGGCATCAACGTGCCCACCGGGCTGGCCAAGACGGTGATCGACGATCTCGCGAAGTCGCTCGATCTGCCGCTGACCGAGGCGGGTAACCACTTCGCTGCCCAGTCCAGCCGCGACTCGCTGGCCGACCTGTCGGGCCTGCTGCGCACCTGCGCGGTCGCGTTCACCAAGATCGCGAACGACATCCGGTGGATGGGCTCCGGGCCGACCGCCGGTCTGGCGGAGATTCACCTGCCCGATCTGCAGCCCGGCAGCTCGATCATGCCGGGCAAGGTGAACCCGGTGCTGTGCGAGGCGATGCTGCAGGTCAGTGCGCAGGTGATCGGCAACGACGCAGCCGTGGCGTTCGGGGCCAGCGCCGGCACCTTCGAACTCAACGTGATGCTGCCCGTGATCGCGCGTAATGTACTGGAGTCGATCCAGTTGTTGGCCAACGTTTCTCGGGTCTTCGCCGAGCGTTGTGTCGATGGGATCGAGCCGGACGCCGACCGCATGCGCCGGTACGCAGAGTCGTCCCCGTCGATCGTCACTGCGCTCAACCACCAGCTCGGTTACGACGAAGCCGCAAGCATCGCCAAGCAGGCCCTGAAGGAGGGCAAGACCATCCGCGAGGTCGTCATCGAACGCGGCCACGTCGCCGACGGCACACTGACCGAGCAGCAGCTCGACGAAGCCCTCGACGTGCTCGCCATGGCTTACCCGCACGGACGCGACTGATCCGACCTTTCGGGGCTAGTGTTTCGGCATGCCCGTCTGGCGCGGACGCCCGGTCACCGTCCCGAAATCACCCGCACGGAACCTGTTCACCTACCACGGTCCGGCTGCGTCGTTCGAGCCTGCGCGCGATGAGCAAGACCGTCCCGCCGAGGCCACCGTGGTCGAGCGTGCGATCTACTGCAACGGTCGCAAATTGGAGAACCCCGCGACGATCTCCGCGACCATCCACCGGTTGTCGCACAAGCCCGATCCGTCCGAGCGGCCGATGGCCTGGATCGGCTTGGCCCACCCCAGCGCCGATCACGTGCAGCAGGTCGCGCGCATCTTCGACCTGCACCCGCTGGCGGTGGAGGACGCGATCGTCGCCCACCAGCGTCCGAAGCTCGAGCGCTACGACGACACGTTGTTCGTGGTGCTCCGTTCGGCCAGCTACGACGACGACACCGAGACCGTCGACTTCGGCGAGATCCACCTGTTCATCGGCCCCGACTTCGTCATCACCGTGCGGCACAGCGCCGACCCCAAGCTCGGTCCGGTGCGCAAACGGCTGGAAGCCGAGCCCGACCTGCTCGCGCTCGGCCCCGAAGCCGTGCTGTACGGCGTGCTCGACCACATCGTCGACGGTTACGCTCCCGTGCTCGTAGGCCTCGAGAACGACATAGACGAGATCGAGACGCAGGTGTTCGAGTCCGATCCGAGCGTCTCGCGCCGTATTTACGAACTCAGCCAGGAGGTCATGGAGTTGCAGCGTGCGGTGAAGCCCTTGCAACACATCCTCGACGCGCTCGACAAGGGTGTCGAGAAATACGGCACCGACCCCGAACTCCAGCGCTCACTACGCGACGTCGCCGACCACGCCACCAGTGTCGCCGAGCGGGTCGACGGCTTCCGGCAGTCGCTCGCCGACATCCTCACCCTCAACGCCACCCTCGTCGCACAGACTCAGAACGAGGAGATGAAGCGGCTTGCCGAGGTGGCGAACAACCAGGCGGACGAGGTTAAGAAGGCCTCGTCGTGGGCGGCCATCCTGTTCACCCCTACTGTCGTCGCCGGCATCTACGGCATGAATTTCGAGAAGATGCCCGAACTCTCCTGGTGGTTCGGCTACCCGTTCGCGTTGTTCTTGATGTTCGCTGTCAGCACCACGATGTGGGTCATCTTCCGTCGCAAGAACTGGCTCTGACCCACCTCACTGCTGTTCGGTCACCGAAGCTGGTTGCGACGCACGTAGTCCTCACTGATCGAGGATGCCGTAGCGAGCAGTCTGGGCAGGTGGTGCTCGAGCAACCTGTCCACCGAAGTCTGGCCGGCATGAGCGTTGACGTTCAGAGCCGCAACGACACGCCCCGTCGCATCGCGCAGAGGCGCGGCCACGGAACGGATGCCCACTGCGAGGTCTTGATCGGTCATGCACCACCCCTTGGCGCGAGTATCCGCAAGTTCCCGTTCCAGTTGGGCCCGGTCGACCTCCCGGCGGGCGACCACCCCCGATCGGCTCGGCTGGGCGAGCACCGCGTCCAACTCCTCTTGGCCCAGGTCGGCGAGCAGCACCTTGCCGAGCGAGGTTGATGCGGCGGGGAAGCGCGTGCCGATGCCCACGCGCAGCGCCACGATCTTGGGCACCGCGACGCGCGCGACGTAGACGATGTCCGAGCCGTCGAGTTGCGCGATCGAGGATGACTCGTGGGTGTGCGCAACCAAGGCCTCCATGTGTGGTCGCGCGATGTCCCACAAGCCTTGGGACTGGATGTAGGAGACGCCCAGCTCCAGCACCCGTGGGGTGAGCGCACTTCCCTCCTTGCTGGTTCGGACGTACCCGAGCTCCTCGAGGGTCAGCAAGATCCGGCGCACCGTGGGGCGGGCCAGGGCCGTCTTCTCGGCCAACTCCGACATGGTCATCGTGTCGTGGGCGTCGCCGAGCGCCTGAATCACCTCCAGGCCTCTGGCCAAGGCTTCGATGAAGTCGGGACCGCTGCCACGCTTTGCCATTGCCACCTCCGAGTGTGCGTCGGTTCACCCTAGGGCTGACTGCGATGGCACCGGACACTCGTGCTCTCGCCCGGAGCCGGCCGGACCGCCGTGCGCTCACAGCAAATCATGACCGCGTTGATTGCCTCGACCCTTGACACCCATGGTGATCTGGGACACAGTTACGCCAGGCGGACAGATGACCGCCAGACGGACAACAATTGAGGGATTGATGACTGACACCGCTTCAGGACCCTTGGACGGCCTGATCGTCGCGGACTTCTCGCGCATCCTCGCGGGGCCGTACGCGACCATGCTGCTGGCCGACCTCGGCGCGACTGTGATCAAGGTCGAGGGACCCTCCGGAGACGACACCCGGACCTGGATGCCGCCCACCAGGGGTGAGATCTCGACGTACTACCTGAGCATCAACCGCAACAAGCGGTCGATCGTGCTCGACCTCAAGAACCCCGAGGACCAGGACACCGCGCGACAGATCGCAGGTCGCGCCGACGTGATGATCGAGAACTTCCGGCCGGGAGGGCTGGCGAAGTATGGCCTCGACTACGACTCGGTCTCCGCGGACCATCCGGGACTGGTCTACGCATCGATCAGCGGCTTCGGCTCAGGCGGGGGCGCGCACCTGCCGGGCTACGACCTGCTGATCCAGGCGATGTCCGGACTGATGAGTCTGACCGGCTCGCCGGACGGGCCGCCGTTCCGAGCCGGGATATCGGTCTTCGACGTCATGACGGGAATGCACGCCACCATCGGCATCCTCGCCGCGCTCCAGGAGCGTCAGCGATCGGGTCGAGGTCAGCACGTCGAGGTCAATCTCTTCTCCTCGGCGCTGTCCGGTCTGGTCAACCAGACCGGTGCGTATGCCGCCGCTGGCGTCGTGCCGCACCGGATGGGCAATGCCCATCCGAGCCTGTTCCCCTACGAGCCACTCCCGACAGCAGATGGCGACCTCATCGTCATCGCCGGGAACGACCGCCAGTTCTCCACCCTCGCCGGCGCCCTCGGCGCCCCCGAACTCGCCGAGGACCCGCGATTCCGGACTGTCGGGGACCGCACCGCCAACCGTGAGGAGCTCCGGCCTCTCCTGGTGGAGCGGCTGGCACAGCACACTCGTGCCGAGTGGTTCGACATCCTCGTTGCGGCCGGACTGCCCGCAGGGCCGATCAACAGCATCCAGGAAGGCATCGAGTTCGCCACCGGACTCGGGCTGGACCCGGTGGTCGAGGTCGGTCCCGAGGGAGATTCGGTGCCGCTGGTGCGCAACCCGATCTCGCTCTCCCGATCGACCGCGCGCTACGACCGTCGTCCGCCCGAGATGGGCGAGCACAGCGATGAGATCAGGGCCTGGCTCAACGAACTGGACGGTGGCTCGAAGTGAGCAGTGAAGCAGTGGATCCCGAGATCTCCTTCCCGACATCCCTGGGTATGTCGACGTCCTCGACCATCTCCCTGCTCGGGGAGGACCTGGCCACCGACCTCATGGGACAGGTCGGTCTTACCGAACTGGTCTATCGCATGGTCACCCTGCGGACGCCTACCCCCGGCCAGATCAGGATGCTCGACGCGTGCCTCCTCGCCCTGGCCGACCACGGGTTCACCCCGACCGCGATCGCCGCCCGACTCACCTATCTGTCCGCTCCGGACTCGGTCCAGGGGGCCATGGCTGCCGGACTGCTCGGGGGAGGTTCGCGGTTCTTGGGAGTCACCGAGGACTGTGGCCAGTTCCTGCACGCCACGATCGAGGGGCTCCAGGAGGTTGCGACCACTGCCCAAGAATGGGACGAGGTTGCCCGAGAAGTGGTCGCCACGGCGCGTGCCGAGCGTCGGATCATTCCCGGCCTGGGTCACCCGGTGCACAAGGAACTCGATCCGCGCACTCCGGCTCTCGTGCGCATCGCACACGAGACCGACAGCTACGGTCCGCACCTGGCCCTCTTCGAGGCCATCGGCCGGGTCCACCCCGAGTTCTTGGGGCGGACCCTGGTGCTCAACGGAGCCGGCGTCGTCGGCGCCGCACTTGCAGACCTCGGCCTGCCGATGAAACTCCTGCGCGGCTTTGCGCTCTTCGCCCGCGCCGGCGGACTGCTGGGTCAGCTGGCGGAGGAGATGCGGATGCCGGTCGCTCGGGACGCCTACATGTTCGTCGAGACCCACGCACGGTTCGTCGACCCGAACACTCTGGCGCAGGGCGGAGGCGACGGTGACTGAGATCGATCTGGGCCTGTTGCTGCTGCGGTTGATGCTGGCCGCACTCCTTCTCGGGCACGCGGTGCAAAAAAGCCTGGGCTGGCTTGGCGGCCTCGGCAGGGAGAAAACCGCTGAGGTCTTCGAATCCTGGGGCTTCCGCCCCGGTCGATTGATGGTCCTGATGGCGGCGCTGTGCGAGGCACTCGGGGCACTCTCGATCGCCAGTGGGCTCTTCTTCCGGGTCGGCTGTGCAGTCCTTATCGGCACTCTCATCGTTGCCGCGGCGCCCAGCTCGTCCAACGGCTTGTGGGCACAGCGCGGCGGCTGCGAGGTCCCCGCGACCTATGCAGGCATCGCCGGGTGCCTTGCGGTCAGCGGTCCCGGAGCCTCATCCCTGGACAACGCCCTCGGGCTCCCCGACGGCTCCTGGGTCGGCGCGGCGCTCGCTCTGGTCCTCGGCGTACTCGCCGCCGTACCGCCCCTGCTGTCCCGGCGCAGGAACCTGCGCCTCACCACCGTCTGAGTCCCGACTCGACCTCGCTGGAGAGATCATGGCCAAACTTGTCGCAGTATTGGCGACCACCCATCACCCGTTCTACTACCGCACCAGTCAGCTCGCCCCGCAGGAAGCCCCGCCGTTCGCGGCTGAGTGGATCCGCAAGGTCGAGACCTATCGCGAGACACTGACCCGGGCCCGACCCGACGTGCTGGTCATGGTCGGTTCAGACCACTTCCATCAGCTCTGGCTCGACAACATGCCCCAGTTCCTCGTGGGCAACGCCCCGTTCTACGACGGCAACTGGGAGAACGAGATCCGTGAGTTCGGGATGCCGAAGCTCTTACTCAAGGGCGACCCGGAACTCTCCTCCTACATGCTCCGTGAGGGCATGGACCGAGGGTTCGACCTCGCCTTCTCCAACGAACTGCGGGTCGACCACTCGGTGACCTGTCCGATCTTCACCGTCCGTCCCGACGCGGACCTGCCTATCGTGCCGATCTACACCAACATCTTCGCCCCGCCGCTGCCCCAACCCGAGCGGTTCGTGAAACTCGGCCAGACCATCCGCGAGATCATCGACGCCTGGCCCAGCGACCTGCGCGTCGCCGTGATCGGCACCGGACATCTGTCCCTGGAGCTGGGAGGGCCGCGCCAGTTCGGTCCCGCCGGGCCGGACCCTGAGTTCGACGCCCAGGCCGTCGAGTGGATCGCGAACGGTGACATCGACGGCGTTCTGAAGAACGTCACCCTCGACTCACTGCACGCACCGGGCAACGCGACCCACGGCTTCATGGACTTCATGCTGATGATGGGTGTGGCCGGCTACAACAAAGCCGACCACGCCGACAGCCTGAGCCTGTTCCACACCATGGAGGCCTACTTCACCTGGTACCCCAATCCCCACCTGCTGGAGGCGTGAGATGAGCAAGTACTTGGTCAACAAGTTCCTCTTCACCATCGACCGCGACCACGAACTGACCGAGCGCTACCGGCAGGACCCGGTCGGCACCGTCGACTGGTGGGAGGCCGAGATGGCCAACTCGCTGCTGAACTGCATTGCGGCCGAAAAGACCACCTGGCTTTCGTTCACCGAGGACGAGCGAACGGCACTGGTCACCCACGACCACGTTGCACTCTTCGATTTGGGCGCACATCCATTCCTGACCCTGACGCTGTGGATCGCGATGTTCGAGCGCGACTTCACCGAGCCGCTGGGCATGCAACTCGACTACGCCCGCAAGCTCGCGGACAAGTGTCTGCCGTACCCCGACATCACCACCTGATCCAAACCATGCCGGTCCTCTCGCCCGATCCGGTCGGGGAGGTGGATCCCGCACAGCCTGAACATGCAGTGACACACATCACATTCAACCGTTAGGGGCCACCATGACCACCACCTCCATCCACGCGCCAACCGCCGCCGAGGTCAGCTCGGCGCCCGCCGTGGTGTTCCGCAACACCACCGTTCTCACCATGGACGACAGCCACACGGTGATCGACCGCGGCGACGTGCTCGTCGTCGGCAGCGACGTTGCTGCGGTCGGCCAGCAGCTGGAGGTCCCCGAGGGCACCGTCGAGGTCGACGGGTCCGGGGGCATCCTGATGCCAGGGATGATCGACACGCACCGGCACATGTGGCAGACCGCCATGCGTGGCTACGGCGCCGACTGGACCCTCACGCAGTACTTCGTGTGGAACTACCTGGAGCACGGTAAGAAGTTCCGGCCCCAGGACTACTACGCCGGCAACCTCCTCTCGGCGATCGACGCCATCGATTCCGGCGTGACCACCAGCGTCGACTGGTCCCACGGGCTGGCGAGCATCGACCATGCCGAGGCGGCCGTGGATGCCCTGGTCGAGGTCCCGGGACGGTTCGTCTTCGGCTACGGCAACATCCACACGGCACCCTGGGAGTGGGCGACCGCGCCGGAGTTCCGCAGCTTCGTCGAGCGTCGGATGCCGCGCTCGGAGATGCTCGGATTCCAGATGGCGTTCGACGTCACCGGTGATCCCACGTTCCCGGAGAAGGCAGCCTTCCAGGCTGCCCGCGACCTCGACGCGGCCGTCACCACGCACGCTGGTGTCTGGGGTGCCACCAACGACAGCGGTATCCGGCTCATGCACGAGCACGGCTTCATGACCCCGCAGACCGTCTATGTGCATGCCGCGACGCTCTCCGACGACTCCTACCATCGCATCGCGGCAACCGGCGGCCATGCCTCGGTCTCGGCCGAGAGCGAGTCCTCCTGCGGGCAGGGGTACCCGTCGACCTGGGCGCTGCGGCGCCACCACATCCCGATCTCGCTGTCGGTCGACTCGAGCGTCTGGTGGAGCGGTGACGGCTTCTCGGCGATGCGCTCGGCAGTCAACGCCGACCGCGCCCGTGAGCACCACGAGGCGCACGCGACAGGTGACACCGTCACCCACATCGGCCTGCGGGCCGAGGAGGTCGTGGAGTGGGCAACGCGTGGGGGCGCTCGGGCTCTGGGGATGGACCACCTGGTCGGCAGCATCGAGCCCGGCAAACGGGCGGACCTCGTACTCATCAAGAACGATGAGTCTCCGGCGATGTTCCCGATCCTGAACCCCTACGGCCACGTGGTCTTCCAGGCGCAGCGCGGCGATATCCACACGGTGCTGGTCAACGGAAACCTGGTCAAGTACGACGGCCACCTCGTCGGTACGGACCTGTCCAAGGCCCGCGCCGCCATCACCGAGACGGTCGACTACCTGCGCTCGACCCTCGGTGACCAGGAGTGGAAGGCAGGCATGCACCCCGAGATCCCGGAGTCGAAGGTCCTGGACAACCCGTACTCCTACACCGACTACGCCGACTCCTCCACTCACAGCATCTGAGAAGCGCGTTCGACCGAACCTCAAGGAAGTACCCACATGGATCCAGTGATCATCGTCGGCGGTGGGCCGGTAGGCCTCACGATGTCCTTGCTGTTGAGTGATCTTGACGTGCCCAACGTCGTGTTCGAACGACACGAGGGGACCTCGATCCACCCCAAGGCGGTCGGGCTCAACCAGCGCACCGTCGAGATCTTCCGCAAGATCGGACTCGAGGAGCAGGTCCGATCTGCGGCCGCCCCGGCCTCGACCGTCGGTCGCACCGGGTGGTACACCTCGCTGGCCGGCCCGACTGCGCTGCACGGACGGGAGATCGCCATCAGGGACGCATGGGGAGGTGGCCGGTACGCCGACGAGTACGCCGCCGCCAGCCCTTCGTCGTACACGGTGCTGCCCCAGATCCGGCTGGAGCCGATCCTCAAGACGGCTGCCGAGTCCCGTCCGCAGGCATCCGTCCACTTCGGCACCGAGGTCGTGGCCATCGATCAGGACGCCGAGGGCGTCACGGTCGAATTGGCCGACGGCGACAAGGTGCGCGGCTCCTTCTTGGTGGGCGCAGACGGGGGCCGTTTCGACACCGAATCGCTTGGTATCCCAATGAGCGGCCCGACGAATCTGGTGGACATGGTCAGTGCCCACTTCACTGCCGATCTGTCCGACCTGGTGCCGAACCAGAACTGCCTCATCTACTGGTTCGTCAATCCGGATCTCGGCGGGTCGATCGGCAGCGGCTACCTCTACCACCTCGGTCCGTGGGACGAGCAAGGGCGATCCAGCGAGTGGGTTTTCGCCTGCGGGTTCATGGCCGATGACCCCGAGCGGTTCGACGAGGAAGCCATGCGGGCCAGGATTCTGCGTTCCTTCGGAGTCGACGCGCTCGACCTCGACCTGCATTCGGTGTCGCACTGGTACATCCAGTCGGTCGTCGCCGACCGGTTCCGGTCCGGCCGGGCGTTCCTCGTGGGGGACGCCGCCCACCGGATTCCGCCGTGGGGGGCATTGGGCCTCAACACCGGCGCCCAGGATGCAGAGAACCTCGCCTGGAAGCTCGCGGCGACGCTGCACGATCCCGCTCTGGAGCCGCTGCTGGACAGCTACGAGACCGAACGCCGACCGATCGCCACCACGGTGGCCGCCAACTCCCTGCGCAACTTCCAGAGCCACGGCGCCGTCATCGACACCGCGATCGGGTTGGAGCAGGGGTGGTCGGCGTTGGCGGACCTGTGGTCCGGGTCCAAGTCCGGCCTCGAGCGCCAAGCCAGCCTCGATGCGGCCGTCGAGTACATGGACCTGGAGTTCCACGCCCATGGCGTGGAGAACGGGTTCGCCTACACCGGCGGTGCTTTGTGCCCCGACCCCGATGCACTCACGCTGCCCAGCGACCCACTGGTCTACAGCCCCACGGTCAGGCCGGGACACCACGTGCCACATGTCTGGTTGGAGGGCCCGAGCGGCCGGATCTCCACGCTCGACCTGCCCGTCGGCGATCGCTTCGCGCTGATCGTCGATGCGCAAGCCCCCGCATGGCGTGCGGCGCTCGACGGAGTCGACCAGGCGCTGTCAAGCTGGATCGACGTGGTCGCCATCGGTCCGGGGGGCGAGGTCACCGACCCGACAGGGAAGTGGGCGACCCTGCGTGGAGTGGGAGCGGACGGCGCGATTCTGGTCCGTCCGGACGGAATCGTCGCGTGGACCAGTCACGAGCTCCCCGACAACCCGGCCATGGATCTCGACGCGGGCCTGCACCGGGTCCTGGCTGGTTGAGGGAAGCGTCGGTGGGCACGCCCGAGGCGGCTGGGGCCGCGCCGCTTGCGAGCCGCATCCTCGTGCGATCCGGGGACGTCGAGGAACTCACCACGGTCGGCTCCCAGCTGTTCTCACCTCACCGGCTGCTCTACCGCGGGCACTCTGCGCAGCTCAGCGCCTCTCCGATCGGCGGAGCCCATCTCATCCGACTCCAGTACCGGGGCGATTCATCCGTCGAGACCACGACCGACCTGGAGTACTTCGCGGTTCACCTCCCGCTGCGGGGACGTAGTGCGGTGAGGTTCGGCCAGGAGGTTGTCACGCCGCCCCTCGGCGGCGGGGTTGTGTTCAGCCCCGGGGATCGTCCGGCGATGCGCTGGTCGCCCGACCTGTCCCAGCTCGCCATCCGGATCCCAGCTGCCCAACTGATCGCACACACGGCAATGCTCACTGGCCGGCCGGCAGGCCCCCGGTTGAGGTTCGAGCACCGCACAGCGCCCGGGGTGGACTGGGCGCCGGCCCTGCGAACTCTCGCCGGTGCCGTGGAGCGCTACAGGTCCGAGGTGCTTCCCGACCGCCTTGCCCGCGGGCTCCTGGAGATGTTCATGACGTCCTTGGTGATGACCCAGCCGAGCACCTGCTCCGACGCCCTGCTCATCCCACCGGCACTTCCCGGCTCGACACTGATCGAGATGGTCGCGGGCATGATCGAAGATGCGCCCGAACAACCGTGGTCCCTGTCCAGGATGGCGGCCGAATCAGGGATGAGCGGCCGGAGCCTGCAACTGGGATTCAAGCGTTATCTCGGGTGTTCACCGATCGATTTCGTTCGGCAGCGGCGCCTGGAACTGGTCCATCGCCGACTCCTCGACCCCGAGTACGCGACCGTCTCGGTAACCCAGATCGCCACAGACGCGGGCTTCACCCATCTGGGTCGGTTCGCCGCCGAGTACCGCCGTCAGTACGGCGCCACCCCGTCCGGCGCACGCCGTGCCGCCGGACGGGTCGGGGCGTTGAGGACCAGGTGACACTGGCCCCCAACGCCCCAACGCCCCAACGCCCCGACGACGTCAGCCGTTGAGCCATCCGCCGTCAACGGCCAACACAGTGCCGTTGACGTAGGACGACTCATCGCTGCACAGCCAGATGGCCGCCTGAGCGACCTCCTCGGGCTGGCCGTACCGATTCTCGGCTGTCTTGGCGATGATGGTCTTCATGACCTCCTCGGGGACGTCGGCGGTCATCGGGGTCTGGATCGGCCCCGGTGCGATGGCGTTGACGCGGATCCCCTGCGCCCCGTGGTCAAACGACGCGTTCTTGGTCAGGCCGACGACGCCGTGCTTGGTCGCCACATAGGCGGTCTGGCCGCCGGACGGTGCGAAACTCCACACCGAGGCTGTGTTGACGATCGCCCCTGACCCGACCGTCGCCATGTGCCGAATCTGGTACTTCAGGCAGTAGAAGATGCCCGACAGGTTGACGTCGACGACGCGCTGCCATTCCTCGATCTCGAGATCGGCAAGTGGTGCGGACGCGAAGATGCCTGCGTTGTTGAACGCGTAGTCGAGCCCGCCGAAGGTTGTTACGGCGTACTCGACGGCGCTGCGCACGGACTCCGGGTCACCGACGTCGGTTTGCCTGAACTCTGCCCGGATCCCTGTCGCCCGCAGTTCGTCGACCAGGGCGCCCGCCTCGTCCGGCAGCACGTCGCAGATGAGTACGTCGGCCCCGCGCTCGGCGAACAGCCGTGCCGTCGCCGCGCCGATGCCGCGCGCGGCCCCGGTCAGCATTGCGGTGCGTCCCGCCATCGGCCCGCGCTGGGAGGTGGGTGTGGTGGATGTGGTCATGGTGATTCTCCTTGCTCTGGTTGGGTTCAGGCGTCGACGGACTGGCGTGCGGGGGTGAACCACTGGTCGATGTAATCGACGACCGCGTCCGCGTCGGCGAGGGTGCAGGACATTCCGACGTACAGGTCCGGGCGGATGACCAGGATCTGGCTCTGGGCGCCGATCTTGTAGCGCTCGGCAAGTTCCCCGCACTCGTCGGGGCTGCGGTGGTCGAAGTCGAAACCGGTCTCGTCGCCACCGTCGGTGACGAGGTGGACCTGGACCCGTCCGCCGGGGTGGCGGACTTCGAGTGCGTCGCGCACCTGCGTGGCTACGGCGATCGTGTCGGTATCCGAGGCGCCGTCACCGGTGACCGCCAGCACCGTGAATCCGGGGTGGCGGCACACGTCGTAGAGCCGCTTCTTGGGGTCTGCGACCAACAGCGCGTCTGGTGCGCGCTCGCCCGGCAATGGACCGCTCACAGGGGCCAGGCCAGCGGGCACGGTGACCACGTCCCGGTAGTGGTGGGACAGGCCTGAGACGAGGTGAATCGAGTTCTCCTCCCAGCCGGGCTCCTGGGTCAGGTGATAGCGGTCCTCGGGCGGGATGCCGAAGCCCATCACGATCTCGTGGGTCGACATGGCACCTTCGGTGACCATCTCGCCGATCGGCCTGCGTTCGGCCTCGTAGGTGTCGAGGATCGAAGCGTCGGACAAACCGTTGACGACTGCGGCCAACTTCCAACCCAGGTTGAACCCGTCCTGCATACAGCCGTTCATGCCCTGGCCGCCGGAGGGTGAGTGGATGTGGGAGGCGTCGCCGCAGATGAGCAGCCGACCGGTCCGGTAGCTGCTCGCGATGTTGTTGAGGATGGGCCACTCGGTCGCCCACTTGGGTTCGCCCAGGGTGAATCCGAGGCCGAGGCGGTCGGCGACCTCCTGGAACGCAGCCTGCTTGTCGGTCCGGTGGACGAACTCGCCGGTCTGGTCGGCCATGTAGATGCGCCAGTACTTGCCGGGCAACTTGGTGACGTTCATGAACAGGGTCTCGTCGAAGAAGTAGTTCATCCACGTGTCATCGAAGGTGACGCCGGTGAGTTCCACGTCCATCATCGCCATCGCAGCGACTTCCTCGCCGTCGAAGGAGATCCCGGCCCGATCGCGAACCATGCTCCGCTTGCCGTCGCAGCCGACGACCCAGTCGGCGTAGATCGTCTCCGAGGTACCGTCAGGCAGGCGAATCTCGGCCCGGACCCGTTCCCCCTCGGGGATCACGTCGACGACCTCGGTGCGGTACTCGGGCACGACCGCGTACATCGCCAGCAGGTGCTCGCGGAGCACCTGCTCGAAGTCGTTCTGGTTGATCTTGTAGTAGAAGGCGTAGCGGGTCGGCAGCGTGCGGTAGTCGGTCCTGGGCTGCTCGGAGAACTCGCGCCCCGGGAAGTGATAGATGTTGCCGGGCGCCTCGGCGCACACCTCCTCAAGACGGTGAGCGACTCCGATGTGGTCGAACATCTCCATCGAACGGGCATGGACGGTCATCGCCCGGGTCGTGTGCGATGGCCCGAGGCGCCTCTCCAGCAGGCGCACCGAGACCCCTCGTCGCAGTAGTTCGTGAGCCAGGATCATGCCGGTCGGACCGGATCCGACGATCAGGACACTGGGGTTGTTACGTGAATAAGGCATCACTGCTCCTCAGCAACGAAATTGTGATGAACGTCATAGTGAGCAAGCAGCCAACTCGGGGATATCCAGATCACGAATCCTGTCCGAAACGCGCACGGGTGTGCTTCCGCTGGTCGATCGTCGTCGTACTGCCGATCGGGCCTGCGCAGCGACGAGCACCCTGCGAGCTACGCCTACGCGGAACATCGATCCGGTAGAAGCGCGACTTGCGCATGACCGCGAGCGCCCCCTGGCCGGAGCGAGACCGGCTTGACATGGTTAGGTAACGCTTAGTTAGGCATACCTGACCTAAGCCGCCGCTCTTGGGCCGTCGCTCTCAGATCATGGAGTGGGGTCCAGCAACCGGAAGGAACTCGCGTGACCACTCTGCTCGACCGCATCGAACAGCGCGCCGTCTCTGCGTACACCGCTGTCACGATGGCGCAGATGCCCGACCGCACCGACCTTCGGCAGTGGCCCATGACCGTCCGCTCGATCACTGAGGTCGCCGACCATGTGCGTCGGTTCACGTTCGTGGCCAAGGAGTTCAGCGGCTACGCCAGCAACGGTCCCGACGAGTACTTCGGGTTGCTCATCCCCACCGACGGTCGGCTGACGATGCCCGATCCGAACGAGGCCAACGTGCGGCGCGCAGTGCATGCGATGAACCCGGTCGAACGCCCCGAACTTCGGTGGTACACCTTGCGGTCGGTGCGCCCCGATCTCGGTGAGGCCGATGTCGACATCGTGTTGCACGGCGATGCCGGTCCCGGCACTGCATGGGCGTCGCGAGCGCGCGTCGGTGACCGCCTGGGCTTCCGCCAGGGCACCGCGCTCTACCTGCCCCAGCACGACGGCCACGAGCTGCTGGTCGCCGACGAAACCGGGGCCCCGGCGCTGGCCGCGATCGTCGACCAGCACCCGGACAAACCGCGCACGATCATCGTCGAGGTGCCGGACAC
Organism: Yimella sp. RIT 621; assembly: GCF_004146205.1. Classification (NCBI taxonomy): domain Bacteria; kingdom Bacillati; phylum Actinomycetota; class Actinomycetes; order Micrococcales; family Dermacoccaceae; genus Yimella; species Yimella sp. RIT 621. The sequence continues at coordinate 129,154 of NZ_SEIP01000002.1, forward strand.
CGATCACCTGTCGCCGCTGCCGGTCGACACCGACGCGCACATCGTCATTCGCGGCGATCGCGCGCCCGGCGAAGCCGTGCTGGAGGTGCTGCCCGGTCTGCAGTGGCCCGCCCTCGGCTACGCGTGGATCTGCGGCGAGCGCGCCCTCGCGACCGGCGTCCGGCGGCATCTGGTCAGCGAGCGCGGTGTGCACCGCAGGAAGGTCATGTTCTCCTCCTTCTGGCAGCTCGGCCAAGCCCGCGTCTGAACCACAACCCGCCCGAAATCTCTTATCCGACAAGGAAATTCCTCGCATGCAGAAGATCGCATTTCCCATCGCGCTGCTGGCAACGGGCTTGCTCGCAGCCTGCTCGACCGGGCCGACCGGCGGCGCCGACAGCCAAGCCACGGGCACCCAGGCGGCCGGCGCCACAACGACCACCGACAGCGGCGCCTTCCCGGTGACTGTGCAGACCGCGCTCGGTTCCGCCACCATCACCAAGGCGCCGCAGCGAGTGGTGACCCTCGGCTGGAGCGACCAGGACGTCGCGGTCTCGCTCGGCGTCGCGCCGGTCGGCGCGCCGGAAGTCACCTGGGGTGGCAACGCCGGCAAGTCGACCGATTGGTACGACGCCGCGCTGACGAAGATCGGCGGAGAGCAGCCCACCCGCTACAGCGACGCCGACGGCACCCCGTTCGACAAGGTCGCCGCGCTCAAGCCTGACTTGATCCTCGCGACCAACTCCGGCATCACCAAGGACGACTACGCGAAGCTGTCGAAGATCGCACCTGTCGTCGCCTACCCCGACCAGCCCTGGGGCACCTCGTGGCAGCAGTCGCTCGACCTCGTCGGCAAGGCGCTCGGCAAGTCCACCGCGGCCGCGAAGCTGAAGACCGACACCGAGAACTCGATCAAGACCGCCGTCGCGAAGTACCCCGCAATCAAGGGCAAGTCGGCGGCGTGGGCCTGGTTCACACCGACCGACCTGTCGAAGGTGAGCTTCTACACCAGCATCGACAACCGGCCGCGCATGCTCGAGGCGTTCGGTATGACGACGCCGAGCTTCGTCACCAAGCTGTCTGCCGGCAAGCCCAACCTGTTCAGCGTCGATGTCTCGGCCGAGAACGCCTCGACCGCCGACGCCGACGTGCTGGTCTTCTACGTCGACAACGCGGCGCAGACCAAGCAGATCACCGGCAACGCGCTGCTGTCGAAAATCCCTGCGCTGCAACGTGGTTCGTACGTCGCCAGCTCCGACAACGTCGCGGCCATGCCGATGTCCAGCCCCACCCCGCTGAGCATCCCGACCGCACTCGAGAAGTTCCTGCCGCAGCTTGCTGCGGCCGCCGCCAAGGCGCAGTGAGCACTCTCGTCTCCACCCGACCCGCGTCCGGCCGACCCACCACTGGACGCGGGTCGCGTCGGCGCGCCGGCGTCGCCTTCGCAATCGCGGCGGCGACCTTGGGCGTCGCCTGCGCGCTCTCCCTCGCCATCGGCTCCAGCAGCAACCTCGGCATGCTCGACGCTTTGCACGCGTTCTTCACCGGCACCGGTGACGCGGCCGCCGTCGTCGATGCACGCGCCACCCGCACCCTCGTCGCCGTCGTCGTCGGGGCGTCGGTCGCCGTGTCGGGTGCCGCGCTGCAGGGGCTCACCCGCAACCCGCTGGCCGACCCGGGACTGCTCGGCGTCAACGCCGGCGCTTCACTGGCCGTCGTCATCGGCCTGACCGCCGGCTTCGCCGGCAACCAACTATCGTTCGTGCTCCTTGCCCTGCTCGGCGGCGCTCTCGCGGCGTTCGCCGTCTATGCAATCGCCTCCGCGGCCTACGGTGGCGCTGGTCCGATCACGCTGGCACTGACCGGCGCCGCGGTCACCGCCGGCTGCTCGAGCATCACCGCCGCGCTGCTCATGCGCGACCAGGGGGCGCTCGAGGTCTACCGTTTCTGGCAGGTGGGCTCCGTCGGCGGACGCGAGTCGGCGAACCTGCTCCTCACCCTCCCCTTCCTCGCCGTCGGCGCACTGATCGTGGTCGCCTCGGCGCGCACTCTCAACGCGCTCGCACTCGGCGACGACCTCGCCCGTACCCTCGGCCAGCGGGTCGCGCTGGTGCGCATCACCGTCGCCGCCGGAGCCGTGCTGCTCGCCTGCACGGCCACCTCGATCGCCGGCCCGATCGCCTTCGTCGGGCTCGTCGTGCCCCACGTCGTGCGCGGCTTCGCTGGGCCCGACCACACCCGCTTGCTGCCGCTGTGCGCCCTGGGCGGCGCCGTGATGCTGACCCTCGCCGACGTCATCGGACGCGTCGTGGCCCGCCCAGGCGAGCTTCCGGCCGGCATCCTCACCGCACTGGTGGGGGTGCCCGCGCTGATCGTGTTGCTGCGCCGCAAGGTGGTGACCCTGTGACTGCCGGAACCTGCGCCACCCCTGCCCTGAACGCGGTGGCCGCCGCGCGCACCCGCGTCCGCCGCAGGTTGTCGGTCGCGCTCGTAACCGCGGCCTTCGCGCTGCTCGGACTGCTCGCCGCGCGCGTGCTGCTCGGCGACTACACCGTGACGATCCCCGACTTCTTCCGCATCGTGACCGGCACCGACATCCCGGTGGCCGGTTTCATGGTGATGGAGTCCAAACTCCCGGCCGCGCTCGCAGGAGCTCTTGCAGGGGTCGCCTTCGGCGCGGCCGGGTCGATCTTCCAGACGATGTTGCGCAACCCGCTGGCCAGCCCCGATGTGCTCGGCGTCTCGCTGGGAGCAAGCGCAGGGGCGCTGGGTTCGTCGGTGCTGCTTGGCTGGTCGGGCACACCGATGTCGCTCGCCGCGCTCGTCGGCAGCCTCGTCGTCGCGCTGCTGATCCACCTCGTCGGCGGCCGCGGCGCGACCGCCTCGCACCGGATGATCCTCATCGGGCTCGGCATCAGTGCGGCGCTGCAGTCGCTGATCCAGTGGCTGCTCATGCGCTCCAACATCCATCAGGCACAGGACGCGATGGTGTGGCTGACCGGCTCGCTCAACTCCCCCGGGTGGAGCGGAATCGCCCGGCTGGCAATCGTAGTGGCCATCGCCCTGCCGGTGGCCGCGGTGCTCGCCCGGCCGCTGCGACTGATCGAACTCGGCGCCGAAGCGGCCACTGCACTCGGCGCTGCGGCTGACCGCACCCGACTCGCGCTCATGGCCGTCGCGGTCGTCATCACCGCCACCGCGGCCTCCGTCACCGGCCCCATCGCGTTCGTCAGCCTGCTCGCGGGGCCCACCGCGCGCCGCCTCAACGGCGGCCGCCCCTCGATCCCGTTGTCGGCACTCATCGGAGCCTGCATCGTCGTTGCCGCCGACTACCTCACGAAGTACGTCGTGCCCGGCAGCCTCCCGGTCGGTGTGCTCACCGGCATCGCCGGCGCGCCTTTCCTGCTGTTCCTGTTGGTCCACCGCCCCACCTCGCGAGGAAGTAACGACGCATGACCCTCGAAGCACGTGGCCTCACCCTCACCTACGACAAGCACACCGTCGTCGACGGTCTCGACCTCGCGCTGCCCGCAGGCCAGATCACCGCGATCGTCGGCGCGAACGGCTGCGGCAAGTCGACGCTGCTGCGCGGGCTGTCGCGGGTGTTGCGTCCGCACGCGGGTGCGGTGCTGCTCGACGGCGCCGACCTGAGGTCGATGCACCCCAAGCAGGTCGCGCGGCGCGTCGCGCTGCTCCCACAGCAACCCGTCGCGCCGAGCGGCATGACCGTCGTCGAACTCGTCGGGCTGGGCCGGCACCCGCACCAGACCGCGTTTCGTCCCCGTACCCGTGACGACGATCGCATCGTCGCCGAGGCACTCGAAGCCACCGCAACCCTCGACCTCGCAGACCGCCTCGTCGAGGAACTCTCCGGTGGCCAACGACAGCGGGTGTGGATCGCGATGGTGCTCGCCCAACAGACCGACGTGCTGCTGCTCGACGAACCCACCAGCTTCCTCGACCTCGCCCACGCCGTCGACGTGCTCGACCTGGTCACCGACCTCAACCGCGAGCGCGGGACGACGGTGGCGATGGTGCTGCACGACCTCAACCTGGCTGCCCGGTACGCCGACGAACTCATCGCGGTCAAGGAGGGAACGGTCGTCGCTCAGGGCGGCCCGGCCGAGGTGATCACCGCCGAGCGAGTGCGCGGGGTCTTCGGTCTGACCGCGAGTGTCGTGCCCGACCCGGTGACCGGGACGCCGCTGGTGGTGCCGATCGGCCGGCACCACAGCGTCCCCGCTGCCTGAACAGAACCAGGCCCCACCCGTGTCGGGCTGGGGCCTGGTTCTGTTCCGGGTTTCGATGCGTCGCTCGCAACCTCACGACGGCTCATCCACCGGTCGGTTACTGCTGGATGTCGGCCTCCGACACCGCGTCTTCCGGCTTCTCGTCGTCCTTGGCCCAGTCGAGGGTGCGCTGGACGGCCTTGTTCCACTTGGCGTACAGACGCTTGCGGTCGGCCTCGTCCATCTGCGGCTCCCAGCGCTTGTCCTCGGCCCACTGCTTGCGCAGTTCGTCCTCGTCCTTCCAGAAACCGACGGCCAGGCCGGCCGCGTAGGCGGCGCCCAACGCGGTGGTCTCGTTGATCACCGGACGGATGACGGGCACGCCGAGAATGTCGGCCTGGAACTGCATGAGGGTCTCGTTGACCACCATGCCGCCGTCGACCTTCAACTCGGTGAGGTCGACACCGGAGTCGGCGTTCATCGCATCCATGACCTCACGGCTCTGGAACGCGACGGCCTCGAGTGCCGCGCGGGCGATGTGACCCTTGTTCGCGAAACGGGTCAGACCCACGATCGCGCCGCGGGCGTCCGAGCGCCAGTGCGGCGCGAACAGACCCGAGAACGCCGGGACGATGTAGACATCGCCGTTGTCCTCGACACCCTTGGCGAGGTCCTCGACCTCTGGCGCCGAGCTGATGAGGTTGAGGTTGTCGCGCAGCCACTGCACCAGCGAACCGGTGACGGCCACCGAACCCTCGAGGGCGTAGACCGGCTTGTTGTCGCCGATCTTGTAGCAGACGGTGGTGAGCAGACCGTTCTTGCTCATCACCTTCTCCTCGCCGGTGTTCAGCAACATGAAATTGCCGGTGCCGTAGGTGTTTTTGGCGGTGCCCTTCTCGTAGCAGACCTGACCGAAGGTGGCCGCCTGCTGGTCGCCGAGGATGCCGGCGATCGGGACGCCCGGGAAGGAGCCCTTCTCACGGCCCTTGCCGTAGACCTCCGAGGAGGACTTGATCTCCGGCAGCATCGACATCGGGATGCCCATGTCCTTGGCGATCGACTCGTCCCACTGCAGGGTGTCCAGGTCCATCAACATGGTGCGCGAGGCGTTGGTGACGTCGGTGACGTGGACACCGCCGTCCGAGCCGCCAGTCATGTTCCACAACACCCAGGTGTCCATGTTGCCGAACAGCAGGTCGCCCTTGTCGGCCTTCTCGCGAGCGCCCTCGACGTTGTCGAGGATCCACTTGACCTTCGGACCGGAGAAGTAGGTGGCCAGCGGCAGGCCGACCTTGTCCTTGTACTTGTCGGCACCCTCGGAGCCGCCGAGTTCCTCGACGATCTTGTCGGTGCGGGTGTCCTGCCAGACGATCGCGTTGTAGACGGCCTCGCCGGTGTTCTTGTCCCAGACGACCGCGGTCTCACGCTGGTTGGTGATGCCGACCGCGGCGACGTCGCCGCGCGAGATGTCTCCCTTGGCCATGGCCTCGGCGCTCACCTTGCGGGTGTTCTCCCAGACCTCGGCCGGGTTGTGCTCGACCCAGCCGGCCTTGGGGAAGATCTGCTCGTGTTCCATCTGTGCGACCGAGACGACCTTGCCGTCGTGGTCGAAGATCATGCACCGCGTGCTGGTGGTGCCCTGGTCGATCGAAGCGATGTACTTGCTCACTGCGGTGGCTCCTTAGCCGAAAGTTTCGTGCGGGGAAGAGAGGAGTGTCCCGCCGCTGGTGCGACGGGCCCACGTCCGATCACATGTAGACGATCGCGAGCAGACCTGCAGCGACGGCGCCGAGGAGCGGGCCGACGACCGGGATCCACGCGTAACCCCAGTTGCTGTCGTCCTTGTGCGGGATCGGCAGCACGGCGTGCGCGATACGCGGACCGAGGTCACGCGCCGGGTTGATGGCGTACCCCGTGGGGCCACCCAGCGAGGCACCGATTCCGACCACAAGCAGCGCCACGGCCAACGGGCCGAGACCTGCGGGTGACTTGCCGAACATCATGATGATGAAGACCAGAACGAAGGTGCCCAGGGCCTCGGTCACGAGGTTCCAACCGGTGGAACGGATCTGCGGGCCGGTGGAGAAGACGCCGAGCGAGCCGGCCTCACCGCGCTCGTCGAACTGCTTCTTGTAGGCCATCCAGCACAACACAGCACCGATGAAGGCACCGATCAGTTCGGCGGCCAGGTAGACCATGGTGGACGCGGCGGTGATCTCCACGCCCTTGGCGTAGGTCACGGGTTCGTCACCGAGGCTCTGAGTGAGCAGACCGATGGTGACGGCCGGGTTGAGGTGCGCGCCCGACTTCCAGGCGGCGTAGACACCCGCGAAGACCGCGAGACCCCACCCGAAGTTGACCATCAGGAAACCGCCGTCCGTACCGTTGTTCTTCGGCAGGGCGACGTTCGCGACGACACCACAACCCAACAACAGCAGGATCGCGGTTCCGATCACTTCACTGACAAATACGGCTCCGAGGCTCACCGTTGAACCCCTCCTCCCAGTATGCGAAGAGCGCGGACCGCGATCCTCGACGTAGATGTGACTATGTTCTACCAAAGGTCGACCCATGTCCGTAGGGCTTGAGCACAAATTGACCGGCGCGTTTTTCGGTCCTCTACATCCGTAGTGGCCAGTGGGTGGCGACGTTGACCACTCAGTTACAGTTGAACCAGAACACTCGTCGAGGCAGCCAGGAGATTCCCATGGTCATGCAGCCCTTCAGCGCCACACTCGGTCCGGCCGAGCACCAGCAAGCCTGGAAGGAACTCGGTGAACGCGAGTTCGACGTCCTGGTCATCGGCGCCGGCGTCACCGGCGCCGGCATCGCGCTCGATGCAGCGACCCGAGGCCTGCGCACCGGACTGGTCGAGGCGCGCGACTTCGCCAGTGGCACCTCCTCGCGCAGTTCCAAATTGTTCCACGGCGGCCTGCGCTACCTCGAGCAACTCAACTTCAGCCTGGTGGCCGAGGCGCTGAAGGAACGCGAGTTGATGCTGACCCGCATCGCTCCCCACCTCGTCCACCCCGTCCCGTTCCTGTACCCCCTGTCGCACCGCGGCTGGGAGCGTCCGTACGTCGCGGCCGGGCTGACCCTGTACGACCAGATGGGCGGCGCACGCTCGGTGCCGCGCCAGAAGCACCTCACGCGCGGCGGTGCCCTGAAGCTCTTCCCCGGCCTGAAGTCCGACGCGATGGTCGGCGCAGTGCGCTATTTCGACGCCCAGGCCGACGACGCCCGACACACGATGATGGTCGCCCGCACCGCCGCGCACTACGGGGCGGTCGTGCGCAACAGCACCGAGGTCGTCGAGATCGTCAAGGAAGCCGACCGGGTCGTCGGTGCGGTCGTGCGCGATGTCGACACCGGCACCACCCAGACGGTGCGCGCCAAGGTCGTCATCAACGCCACCGGCGTCTGGACCGACGACGTGCAGCAGATGAGCGGCGGACGCGGACGCTTCCGAGTGCGCGCCAGCAAGGGCGTCCACATCCTCGTTCCGCGCGACCGCATCGCCGGCGAGGTCGGCCTTATCCTGCGCACCGAGAAGTCGGTGCTGTTCGTGATCCCGTGGGGCCAGCAGTGGATCATCGGCACCACCGACACCGACTGGGCGCTCGACGTCGCCCACCCGGCGGCCACCAAAACCGATATCGAGTACATCCTCGAGCACGTCAACGAGGTGCTGGCCACCCCACTGACCAAGGACGACATCCTCGGCGTCTATGCCGGGCTGCGCCCGTTGCTCGCCGGCGAAAGCGAGTCGACCAGCCAGTTGTCTCGTGAGCACGCGGTCGCGCGTCCGGAGCCCGGTCTGATCTCGATCGCCGGTGGTAAGTACACGACCTACCGGGTCATGGCCAAAGACGCCGTCGACGCCGCTGCCGAAGACCTCGGCCAGATCAAGGACTCCGTCACCGAGAACGTCCCGCTCATCGGGGCCGACGGCTACCAGGCGATGCTCAACCTCAAGGGCGAGCTCGCCGCCGAGACCGGGCTGCCCGAGTGGCGGGTGGAGCACCTGCTGGGCCGGTACGGATCGAAACTGCACGAGGTGCTGGCACTCGGCGAGGAGGACCCGTCGCTGCTCGAACCGGTGACCAACGCCGAGGCCTACCTGCGCGCCGAGATCAAGTACGCCGCGACCCACGAAGGCGCGCTGCACCTCGCCGACGTGCTCACCCGGCGCACCCGCATGTCGATCGAGACCAAGCACCGCGGCACCGAAGCCGCCCAGGAAGCAGCCGACCTCATCGCACCGGTGCTCGGCTGGGACGACGCGAAGAAGGCACACGAGGTCAACGCCTACCTGGAGCGGGTGAAGGCCGAACGCGAAAGCCAGGAACTCACCACCGACGAGGAGTCCGACGCACGCCGCAACGAGGCGCCGGAGACCCGTCCGGGCATGCGCCAAGTGCTCGCGACTCGATAACCGCTGCCAGCATCGAACAGTGATGGGCGAGCAGCGCGGTTGCTCGCCCATCACTGACTTGTCATAGAAATCGCACAGGAATGCAATAGCTGTCGGCTAGCTGTGAAATGCACACTGGTCTCATGGCAAACGCTCCTGCCCTCACCCGCGTCGACGGCTCGCCGGTGCGCGTCCTCGTGGTCGACGACGAGTCGAACCTCACCGAACTGCTCGGCATGGCGCTGCGCTACGAGGGCTGGCAGATCCGCACCGCGGCGACCGGCACGAGCGCGGTGAAGACGGCGAAGGAGTTCGAGCCGGACGCCGTCGTGCTCGACATGATGTTGCCCGACTTCGACGGACTCGAGGTGCTGCGCCGGATGCGCGACAGCGACCCGTCCCTGCCGGTGCTGTTCCTCACCGCGAAGGACGCCGTCGAGGATCGGGTGGCCGGACTCACCGCCGGTGGCGACGACTACGTGACCAAGCCCTTCTCGCTGGAAGAGGTTGTCGCTCGGGTTCGCGCCCTGATCCGACGCTCCACCCAGATGGTGCAGGAATCGTCCTCGGTACTTCGGGTGGGTGACCTCACGCTGGACGAGGACAGTCACGAGGTGATCAGGGACGGCGCCGAGATCTCTTTGACCGCAACCGAGTTCGAGCTATTGCGGTTCATGATGCGCAACCCGAAGCGGGTGCTGAGCAAGGCGCAGATCCTCGACCGGGTGTGGCACTACGACTTCGGTGGGCAGGCGAACGTGGTCGAGCTCTACATCTCCTACCTGCGCAAGAAGATCGATGCCGGGCGCGAGCCGATGATCCACACGATGCGCGGCGCGGGCTACGTGCTGAAACCGGCTAAGTGATCCACGGGTGACCCTTGTCTCCCCCGGCCGCTGGACGCTGCGCACCAAACTGGTCGCAGGCGTCCTGTTGCTGTTCTTCCTGGTCACGGCCGCCGTCGGCGCGTTGACGGTCTGGCAACTGCAGCGGACGCTGCTCGGCCAGGTGGACGAACAGTTGACGAGTTCCCATGCTGCTCTGAGCAATTCGGGCGACCGAGCCGGACCCGGACCACAAGGGCCGCAGGGAAGTGTCGCCGGCGGCTCGATGCTGCGCCTCGACGTGCTCGCAGACACCTCGACCCCGACGGTCTCGCGTGACCCGGACACCGACGAGTACACCCCGGATGCCTGGATCAACGCGCCCGGCAAGCGAACCCGCCTGTCTCCCGCCCAGATCGACCAACTGCTCGCGGTCGGCCTCGACTCGAACCCTCGGACGGTGCACGTCGACGACGCGGGCGACTACCGGCTGATTGCCGTCCGGCATCCGCAGCGGGTGATGAAGGTCGACACCGGCGAACGCTCGACCGAGCAGGTGGTCACGATCATGGGGTTGCCGCTGGAGCCGGTGCGGGAGAACATCGCGAAGACGGCGTTCTCGGTCGGGCTGCTCAGCGGGCTCGGCGTGCTCATCGTCGGCCTCGGGAGCGCATTCCTCATCCGGCGCAACCTCGAACCACTGCGCCGTGTCGCGGGCACTGCGACGAAGGTGTCCCAGTTGCAGCTGTCCCGCGGTGAGGTCGACATCGTCGAGCGTGTCGACCCGCGCGACACCGACCCACGCACCGAGGTGGGTCAGGTCGGCCACGCGCTGAACAACCTGCTCGACCACATGGGTGCTGCCCTGAGCACCCGCCAGGCGAGCGAGACACGCGTCCGCCGTTTCGTCGCGGACGCCTCGCACGAGCTTCGGACCCCGCTCGCGTCCATCCGCGGTTACGCCGAACTGTCTCGTCGCGAACCTGAGCCGGTGCCCGATTCGGTCACCCACGCCCTCGGACGCATCGAGTCCGAGGCGACCCGGATGACCGCGCTCGTCGAGGATCTGCTGCTGCTGGCCCGACTCGATTCCGGACGCCCGCTCGACCGCGAACCGGTCGATCTGTCGATGCTGCTCATCGAGACCGTGAGCGATGCGCAGGTGGCCGGACGTGACCACCGGTGGAACCTGGATCTGCCGCAGGACGCGGTCGAGGTGATCGGCGACGAGGCACGGCTGCGTCAGGTGATGATCAACCTGCTGGCGAATGCGCGACGCCATACGCCGGCCGGCACGACCGTGACGGCGGGTGTCCGCGAGTTCGAGGACCACGTGGAACTGATGGTGCGCGACGACGGGCCTGGTATCGATCCGGACCTCGTGCCGCACATCTTCGAACGCTTCACCCGTGGCGATCGCGCGCGTACCCGCACCGAAGGGTCGACGGGTCTCGGTTTGTCGATCGTCGACGCGGTGGTGGGCTCACACGGCGGTGCCGTGTCGGTGACCTCGCGGCCCGGCGACACGATCTTCCTGATCCGGCTGCCTCGATGAGACCCCGCAGAACGAGACAAGGGCTCCCCGGTCGGGGAGCCCTTGTCGATTGGCGGAGGCGGCGGGATTTGAACCCGCGTGCGGCTTTAAGACCGCTCCCGCTTAGCAGGCGGGCGCCATAGACCTGACTAGGCGACGCCTCCTCCGCTTGCCGTGCGATGTCTCACGTTGCTCATCGAGCAACGACGAGGCACCATGTACGGCAGCCCGGTCAGGCTACCCCGCTACGGCGAGTACCTGCAAAATGGGTTCGAGGGGGAACCAACCGCAGTACCGTGCACGTCGTCCCTCATAGGGGATTGTCGTGCAACAGAACATCCGGAGAACGACCACAGCCTGAGCGGCCGCGCCCACGAGGACGGCCGTACGACCAGCGTGAGAAGGAATCGATGTCGACCGAGGACCGCAATGTGTCCACCGAGGACGACGCTTCCACGCCCACACGCGACGGCCGGGAGTTGAGCCGGCACGAAGTACGGCAGGTGCGCTCCGAGCAGTTGAAGCGAGCACTGGCCCTCACCGGTCTGTCGACCATCTGGCCCGGGATCGGGCTGCTGCGCACCCGGCGCAAGTGGCTCGGAGTCGTCCTGGCTCTGGGCGCTGCGGTGACGGCCATCGTCCTGGGGTTCGTGCTGTTCAGCGGCGGTGTGCTGGCCGGCGCGGCCAAGTTCGCCACCAAACGGGGTCTGATCTCGCTGCTCGTCCTGGTCGCCATCGGTGCCCTGGTCTGGATCAGCGGCATTTTGTTGACGGCGAAGGAGACGTCCGGACGCCGGTGGACCTCGAAGATGCGCTGGGCGCTTCGCGGTTTCACCACGCTGATGGTGCTGATCGTCGCCGTGCCGGCCGTGCAGGCGGTGCGTTACGTGACGGTCACCCGCAGCGCGTTCGACAAGATCTTCACCGACCGGTACGAGGGACGCGGCGGCCCTGCACGCGGTCCCGGGACGGGTTCCGATCCGTGGAAGTCGGTTCCTCGGGTCAACATGCTGCTGTTGGGCTCGGATGCCGGCACCGACCGGTACAAGCAGCGAACCGACTCGATGATGGTCGTCAGCATCGACACCAAGACCGGTGACACCACGTTGATCTCGATCCCACGCAACCTGCAGAAGGTGCCGTTTCCCAAGAACAACCCGATGCACGCCCTGTTCCCCAAGGGTTACGACTGCCCTGAGCGCGGTGGCGCCGGCGCCGAATGCATGATGAACGGCGTCTGGATCGAGGCCGACAACAACAAGGACAAGTTCCCCGCCGACGAGGCCAACCCCGGTCTCGACACCACGCGCGAGGTCATCGGCGAGATCGTCGGTCTGCACATCGACTACACCGCGGTCATCGACATGTCGGGCTTCCAGCAACTCGTGGACGCGATGGGCGGCGTCTACATCACCGTCCCCGGTCCGCCGCCGGGCATCCCGATCGGCGGGAAGGTCGTCAACGGCTACGTCGTCCCCGGCAGCATCACCGGTTACATCGCGCCGGGCTATCAGAAGCTGAACGGTCGCAACGCTCTCTGGTACGCCCGCAGCCGCGTCGCCGGCACCGATGACGACCGCATGCGTCGTCAACGCTGCATGGTGAACGCTCTTGTCTCCCAGACCGATCCGTTCAAGATGGTCACGAAGTTCACCGGCATCATGGAAGCTGCCGGGCAGAACATCCGTCTGGACGTCCCCCAGGACGAGCTTCCTGCGTTCGCCGAACTGGTGGATCGCATGAAGAGCGGCAACTCGCGCACGGTCAACGTCACCGACTCGGTCAAGCACTACAACCCCGACTTCGCGAAGATCCGCTCCATGGTCAAGACCGCGATCAACACCCCGCACGACCCCAAGGCCCCGAAGGCGGGCGCGACCGCTTCGACGTCGAGCCCGACCTCGTCGTCCAGCCCCACGACGTCCTCCCCCACCACCGAGCCGTCGAGCAAGTCGACCAGCGTGAAGCCGGTCACGGACACTGCGGAGCACTGCTGACGAGCAGCTGCCTGGCACCTGAAACGCCGAGAGGGATCGATGAGCGCACGCACAGTCCTGGCAACGACGACCGCAGGGTTGATGATCGCCGCCGGAGCCGGGGGCTACATGCTCTGGAACGAACGTTCCGAACAGCAGGAGTTGGACGAGGCCGCTCGTAACGCAGCGACGAGCTTCGCGAGCGCGTGGTCGGACCGCACGCTCGACCGGGCGAATTACGTCGGCACCGAACCCGCCGCCGCTGCCGAGGACTTCCGCACGACCACAGCGCAGTTGGGCAACGGCAACGTCCGGACCTCGATCTCCGGGTTCGAGCGCAACGGCAACCGCGCCACGGCTGTTGTCAACGTCGCTTGGACCGTTTCGGGCGGCCGGACGTTCAGCTGGGTGAACCCGATCGAGCTGGAGAAGTCCGGCGACAGCTGGGGTGTCGTGGCGAACAACCGCTCGCTCTGGCACCCCAAGTTGCAGGCGAACGACGCATTCGTGGTCGATCTGGACAGCGGCCTGCGCGGGGAGATCCGCGGCCGGGACAACGCCGCGATCATGACCAACCAGTCGGTGTACGACATCTCGCTCGACCCGACCAAGGCCACCCTCGACTCGGCCCGGCGGCTGGAGAACACCACCGGCGTCGGCGGTCTGCGCGCCAAGGTGACAGCGGCGAAGGCTTCCGGGTCGAAGTCCACGATCGATGTCATCACCTACCGCAAGGACGACTACGAGGAGCGATCGTCGGGCATCCGCGACCTTGCCGGGGCGATCGTTCGTGAGCGAAAGCAACCGCTCGCAGCCAACCGTACGTTCGGGCAGCCCCTGCTCGGCGCAGTCGGCCCGGTCACTGCCGAGATGCTCAAGAAGGACCCGAGCACTTACCGGTCAGGCATGTTCGCCGGCACCTCGGGGCTGCAACGACAGTACGACGGGGTGCTCCTGCCGAAGGCCGGGCTGAAGATCTCGGCGAGGTCCCAGCCTGATGCGGTGCTCTTCGGCGCCGGCGCACAGGACGGCAAGAACCTGGGCACCACCCTCGACCCGAAGGTGCAGACCGCTGCGGAGAAGGCGCTCGACTCGCTGCCGGAGGGGTCCGTGGGTGCGGTCGTGGCGATCGACGTCCCGACGGGAGGCATCCTCGCGGCCGCCAACGCACCGACGTACGGGCTGGAGCGGGCCGTCACCGGTCGCTACTCGCCCGGATCGACCTTCAAGATCGTCTCTGCGTACGAGCTGCTGAAGAAGGGGCTGAATCCCGACACCAAGGTGGCCTGCCCGCAGGAGACGAAGATCGACGGCCGCGCCTTCCGCAACTTCGAGGGTGAGACGCTCGGCGATCCCAGTTTCCGCGACGACTTCGCGCACTCCTGCAACACAGCCTTCGTCAACTCGACGAAAGCGTTCGGTGCGAGCGATCTGCAGCGGGCGGCTTCGCTGTTCGGGTTCGGAACCGACCTGAGCAAGTCGGTCGGCGTCAACGGGGCCTACAGCGGCAGCGTCCCCGCGTCCGCCGGGCCAACCGACACCGCGGCGATGACGATCGGGCAGGGACGCATCCTTGCTTCACCGATGATGATCGCGAGCGTTGCCGCGTCCATCGCGCGCGGCAGCTACGTGCCGCCGGTTCTGGTCACATCCCCCGCCCAGGGCGGCGACCGGACGCCGAAGCCGTTGGATGCCGGGATCGTCAACTCGATCAGGCAGATGATGCGGCTGACAGTCACCGACGGCACCGCCACGCTCGTCGAGGGCGTGCCCGGCGGTGAGGTCCACGCGAAGACCGGCACGGCGGAGTTCTTCGAAGGTGGGAAAGCCGGTGCCCACGCCTGGTTGGCCGGCTGGCAGGGCAATGTGGCGTTTGCCGTCCTGGTCGCCGATGTTCCGGCCGGCAAGGGTGGCGGCACGGTCGCGGCGCCGGTCGCACGCGACTTCCTGTCCCTGCTCGCGCGCAGCTGACGCCGGCCGAAGACACGAAACCGCCCCGGCAGATGCCGGGGCGGTTTCGCTGGTGAAAGTCTCAGATGCTGCTTGCCATCACCATACTGAGGTGAACTCAGACCGCGACGACGTTGCTCGCCTGCGGGCCCTTGTCGCCCTGGGTGATGTCGAACTCGACGCGCTGCGCTTCCTCAAGGCTGCGGTAGCCCTGGGTCTGGATAGCGGAGTAGTGGACGAAAACGTCCGGGCCGCCACCATCCTGCGCAATGAAGCCGAAGCCCTTTTCCGCGTTGAACCACTTGACGGTTCCTTGTGCCATGCGGGGTAACTCTCAATCTGTGTACGGTTTCATTCCCGCCAAGTCGGCAGGAACTGTGTTGCCGAAACCGCCCCCGAACATGCAAATGCCCACCTGTCGGCGGGCACTTCGTCTTACGAGGAACTGCAACTGCAACGAGACTGACGTTAGCACGGGCTGGCCGATAGGGCACGGTCGAAGAAAACCGAAAATGTTCAAGAATGGTCAAGGACGTCGAAATTCACCCCGCAGGCGACCGGCGGGCGAGGCGAAAATGAACGTCCGGCGAACCCTGCCTGACCCTGCAGGACTGTGGGGTCGCCGGACGTCCGGTTCGCGCGACAGGACCTACCGGGTTCAGGAATACAGCGGCCGCTCCGGGTCGGCGGGGTCTGCGTGAGTCTCCTGGGTCGGCTCTGCGGAACTGCGCTCCTCCCGCTCGAACAAGATCGTGCCGTCATTGGTCGAGATGGTCAGCGGTGCTGCACCCTCACCCACCAATTGCTCTGCGGTGCGGTCGATCTCGACCGGAGAGATCTCGACGCCGATGCGCTGGAAGCTGCGTTCGAGCTCTTCACGCAGGATCTCCTTGTCGGCGTCAGGATGGTTCTCCGAGGCGTCGACAAGGACCTGGACGTACGCCTGCAGCTGCCCCTTGGACAACGAGTCGACGAAACCCTTGTTGAGGACGACGGTGCGCCCGATCGGTGCGTCATTCATGTTCGATCACCTTCCGCTGTGGTTTTGTCCGATCGTCGCAGACACGGCGTCGTGATCGGCCCTTGCCGGTCACTGTGGTTCAGCGCACACTGGCGCATCTGACCCGTCCCAGGACGGCCAATCGCAACCGGGGCTGTGCCACGATCGACAGGAGTTCGGGTTCGCGCAGCGCTCGGACACAGTCGCCCGAGGAATGAGGGATCCCTATGGCTCACGACAACTCACCGCACGAGGCCCGCCGCATCCGCGACGAGGAACTCCAGCGCCTCACTCGCGCAACCGTTCTCGACAGCGAGGGCGAACGCATCGGTGGGGTCGATCAGATCTACGTCCACGACGCCACCGGTCGCCCCTCCTGGGCCTGCGTGCGTACCGGCCTGTTCCGCACGCGTGAGTCGTTGGTGCCGCTCGACGGCGTCGACCTCGGTGGCGATGAGATCCGCGTGCCGTTCACCCGGGACGTGGTGAAGAACTCACCCCGCGTCGACTCAGACGACCACCTGTCGAGCAGCGAGGAAGGCGAACTCCACCAGTACTACCGCCGGCACGGCTGGCAAGGTTCAGCCGGCTCCCGGCAGGACGAGGAAGGCGAGGGTGTGAGCGCCGAGAACACCGACGCCGATCGACGCGCCGGTCAAGCAGCCGCTGCCGGGGCAGCAAGCGGCGCGGCCGTCGGGTCGAGCGACGAGCGGGAAGCGCGGACACCGGCGACTGTCGGTGATCCGGACGCCGTCTCCCGCGGTGACGGTGTGTACGCGGGGACCACGACGTCGTCCGACGACTACCCGGTGACGGTCGAGTCCGTCGAGGAGATCGAGGCGCACGACGCACCGGACGGGGCACTCGTCGACGAGAAGCTTCAGAACGAGGCGGCGGTCGCCGGCGGTGCTGCGGGCGCGGTGCCGGAC
The DNA here is from genome assembly GCF_004146205.1 of Yimella sp. RIT 621. Classification (NCBI taxonomy): domain Bacteria; kingdom Bacillati; phylum Actinomycetota; class Actinomycetes; order Micrococcales; family Dermacoccaceae; genus Yimella; species Yimella sp. RIT 621. The sequence continues at coordinate 145,989 of NZ_SEIP01000002.1, forward strand.
TCCCCCGGTGATGCGTACACCGGCGCAGGACGCGAGCACGCCGAGGCGACGCCGCGCTCGATCGGAATCGATGACGACAACCCTGACGGCGATCTGCCGGGCGTGCACCGCTCGACGCCGGATGTGGACCAGGAGCAGGAGCTCCCGGCGACGGACATCCCGGCGGCGGCGGTCGAGCCCGGCCCACACGACGGACCGTTCCCCGGCGGGGCGCGTGCCGACGACACCGGCGGGCGACGGGTCAGCGACTACGACGAGGTTCGTGACGGCGGGTACGGCATCGGCTCCGCCGCTGCGATCGATGACGGCGCGCAACCGCTTGGCCACCCGATTCGCGCCTGGCAGGACACGATGTCCTTCCGTGGCGGATCGGAAGCCGAGTGGGAACGCGACGCCGACGTCTGGTTCATCGACGAGACCGCCGCGCAGAACGCCGGCTTCCACCCGGCCGACTGAGCTCGGTCAGAAGTCGACCGCCTTCGTCGGCTGGCTCGCCGTCCGCAAGGCTGCGTCCAGGGCAGCGGCCGCTCCCTCGGTGGTTTCACTGACGAAGCCGGCAGCGTGCCGTGCGCCGAGCGTCTGACCGCCGAGCCAGACAGCACCGAGGTCGACGATGTCGAGACTGAGGTCGGCCTCGCCCGCCGCCGGCTCGAGGGCACCCGTACCGTCGGCGTCGACCACCCAGTGCCAGACACGGTCGTTCTCTTCGATGAGCTTGTCCTGCACGGTGATTCGGACGTCGCACGGCGCGGCGAACCCACGTTCGGCGATGGCGGCGGACAGGTCGACGATGCGCAGCCACAACGAGTCGGTCACGCCGCTGCCGAGGCCACGCGGCGACGGGCTCCACAGCAGCAACGGGTCGTCCAGCGGCATCCAGTTGATGGCCGAACCCATCAGGTCGAAGTCGACGAGTCGGCGCATCAGCGCCAGGCGCGCACCGGTGTCGGTCGAACCGAACATGAACACGTCGATCTCACCGCCGGGCAACCCGTCGTCCCATTTGTGGGTGCGGCGCAGCAAGGCGTAACCGACGTCCTTGCCGTCCCGCGTCGCCCACAGCAGACGGTTACGCTCCCTGTCCCTGCGCTGTTCGGGCATGTCGGTGAGCAGCCGTCGCAGGTCATCGATGTGACGGACCACTGCTCCGCAAGCACCTTGGACGGCGCAGCGGCGCATCAGTGCGTGTAATCGCTGCGCGTCGTCGGGGGAAGCAGTCCGGAAGGTCGTGCGGGTTGCGTCCGCCAGATCGGAAACCTCTGAGGGAGCGGCGAACTGGGCGCCCCGGCCGAACTTCGCCTTGAGTGACTGCGCAGCCAGGCCGTAGCCGAAGCGTCCGTAGATGCCGGGCTCGGACGCCTTGAGCGCGGCGAGTGAACGGCCTTCGTCGCGCGTCCAACGCAGGTGGTGGCGCATCATCGCGCTCAGGACGCCCCGGCGACGGTGGTCGGGGTGGACGCCGACCCAGGTGAGGCCCTCGGCCGGCACCAGGCGACTCCCGGTCATCCCGCTCGGCACCGCCAGCTCGATGTCCCACGACGCGCTGATCCCGGCGAGTTCACCGTCCTGCTCGGCTGCGAAGCCGGCCCGTGTCGGGGTGTTCTGCAGGCGATCCTGCCGATCGCCGGCTTCGTCGTCGGCCCAGACGAGTTCGTCCGCAGCCAGGAACCAGTCGGCGTCGCCCGGTTCGATCCGGCGGATGGTGGTGTCGCTCATGCAGTCACGCTCGCAGACGCACGTGCGCGCAGCAACCGGTTAACGAGCCGCCAGGTACCAGGCCGGCAGTTCACCCGGACGCAGGTCGGTGGTGTCGTCCGGACGGGTGAGGGTCAGTACCGCACGGACGATCTCAGGACGTTCCTGCAGGTCGTCGGCGATGCCGGCGAGGGTTCGCGCGAGATCCGGCTCCGGGCGGTCGCCGATCAGGTCGACGGCGGCCACCAAGTACAGCTGGTCTGCCCCGATCCACTCCATGCGCAGGTAGCTGACCCGTTCGACCTCGGGGTGATCGAGCAGTCCGGCGAGGGCCGCGTTCCGGACCAGCGGCGTGACGTTCTCGCCGGTGAGGAAGTCCATATTGCGAGCGATCAGGAAGATCGCGACGACGCCGAGCAGGATGCCGACGACGATCGAGCCGATCGCGTCCCAGATCGGGTCGCCTGTCACCTGATGCAGACCGATGCCGCAGGCGGCGATGATCAGGCCGATCAACGCCGAAGCGTCCTCGACGAACACCGCGCGCAGCATCGGGTTGGACGTGATGTGGATGTACCGCAGCGGCGCGAGCCGCCGTTGGGCCGCGTTCTTGCGGGTCTGCCGCAGGGCCTGCAGGAACGAGGTTCCTTCCAGGACGAACGCGATGGCCAGCACGACGTACGCCCACAGGTAGGACGGGGTCTCCTGTTCGGTCGTGCCGAGCGACTGGATGCCGTGCCAGATCGACACCGCGGCACCCACCGTGAACAACCCGAACGCGGCGAACATCGACCAGACGTAGCCGACGCGGCCGTAACCGAGCGGGTGATCGTCGTCCGGTTTCTTGGCAGCCTTGCGGGTGCCGATGAGCAGGAAGACCTCGTTGCCGGTGTCGGCCCACGAGTGCGCAGCCTCGGCCATCATCGAGGCCGACGCGGTGATGACTGCGACGACGGTCTTGGCGATCGCGATCAGCAGGTTCGCGGCGAACGCGACGATGACGGTGAGCAGCGACTCGTCCTTGGTCGCCGCCCTGGCGTCACTGCCCACGCGACAGCCACTCGTCGTAGAAGTCGGGCAGCTGCGAGGCGCGTCCTTGGTACTCCGCAGCACGCTTGCCCAGGAACGCCGCCACACCTTCCTTGCCGTCGCCGACACTCGTCCAGAACATCGCGAGCGAATCGACGCGATGTGCCTCGACCGGGTGCTCGTAAGCGCTGTTGCGCCGGATCATCTGGCGGGTGAGCGCAACGCCGACCGGCGACCGACCCTTCGTCCATCGGTCAGCCAATTCCTTTGCAGCACCGAGCAACTCATCGGTGCCGTGCACGCCGTTCGCAAGACGCCGAGCGACGGTCTGCTCGGCGTCCAGAATGTCGGCCGAAAGCATGAGGTCGATCGCGTCGGCCATGCCGACGATGCGCGGCAGGAACCAGGTGGATGCCGCCTCGGGCACGATCCCGATCCGGCCGAACACCAACCCGAACCGCGCCTTCTGCGACACCAGACGCGCGTCCATCGCCAACGTCATCGTCGCGCCGATCCCCACGGCCGGACCGTTGATGGCCGCGATCACCGGCTTACGGCAGTCGTGGATGGCAAGCGTCACCCGTCCGCCGGTGTCGCGCACCTGTGCAATCCGCGGATCGGCCAGGTCTTCCATGTCTGCCAGGCCCGGGCGCTTGGACTCATCGAGCCCGAAGACGTTGCCACCCACCGACAGATCCATACCGGCGCAGAAGGCCCGCCCGGCACCGGTCACGATCACCGCGCGGACGTCGTCGTTGCCGTTCACCTCCCGGAACGACCGCTCGAGCTCGTCGGCCATCGTCACCGTGAAGGCGTTCAGTTGGTCGGGACGGTCGAGGGTGATCGTCAGGACCCCGTCGTCCAGGGTGTGGGTCAGCGTTTCGTAACTCATGTCGAGTCCTTTCAATTGCCGGTGACGAGACCGGCGACCAGGTTGATCGTGGTCGCGAGGATGACTGTGCCGAACAGGTAGGACAGCAGGCTGTGCCGCAGGACGACCGACCGGATGTCCGTGCTGAAGACGTCGGTGTCGGACACCTGGTAGGTCATACCGAGGTTGTAACTGAAGTAGAAGAAGTCACGGTACGCGGGCGGTTCGTCCTGGTTGAAGTCGATGCCACCCGGCTTGCCGGTGTACCAGAGGTGGGCGTAGCGGGCGGCGGATACCAGCAGCGACCTCATGGCCCCATCATGCTGGTCACTGGCACCGGCAGTGGTTCAGCGGACCGGCCGGTGGGTTGTTCCGGCACCCTTTCCCACACGTCGTGAGACGACCACCGCCCCGACGAAAGCTCCCAGCGTTCCGAGCACCTCGTCACCGAGCGTGTCCTGGTACGCCGTCGCGAGTTCGGTGCCGTGCCGGATGAACGTGTACCACTCGCCCAACTCCCAGACGAACGTGGCGACCGCAAGCTGGGCGACCGTGGCGAAGAAGACGAGCACGGCGAGCGCGCGCATCGACGTGACCCTCCGTGCAGACTCCATACCGAAGTGTGGCGCCGCAGAACAGCGAGACGCCAGATGCAGCACGGCGAGTCGAATGCCTCGCGCCCGACCCGGAGCGCCCGCCCAGACCTACGCTGGCGCAATGGCACCCATCGACCTGATCATCGTCCGGCACGGTCAGTCCGTCGGCAACGTCGCGGCCGAGTCCGCCGAGCGCGACAAGTTGGAGCGCATCGACGTGCCGGTGCGCGACCCCGACATCGAGCTGTCCGAACTGGGCCACGAGCAGGCCGCAGCGGTCGGGGCATGGCTGTCACGACTGGACGAGTCCGAGCGTCCGGACATCGCGTGGACCAGTCCGTACCGTCGCGCCCGCCAGACCTTGCAGACCGCACTCGACGGCGCGGGGCTCGAGGTCGACATCCGGGTGGACGAGCGGCTGCGCGACCGCGACATGGGAATCACCGACATGTTGACCGCGGCCGGCATCCGCGAGAAGTACCCCGAGGAAGTGGAACGCCGTAACTGGATCGGCAAGTTCTACTACCGGCCCCCGGGTGGTGAGTCGTGGGCCGATGTCACGCAGCGGGTCCGCGGTGTCCTCACCGACATCCGCCACCTGGTCGGCGAGGGCACCGTGCTGATCACCGCCCACGACGTGGTGAACCTGCTCTTCTGTTACGTGGCCGAGGGCCTGGACGAGGAGTCCGTGCTCGACCGGGCGCGCACGAACCCGATGGGCAACGCCGCGATCTGCCGACTGCGCAGTGACGAGGAGTCGCCGACCGGCTGGACGGTCGTCGATTACAACCTGAACGAGCATCTGCGCGAGGAGAACGTGAAGGTCACCGCCCAACCGGGCGCCTCGGATGAGGTGGGTGCCGGCAATGACCAATGACGCTGTCTCGCAAAAGATCCCGGACGATGCACGCGGCGGCTCGCGCGAACAGCCTCGGCTGATCACGCCCGCGTTGCTGCGTTCGTGGACCCTGCCGGAGCCGTCCGGCACCAAGTACAGCCGCGGCCAGGTGTTGGTCGTCGGCGGCGACCGCGCCACGCCCGGCGCGGCGATGCTCGCCGGACTGTCATCGCTGCGGATGGGTGCCGGGCGCCTGAGCCTGGCGGTGGCTGCGTCCATCGCGGCGCAGGTGGCCGTGGCCGTCCCGGAGTCCGGTGCGACCTCGCTCGCCGACGACTCCGAGGGCGCGATCACCGGCGAGCAGGTCGAGCAGCACCTGACGAAGGATCTCGAACGTGCCGACTGCGTGCTCGTCGGCCCGGGCCTGGGAAACGCGGACGGTGCCGGCCGCTTGCTGAGCGAGATCGTCCGACTGCTTCCGGACGACGTGCCGATCGTGTTGGACGCGTTCGGCGCGACTGTGCTGCCGGACCTGCCGACAGCCGAGCGCGACCGGTTGTCGGGACGACTCGTACTGACCCCCAACCGAGGCGAGCTGGCCCACCTGCTCGACGAGGACGAGGTGGACCAGGACCGCGTGGCCGAGGGCATCATCGACGCCGCAGGTCGGTACGGCGCTGCGGTCGGCTGCGACACCTGGATCACCGACGGCGACGGGCTGTGGCAGGTCACCACCGGCGACACCGGCCTCGGCACCTCGGGCAGCGGCGACGTCGTGGCGGGCGCGGTTGCCGGTCTGCTCAGCCGCGGCGCCGGACTCGTGCAGTCGCTGGTGTGGGGGAAGTACGTGCACGCGGCGGCGGGCGACGCGCTCGCTGCCCAGTTCGGACGCGTGGGCTACCTGGCCTCGGAGATCCCGCCACAACTGCCGCTGGTGATGCGCACCCTGCGTGGGGACTGATCGGCGGAGGGCGTGGGATTCGAACCCACGAAGCCGGGGTTACCGACTTAGCGGTTTTCAAGACCGCCGCACTAGGCCACTATGCGAGCCCTCCATGCTCCGGGTGACCGGAGCCCGCCCATCCTAGGTCACCGCCGGTCCGGGATTCGCGTGCAATGCCGACAGGGCGCAGGCCCCAGCCGTCCTGCGCCGATCAGTAGGGTCGTCCGCAGGACGAGAGGAGACCCGATGGGAAAGATTTCCTTCCTCGCCGGGTTCGCCGCCGGTTATGTGGCCGGTGCGCGGGCAGGCGAGCAGCGATACGAACAGATCAAGCTTCAGGCCGGTAAGGCCTGGCAGCACCCGGCCGTCCAGCAGAAGAAGGACGAGGCCACCCAGACGCTCAAGGAGCGTGGCCCCGAGGTTGCTGCGGCAGCCGGCCAGGCGGCCATCAAGGGCGCGGGCACAGCCGCGAAAAGTGCTGTGGCAGCTGGATATTCGGCTGCGAGGCATGGCAAGCCCGGTGAAACTGTGGAGGGTGAACTCGCTGCAGGCGACGACGACGGCGTGGCACCGTCCGCCGACACCGACAGCGGCTCGACCAAGCAGACGTCCACGACGCTGTCGGACGACGCCAAGCTGCCCAAGACCGACCCCGGCTTCGACGCCAACTGAGGGCCCGGCCTCAGCGCGTCGGGTTGACGTCACCACGTCTTCCCGTACGGTGAAGCCGACGGCACACCCGCACAAATCCGCGGTTTTTCGCGGTTACTGTGGTGAACTGCCAACGCTACGGGGGTAACCACGCAGCGAAACAAGTCAGACGGAGACATCGAGTCCCGTCCTGATTAACACAGACAAGGAATATCGATGAACAAGACTGACCTCGCCAGCACGATTGCTCAGCGCACCGGCGTCAGCGTCAAGGACGCCAACGCGGTCATCGGCGGTCTCAACGACGTCATCCTCGAGGCTGTCGGCCGCGGTGAGAAGATCCAGCTGCCGGGTCTGCTGACCATCGAGGTCGTGGACCGCGCCGCTCGCACCGGCCGCAACCCGCAGACCGGCGAAGCGATCGAGATCGCCGCGTCGAAGGCCGCCAAGGTCACCGCAGGCTCCAAGCTCAAGGCTGCCGCGAAGGGCTGAGTCCCCCGCACCACGTCGAAGGCCCGCTCCCATGATGGGGGCGGGCCTTCGTTCACGCCTGTGCGACTGTTGACCTCTGCTCAGATGTAGAGCGCCGGATCCGCGAAGGGGTCGAGCGCAGCGGCCGGCTGGTTGGGCCGGACGACGGCGGGGACCCCGACCGCGGTGGACTGCGCCGGCACGTCCTTCACCACGACGGCATTCGCGCCGACCGCAGAACCGGCGCCGACGGTCACCGGACCCAGGATGCGAGCGCCGGCTCCGACGGTGACACCGTCCGCCAGCGTCGGGTGGCGCTTCACCTTCGCGAAGGTGCGGCCCCCGAGGTTGACGCCGTTGTACATCATCACGTCGTTGCCGATCTCGGCCGTTTCGCCGATGACGACCCCCATCCCGTGGTCGATGAAGAACCGCTTGCCGATCTGCGCGCCGGGGTGGATCTCGACACCCGTCACCGCGCGGGAGGCCTGGGAGAGCATGCGCGCCGGCAGCTTCCAGCGTCCGCCGCGCTTCCACATCGAGTGTGAGACGCGGTGTGTCCAGATCGCGTGCAGGCCGGGAGAGGCGAGCGCCATCTCCACTCGCGAGTCGACCGCCGGGTCGCGGGCGATGGCCGCGTCCAGGTCAGCGCGAACTTCGTCGATCGCTCGACGCAGCGGCGAACCGCTGCTACGGCGGACTGCGCTGCTGCCCGTCAGAACCACCATCGGTTCACTCCTTGCATCTGACACGGGAAGGACAACAGCCGCAGCGCACGGACGATTCCGTACCGCGCGCCACGGCCGGCGGATCAGTCGAGAATGCCCTCGAAGAGGATCGTGGACAGGTAGCGCTCACCGAAGCTGGGGATGATCACGACGATCGTCTTGCCCTTGTTCTCCGGCCGCGCAGCGACCTGGGCCGCAGCAGCGAGCGCTGCGCCCGAGGAGAGGCCGACCAGCAGGCCTTCCTGGGTGGCGGCCTTGCGGGCCCACTCGACGGAGGTGGCCGCGTTGATGTCGATGACCTCGTCGTAGATCTCGGTGTCGAGGATCTCGGGAACGAAGTTGGCGCCGATGCCCTGGATCTTGTGCGGGCCGGGCTGGCCGCCGTTCAGGATCGGGGACTCCTCCGGCTCGACCGCGACGATCTGCACGTCCGGCTTGCGCTCCTTGAGCACCTGACCCACACCGGTGACGGTGCCACCGGTGCCGATGCCTGCGACGACGATATCGACCTTGCCGTCGGTGTCGCGCCAGATCTCCTCTGCGGTGGTCTCGCGGTGCACCTTCGGGTTCGCTTCGTTCGCGAACTGACGAGCCAGCACGGCGCCCGCACGCCCGGCGACGATCTCGTTCGCCTTGTTCACAGCGCCCTTCATGCCCTCCGAACCAGGAGTGAGGACGAGTTCTGCGCCGAACGCCTTGAGCAGGCCCTTGCGCTCGGCGGACATCGTCTCGGGCATCGCCAGCACGACCTTGTAGCCCTTGGCCGCGCCGACCATCGCCAGTGCGATCCCGGTGTTGCCCGACGTCGCCTCGACGATCGTCCCGCCCGGCTTCAGTTCGCCGGACTCCTCGGCGGCCTTGATGATGGCGGCACCGATGCGGTCCTTCACGGACGCGCCGGGGTTGTTGAACTCGAGCTTGGCCGCGACGGTCACGCCGGGCTCGTCGATGATCCGGTTGATCTTGACCAGCGGAGTGTTGCCGATCGCCTCGGTCACATCGTTCAGGATGGGCACAGTGATTCGCCTTCTGTCGTGAGCCGAAAGGCTCGGGTCAGTCGTCCAGCCATAACGTCCTTCCCGTTATGACTATTCCAATGCCAGGTTATATAACCGGGGAGCACAGACGCCACCCCGTCACAGTCCCTGAGACGCGTCGATTCGGATGGAAGATCGACCCTGCCCCGGTAGGTCGGATCTTCCACTTCGTTGATCCGCCCGGCAGCGCCTGTGCATACCGAGACTGCGATATCCGCGCGACCTGACGTCCAGCCTGACAAACTGCGATGGAAGATGGACCCTGTCCGGACGGGGTCGATCTTCCAGCGAGAACCGACGCCGAGTACTCGCGAGTAACCGATCGTTAGGATGCATGCATGTCCCTGCTGCAGATCGTCTCCATCGTCCTGACCCTCGGGATCACCCTGGTCGGGGTCGCTATGGTCGCCCGCGCCGTCCCGCAGATCATGTCCGGCTTCAAGCTCGGGCGCCCCGAGAACCGCGGTGACGCCAAGGGCAGGCGCACGGCGACGATGCTGCGGGAGATCTTCGGGCACACCCGGATGTCGCGTCTGCCGATCGTCGCGATCGCGCACTGGGTCACGATGATCTCGTTCATCATGCTGTCGCTGGCGGTGCTCCAGTCCTACTTCCAGGTCTGGGACCCCACCTTCATGCTGCCGCTGCTCGGGTCGTTCTTCCTGTGGGGCTGGGCGAACGAATTCCTCGGCTGGGCCGGACTGCTCGGCATCCTGTGGTTGATCTGGAACCGCCGAAAGAACCACCCGGGACGCTCCGCCGGACACGACGGCCGCAAGTCCCGCTTCTTCGGCTCGACCTTCTGGCAGGCCTACTTCGTCGAGCTGGTCATCGCGATCGAGATCATCTGCGTGGTCACGCTGCGCGGCCTGGAGTACGCCCTGGACAAGACCGGCTCGGGCGAGCACGCCGACGTCCTGCACTTCCCGCTGACGTTCTGGTTCGGCGAGTGGTTCACGAACATGGGCCGCGAGGGAATCAAGCAGTTCATCGTGGTGATCTCGGTGATCAAGATCGTCACTGCGATGGTCTGGCTGATCACGATCTGCCGCAACCTGACGATGGGTGTCGCCTGGCACCGCTTCCTGGCGTTCTTCAACATCTTCTTCAAGCGCCACCCCGACGGCCGCACCTCGCTCGGCGCACTGGAGCCGATGAAGGTCGACGGCAAGCCGGTCACCCTGGAGTCGTTGGAGGAGATGGACGAGGACACCACATTCGGTGTCGGCAAGGTCGAGGACTTCACCTGGAAGGGCCTGCTCGACTTCTCCACCTGCACCGAGTGCGGACGTTGCCAGAGCCAGTGCCCCGCCTGGAACACCGAGAAACCGCTGTCGCCCAAGCTGCTGATGATGACGTTGCGCGACAACGCCGCTCACCGTGCACCGTTCATGAAGGCCGGCGTCTCCGGTGGCGACAACAGGGAGAACGGGGAGAACGCCCCCGACGTCCTGGGCGCGACGCTGATCGGCGACACCGGGTACGACATCGACAGCCCGCTCATGGCGTACAACCCGCACGGTCCGGACGCGGTCATCGACCAGGACGTGCTGTGGAGTTGCACCACCTGCGGCGCCTGCGTCGAACAGTGCCCGGTCGACATCGAGCACGTCGACCACATCGTCGACATGCGCCGCTACCAGACCCTGATCGAGTCGGCCTTCCCGAGCGAGCTCGGTGGCCTGTTCAAGAACATGGAGAGCAAGGGCAACCCGTGGGGCATGTCCGCGCGGGCCCGCCTCGACTGGGCCAAGGACCTCCCCTTCGAGGTCAAGGTCTTCGGCCAGGACGTCGAGTCGCTGTCCGAGGTCGATTACCTGTTCTGGGTCGGTTGCGCCGGTGCATACGAGGACCGCGCGAAGAAGACCACCCGCGCGGTGGCCGAACTGCTCGACCTGGCCGGGGTCGACTTCGCCGTCCTCGGTGACGGCGAAACCTGTACCGGCGACTCCGCCCGCCGCGCCGGCAACGAGATGCTCTTCCAGGCTCTGGCCCAGCAGAACGTCGAGACCCTCAACGGGGCCGGCGCGAGCAAGATCATCGTCACCTGCGCACACTGTTTCAACACGATCAAGAACGAGTACCCGCAGGTGGGTGGCGAGTACGAGGTGCTGCACCACACCCAGTTGCTCAACCGCCTCGTGCGCGAGAAGAAGCTGACCCCGGTGACCCGTCCCGGCGAGACGCCGTCGTCCGTGGGCGCTGCGTCCACCGGTAAGTCCGTCACCTACCACGACCCGTGCTACCTGGGCCGTCACAACAACGTGTACGCCCCGCCGCGTGAACTGATCGGTTCGCTGCCCGGCGTCGAGTACCGCGAGATGGAGCGCAGCGGCGAGAAGTCGTTCTGCTGCGGCGCCGGCGGTGCGCGCATGTGGATGGAGGAGAAACTGGGTTCGCGGATCAACCTCAACCGCACCCAGGAGGCCGTCGCGACCGGCGCCGACCGCATCGCCATCGGCTGCCCGTTCTGCCGCGTGATGCTCACCGACGGTCTGACCGCCGAGCAGTCCGAGGGCAACGCCCGCGAGGACGTCGAGGTCGTCGACGTGGCGAACATGCTGCTGGCCGCGGTGAAGTCCGGCGACTGACGGACAGCTGAAGGATCGAGGGTCACTCCGTTCGGGGTGGCCCTCGGTCTTTTCTGCTGTCCACAGCCCGGTCGGTGCCGCTGCTGTGTTCACAGGCTTGCGCGGACGCGTGGTGCCGGCGGTGGTGCCTTACCTACCGTCCGGCCCATGAGTGATGCGGACGAGATCAGAGCGGTAGCGCGTCAGGCGTCCACCGTCGCAGGCGAGATTCGACGCGCGGCCTGGCGCATCGGCACCGCAGACGCGGTCGAGTGGCGCAGCGCCGGGGCCGTCCAGTACCGAAAACGGTTGCACGAGAAGGCCGGTCGATTGAACAACCTTGCCCGGGAGGTGGACGGCATGGCTGGCGCACTGCACCGGTACGCGACGGCGGTCGAGGTCGGCCAGGCGGCGCTGACCGATGCAGCGATGGACGCCGTCGGTGCGTTCCACGATGCGGCCAAGGGCGTCGGTCGGGCGATCGCAGAGACGAGTCGGCCGCTCACGAGCGGGTTCGGGCTGCGCCGATGAGCCGGCAGCCCGGGGCACCGGAGCGCACCGGCGGAGCACATTCGACGGTCGCCGACCTGACCGCCATGCGCGTCACCGCGGGTGTGCTCGAAACAGAGGGGAATGCCGTTCGCCGGGCGGGGGGCGACCTCGTCTCGGCCCTGCTCGACCTGCCGGCGGCCGCTGTGCCGTTCGCTCCACTGCAAGCGGCCGGCATCGCTGCCGATGAACTACGCCTCGTGCATCACCCGAACGGCATTCTGGCCACCGGTGTCGACCTCGAACTGACCGCTCGAGCGCTTCGCGGAGCGGCTGTTGCGTACGCCGTCCGCGATGCGTCCGTGGCGGCGAGTCTGCGCTCGTTCAAAGTGATCATGGCGGCACCGCGGGTCGCTCTGACGCTGTACGGCACGGTGCAGGTCAGCCTCGCCGCGTCCGTTCCTCTCCCCCGGAAATGGGACTGGGCACGCGACGCAGCGATGCCGCCGTGCGCGCGCAACATCAACCCCCTGGCCGGCGTGGTGGGTTGCACGACAGCGGCGTTGATCGCGAATCCAGAACTGACCGACGCCACGCTGCTCACCGCACAGCAACTCCTGTTCGTCGTCGATCCGATGACTGCTCCGACCCTGGAGGCGCAGGCGGCCGCCGTCGTCCGATACGCCAGGGCGGGACGGCTGCTGAAGGACGACCGTCCGTTGACCGTGACACCGGTCGCGCCGCATGAACGAACGCATTTGGCGCCGCCGCGGGACGCTGCACAGGTGATCAGCAGCATCGACCGGTTGGAGACCACCTGCGCCAGTGCCGGCAACACGGCCTCGCGCATCCGGGTCCGACAGGTCACGACCGCCGACGGTGTCAGCGCGTGGATCGTCGAGGTGCCGGGTACCCAGGACTGGTCGGCCGATCGACCGCGCAACCCCAGCGACGCCGCGGCGAACCTGCTTGCGGTCGCCGGCATGCCGAGTTCGCTGTACCCGGCGATCGAGAAGGCACTGCGGACGTCGATGGCGAAGAAGGGGGTGACGCCGGGCAGCCAGCCGGTGCTCATCGCCGGGCACAGCCAGGGCGGGATCGTTGCGACGCGGCTGGCTCAGGACCGTCGGTTCCGACAGACCTTCCGGGTCACCCATGTGGTCACTGCCGGTTCACCGGTGTCGCGGATCGCGCTGCCGGCGAGCGTGAAGTCGCTGGACTTCGCGCATGGCGCCGATCCGGTGCCGCGCCTGGACACCCAGGGTCCGCCCGACCGGATGAACCGGTACGGACTCACCGGCGACCCGGCTCGGCGAGTGGGCGACGAGACGGACCCGATCGCGGTTCACGGGGCCACGCGTTACGCCGATTCGGCGGCCCACTGGGCACCGGCGAACAGCACCGACCCGAATGTGCGCGACTTCTACGACAGTCCGTTCTTCCACGGCACCACCGGCACCGTCGACGACTACCACTTGCAACGACCGGGGCCGCCCGACGTGGTTGCCACGCCCAGCTACACACCGGCGAACCGATGAACCCGATCAGGTTGCGACGCCTTCGAACTGGGATGCGTACAGGTCGCTGTAGACCCCGCCCAGTGCCAACAGTCGCTCGTGGTCCCCCGTCTCGACGATGCGTCCTCGGTCCATCACCAGGATCACGTCGGCGTCCCGGATCGTCGACAGACGGTGGGCGATCACGAAGCTGGTGCGGTTCGCGCGCAGGGCCGCCATGGCGTGCTGCACGAGCACCTCGGTGCGGGTGTCGACCGATGAGGTGGCCTCGTCCAGGATCAGCAGTGCCGGATCGGCGACGAACGCCCGGGCGATCGTGATCAGCTGTCGCTCACCGGTGGAGACATTGGTGCCGTCCTCGTCGACCACGGTGTCGTAGCCGTCGGGCAGGGAGTGCACGAACCGGTCGACGAAGGTGGCTCGCGCCGCTTCGAGCACGTCCGCCTCGGTCGCGTTCGGGTTGCCGTAGGCGATGTTCTCGCCGATGGTGCCGTGGAACAGCCAGGTGTCCTGCAGCACCATCCCGATCCGTGAGCGCAGGTCGGTACGCGGGACGTCGCGGATATCCCTGCCGTCCAGCGTGATTCGTCCGGAGTCGATGTCGTAGAAACGCATCAGCAGGTTGACCAAAGTGGTCTTTCCGGCGCCGGTGGGTCCGACGATCGCGACCGTCTGACCGGGCTCCACCTCGAGGTCGAGGTGCTCGATGAGAGGCTCCTCGCCGTAGGAGAACGAGACGTCCTCGAAGGTCACCTTTCCCCGCGCCGGCGACAGTCGGCCGGCGGCGTCGGCGGGCTCCTCGGGGGCGTCCAGCACTTCGAACACCCGCTCCGCGGAAGCGACACCCGACTGCAACAGGTTGACCATCGACGCGAGTTGGGTGATCGGTTGGGTGAACTGCCGGGAGTACTGGATGAACGCGGTGACCTGACCGAGCGACATCCCGCCGTTCGCCACCTGCACCCCACCGAGCACACAGACGATGACGTACTGCAGGTTGCCGACGAACATCATGATCGGCATGACCAGTCCGCTGACGAACTGTGCCCGCCAGCTGACGTTCGTGAGTTCGTCGTTCTTAGCCCTGAACGCCGCCTGCACCTGCGGGCCGCGTCCGAAGACCTTCACCAGATCGTGTGCGGAGAACGTCTCCTCGATCTGGGCGTTGAGCTCGCCGGTGTGCTGCCACTGCTGCACGAACAGCCCCTGCGACTTCTTCATCACCTTGGCGGTCACGACCATCACGACCGGCACCGCGAGCACGGCGACGATCGTCAGCCACCACGAGATCGACACCATCATCACGACGACGCCGATCACGGTGAGGCCGTTGAACAACAGCTGACTGATCGACTGTTGCATCGACTGTCCGACGTTGTCGATGTCGTTGGTGACCCGCGACAACATCTCACCCCGTGGCTGGCCGTCCAGGTATGCCAGCGGCAGACGGTTGACCTTGGCCTCGACGTCGTCGCGCAGCCGCTGGACGGTGCGCTGGACGACCTTCGCCAGCAGGAACCCCTGCACCAGTTGGGCGACCGCGGCGACCACGTACAGACCGACGACGATCGCGAGGATGCGTCCGACCTCGTCGAAGTCGACCGAGCGGCGACCGATCACACCGTCGTAGATCTCATCGACGGCCGCACCGAGCACACGCGGCGCGATCACCGACAGCACCACCGCGACGACGGTGAGTGCGAGCACCAGGATGAGCGTGAGGCGGTGCGGACGCAGCCGGCCCAGCAGCCGCTTGGACGAACCCTTGAAGTTCATCGTCTTCTCGGCCATACCGATGCCCATCGACGGGCCGTGGCCGCGGCGCATGGGCGACTTGGTGGTCCGGGTGCTCATGCCGCGTCCTCGATCCGCTGCGAGGCGCAGATCTCCTGGTACTCGGTACAGTCACGCAACAACTCCTCGTGACGTCCGTGCCCGACCACTCGGCCGTCCTCCAGCACGATGATCTGATCCGCATCCCGGATGGTCGAAACCCGTTGGGCGACAAGGAAGACCGTGCTGTTTCGGACGTACGGCGCGAGCGCGGTTCGAAGGGCGCGGTCGGTGCGCAGGTCGAGCGCGGAGAAGCTGTCGTCGAACAGGTAGATGTTGGCCCGGCTGACCAGGGCGCGCGCGATGCACAGCCGCTGCCGTTGGCCGCCGGAGAAGTTGGTGCCGCCCTGGCTGACCGGTGCGTCGAGCCCGCCGTCGAGTTCCTGCACGAAGTCGGCCGCCTGCGCGATGCGCAGCGCTTCCCACAGTTGCTCGTCGGACGCGTCCGGGTCGCCGTAACGAAGGTTGGACGCGACGGTGCCGGTGAACAGGTACGCTTTCTGCGGGACGATGCCGATGCGTCCCCACAGCAGTTGCGGGTCGAGCTCCCGCACGTCGACGTCGTCCACCAGCACCTCACCCGAGGTCGCGTCGAACAACCGGGCGATCAGTGACAGCAGCGTCGTCTTGCCCGATCCGGTCGCGCCGATGATCGCGATCGTCTGGCCGGGAGTGCCGCGCACCGAAACGTCCTGCAGCACAGGGACATCCGCACCGGGGTAGGACATCGAGACGTCACGCAACTCGACCACACCACGGCCATCGTCCGGTGTCCGCGGGTTCGCCGGCGGCACCACCGACGGCTCCGTGTCGAGCACCTCCACGATGCGCTCGGCCGACACCGACGCACGCGGGATCATCATGAACATGAAGGTGGCCATCATGACCGCCATCAGAATCTGCATCAGGTAGGTCATGTAGGCCGTCAGGGCACCGATCTGCAGGGACCCGTCGCCGACCTGATGACCACCGAACCACCACACCGCGGTGGTCGACAGGTTCATCACCAGGAACACAACGGGGAACAGCGCCGACATCAGCCGCCCGGTGCGGATCAGCAACCCGGTGAGGTCTTCGTTGGCCTCGGTGAAGCGTTGCTGCTCGAAGCGCTCACGGGTGAACGCACGGATCACCCGGACGCCGGACAGGTGCTCGCGCAGGATCCGGTTGACGCCGTCGAGCTTGACCTGCACCTGCCGGAAGCCGGGCACGAGTTGCCGGATGATCAACGAGATCGTGACGCCGAGGACGATCACCGCGACCACGATGAGCCAGGACAACGACACTGATTCCTGCAACGCCATCACCACGCCGCCGATCATCATGATCGGCGCGGCGATCATCAGCGTGGCGCCCATCAGCACCACCATCTGCACCTGCTGGACGTCGTTGGTGCCCCGAGTGATGAGGGTGGGCGCCCCGAAACGGTTCACCTCACGAGCCGAGAACTCACCGACCCGCGCGAACAACGAACCCCGGGTGTCGCGCCCGTAGAACATCGCCAGCTTCGCTGCGACATAGGCCGCCCCGATGGCGGCGAACACCTGTACCAACGACACCAGCAGCATCCAGCCGCCCGTACGCCAGATGTATCCGGTGTCGCCGACGGTGACCCCCTTGTCAATGACGTCGGCGTTGAGCGAAGGCAGGTACAGCGAGGCCGCGACGCTCAGCAACTGCAGCAGGACGAGGGCGCCGGTCAGGCGCGGATACCGCTTCAGGTGAGCGGTGACGAGACGGGAGAGCACCCGCCTACTCTGTCAGGCCAACCCCTCGGCCTGCAGGAAGGTTTTCGCGACAGCCTTCGCGCTCTTCTTGTCGACGACGACCTGCTTCAGCATCTCGGCCAGCTTGTCGGTGGTGAGCTTGGCCGAGACCGCGTTGAGGGCCACCTGCATCTTGGGCGTGGCTGCGGACTTGGCCACCAGCGGCACGACCTGGTCGGCGCCGAACAGCTTCTTGTCGTCCTGGAGCACGACGAAGTTGTTGACCTTGATGGACGGGTCGGTGGAGAAGATGTTGCCTGCCTGCGCCTGGTTGTTCTTCAGCGCCTCCACGACAGCGGCCGAGGCGAGCGGGCGGAACGACTTCGGGGTCAGGTTGTAGGTGCGCTTCAGCCCCAGCAGTCCCTGCTCACGGCCCTGGAACTCCGAGGGCGCGGCGATCGTGATCTCGTTCGCGTGCTTGGCCAGATCGGAGATGGTCTTCAGTTGCCATTTGTCGGCGGTGGCCTTGGTGACCACCATCTCGTTGGAGTCCTCGGCACGGGAGGGCTGCAACGCGAGTTGGTTGCATGGCAACGAGGTCAGCAGAGCGGCGTACACCTCCTGCGGGTCCTTCTCCTTGGAGTTCTCGTCGACGAAGGTCAATAACGAGCCGGTGTACTCCGGCACCACCTGCACCGAACCGTCCTCGAGCGCCTTGAGGTAGGCCTCACGCGCACCGATCGGGTCGGTGGTAGAAGCGCGAATCCCCTTGGCCTGCAGGGCCCCCGCGTACACCTCGGCGATCAGCGAGGACTCGGGGAAGTCGGCCGAACCGACCTTGACCGGTGCCTCCTTGGGCTTCTCGACCTTGCAGTCACCACCGCCGGAACCGGAGTCGAGCGCGTCACCGGACAGCCCACACCCCGACAGCGAGAGGACGAGGGCGGCGCTCAGCGCGGCGCGTCGGCGGAACGTACGTGTGGTCATCGGGCACTCCCTGTGGCTTCGAGGGCCTTGCGTTGCGAACGGGCCGATCGTCGTCCGGAGCGGCCGGTGAGACCGGGCGAGACGACCGTGCGCTGGATCAGCGCGAAGAGCAGGTCGACGGCGAGGGCGAGCAGTGCGACCAGCAACGATCCGCCGACCATCACCTCGTACTTGCTCTGCGCCAGGCCGTCGATGAGGTAGCGGCCGAGGCCGCCGAGCGAGACCGCAGCAGCGATGGTCGCGGTGGCAATCACCTGCAAAGTGGCGCTGCGCAGACCGGAGAAGATCAACGGAAGCGCGTTCGGCAGTTCGACCCGGGTGAAGACCTGCCCGCCGGTCATACCCATGCCCTTGGCGGCGTCCCGGGCCGCAGGATCGACCTCACTGACGCCGGCGTACGCGCCGGCGACGATCGGGGGGATGGCGAGGATGACCAGGACGACGATCGACGGGGCGGTGTAGGCGAGGTCGCCGCTCAGGCGCGGGCCGGCGAACATGGCGGCCACGAACAGCAGACCCAGGGACGGGACCGCACGGGCTGCGTTCGCGGCCGTGACCAGCCACTTCCCCTTGCCGGTGTGGGCGATCCAGGTGCCGAGCGGAATGGCGATCGCAGCAGCGATCAACACGGTGATGAGGCTGTAGATGACGTGTTCCTGCAACCGCATCGGGATGCCATTGGGCCCTGACCAGTTGACGCCGTCGGTCAACCACTGCCAGACCTTCTCCAGAATCATCGCGTCACCACCCGTTGCCAGGGAGTGAGCAGCCGGGCGATCAACTGGATCACTGCGTCGAAGACGAGCGCGAGCACCAGGCAGGCGACGATCCCGACGAAGATCTCGTCCCAGTACTGACGCTGGTAGCCGTTGGTGAGGTAGTACCCGAGTTGGGGTACGCCGATCAGCGAGGCCACGCTGACGATGCTGACATTGCTGACCGCCGCGACCCGCATGCCGGAGGAGATGACCGGCGTCGCCAGCGGCAGGTCGACCTTGAACAGTCGCTTGAGCCGCGTCATCCCCATGGCCGTCGCCGCCTGTGTCACCGTCGACGGGACGGCGTCGAGCGCGTCGGTGACGGTGCGGACGAGCAGTGCAACGGTGTAGATCGTCATCGCGGCGATGACATTCCACGCGGACAGGATCTTGGTGCCCAGAATGATCGGCATCACGATGAACAGTGCCAGGGACGGGATCGTGTACAGCAGACCGGACCCGGCCACCATCACATTGCGCCAGCGCGGACGGCTGTGCGCGAGCCAACCGAGCGGCAGTGCGATCAGGAGTCCGAGCACGAGCGGAATCCCGGCGAGCAGCGTGTGCTGCCACGCCCGATGCAGGATGTCGGACCAGTTGTCGAGGGCGTAGTTCACGTGCGGCCGTTCGCGTGTTCCGGCGCGACGTCGTCCCGGTCGACCTCGACACGATCGGTTTCCTCGATCGCGCGCAGCACCTCGTAGGCGCGGACGGTGCCGACCAGACGTCCGTCGTCGTCGACGATGATGCCGCGGCGAGACGGCGAGGACAGTGCGGCGTCCAGACTGGTGCGCAGCGGGCCGCCCGAGCGGGCGACGGTGCCACCACGGTGCAGCATGGAGGGTTCGATGGCGCTCTGAATACGCGCCGGTTCGATCCACCCCTGCGGTTTGCCGTCTTCGACCACGAGCAGCCAGCGGTCGTTCGTCGCGGCACGTGCCTGCTCGACGGTGGCACCGAGTTCGACGGTGGGTTCGCTCATCAGTGGGAACCGCGGGGAGTTCTGGAAGCTGAGTGACCGGTACCCGCGGTCGCGTCCCACGAAGTCCGCGACGAAATCGTCGATCGGGTGGGCGAGCAGGTACTCCGGCGAAGCCATCTGGGCGAGTTTGCCGCCCACGCGCATCACGGCGACGTTGTCGCCGAGCTTCATCGCCTCGTCGATGTCGTGGGTCACGAAGACGATCGTCTTGTCGAGTTCGTCCTGCAGCCGAAGGAACTCGTCCTGCAGCTGGTCGCGGACCATCGGGTCGACGGCACTGAACGGTTCGTCCATCAGCATCACCGGCGGATCAGCGGCCAGCGCCCGGGCCACGCCGACGCGCTGCTGCTGCCCACCGGACAGCTGCGACGGATACCGGTCGGCGAAATCGCCTGGCAGACCGACGAGTTCGAGCACCTCGCGGCTACGATTGCGAATCTTCTGCTTGTCCCAGCCGAGTAGTTTCGGCACGGTGCCGACGTTCTCCAGCACCGTCTGATGCGG
Organism: Yimella sp. RIT 621; assembly: GCF_004146205.1. Lineage (NCBI taxonomy): Bacteria > Bacillati > Actinomycetota > Actinomycetes > Micrococcales > Dermacoccaceae > Yimella > Yimella sp. RIT 621. The sequence goes on from NZ_SEIP01000002.1 coordinate 166,194, forward strand.
GAACAGTCCGCCGTGCTGAATGACGTACCCGATGCCGCGGCGAAGTTCGGGAGCGGCGACGTCGGTGATGTTGCGGTCGTCGATCGTGATCGTGCCCGAGGTGGGTTCGATCATTCGATTGATCATGCGCAGCGTGGTCGTCTTGCCGCAGCCGGACGGGCCGACGAGGCAGGTGATCTTGCCCGTGGGGGCTTCCAGGTCAAGGTGGTCGACGGCGATGTTCTTGTCGCCGAACGACTTCACCACCTGCTCGAAGCGGATCATTCAGCCAACCTAACCGCTGTGGCCACGTTCGGGAACTGTTGCGCGCCTACGCATTCCTGGGCTGGTCGCCGCCGTCGCCCACCAGGTAGTGGTGCAGGAAAGAAGCGACCTCGCGGTGCCAGCCGGCCGGCCGGAACATCAGCGTGTGCCAGTCGGGCACGCTGCGGTACGTCGCGCTGCCGCCGCCGATGCGGATGCGGCGGACCAGGTCTGCGGACGCGTCCGGGTCGGTGACGTTGTCGAGGCGTCCGTGCACGACCATTACGGGAGTGCCGAGGAAACGCTTCTCGTCATACCCGTCGGCCAACCACGGTGCCAGGCCGATGACCGCCCGGACGTCCGCCTCGTCCACGAGTTCGAACGCGGTGCGGCCGCCCATCGAGTGACCGACGACCGCGACCGGAAGGTCGGGATAGAGCTGTCCGATACGCATGAGTGCCCATCGCGCATCGGCGACCGGGGACATCACCCGATCGTTCCAGCCTCCGACGGCATTGAGGAGCCGGACGACTGCCAGGTCTGGTCGACGGCGGGCGATCCCGGCTGCGGCCACCCGCACCGGCAGCGGTGATGGGTCGAACGTGCTGCGCGCCTCGACCCCCTCCACGTCGCCGCCGTGCAGCATCAGCACGACGCCCCGGGGCTCGGTCGCACGTCGGTCGGGAAGGATCAGCCTCGGCCTGGCGCGACCGAGACCCGGGCCGATCTCCCGTCGCTCCACCTAGACCTGCGTGCGGTGGAAGTTTTTGTACGACCGGCTGGCCGTCGGTCCACGCTGACCCTGGTAGTGCGAGCCGTATTTCTCACTGCCATAAGGATTTTCGGCCGGGCTCGACAGCTGGAAGAAGCACAACTGACCGATCTTCATCCCGGGCCACAGCTTGATCGGCAGAGTCGCGACGTTGCTGAGTTCGAGAGTCACGTGGCCACTGAACCCCGGGTCGACGAAGCCGGCGGTGGCGTGTGTGAGCAGACCGAGACGCCCCAGGCTCGACTTGCCCTCGACACGGGCGGCGACATCGTCGGGCAGCGTGATCGTCTCGAAGGTGGAGCCGAGAACGAACTCACCGGGGTGCAACACGAAGGGCTCGTCCGGCTCGGACTCGACCAGCCGGGTCAGCTCGTCCTGCTCCTCGCTGGGGTCGATGTAGGGGTACTTGTGGTTGTCGAACAACCGGAAGAACTTGTCGAGCCGGATGTCGACGCTGGACGGCTGCACCATCCCTGTGTCCCACGGGTCGAGGACGACGCGGCCGGCGTCGATCTGGGCCAGGATGTCGCGATCGGAAAGGAGCACGCGCCCAACTTACCCAACACGCGGAATCAAGGGATCGCGACGACGGTCGACCAGGTGCGAACCACAGACGAGCGCCGCGATCGAGACCGAGCTACCTGAGCGACCGAGGCATTCGACAACTGCATCAGGAAACGACAAATCCCGTTGCCCTGCAACGGGATCGATGTCGAGAGCGAGTGACGAGAATCGAACTCGCGTATTCAGCTTGGGAAGCTGATGTTCTACCATTGAACTACACTCGCGGGTCGTGCTCGAAGGATTCTAGCCCCTTCCACCTGCGCCGCTGAGGGAGGATTCGGCCATGACCTCACCCGTGACCTCGATCGACCTCAACGCCGACCTCGGTGAGTCCTTCGGCCGGTGGACTCTCGGCGACGACAAGGCGATGCTCGGTGTCATCACCTCCGCGAACATCGCCTGCGGTTTCCATGCCGGCGACCCGGCCACCTTGCTGCGCACCTGTCAGCAGGCCGTCGACGCAGATGTTGTGATCGGCGCACAGGTGGGATACCGCGACCTCGCCGGATTCGGGCGCAGGTTCATCGACATCGCTGCGGCCGAACTGATGGCCGACGTGCTGTTCCAGATCGGCGCCCTGGACGGCCTGGCGCGGTCGGTCGGCGGACGGGTCGCCTATGTGAAGCCGCATGGAGCCCTCTACAACGCGGTCGTCCACGACGAAGCACAAGCACGGGCCGTCGTGGACGCGGTTGCGACATACCGCAATTGCGAGCAGACGAGCCTGCCGATCATGGGGCTGCCGGGGTCGGTGGTGCTGCGCATCGCGGAGGGCGAAGGTCTGCGGGCGGTCACCGAGACGTTCGCCGACCGCGCGTACACCCCGCAGGGGACTCTCGTTCCCCGCTCCCAGCCGGGGGCTGTCCTGCATGATCCGGAAGAGATCGCGGAGCGTGTCGTCCGGATGGCCACCCGGGGGCGGGTGACCGCGAACGACGGCACGGAGATCAGCGTCACCGCCGAGTCGGTCTGCGTGCACGGCGACTCCCCCGGTGCGGTCGAGATCGCGACCCGGGTGCGCGCAGCCCTCACCGAGGCCGGTGTCGACCTGCGCCCGTTCGTCCGATGATCCGGCTCCTGCCGTGCGGCGACCGCGCGATCCTGGTCGATCTCGACGACGACCGCGAGCGCCGCGACTTCGATGCAGCACTTCGCGCCGAGATCGCCGCCGGCCGGTTGGCCGACGAGATCATCGAGCATGTTTCGGCGGCGCGGACGGTGTTGGTTCGCCTGCGTGACCCCCGACATCGCGGCTCGGTCGAGACTGCGCTGCACAGCCTCGAAGTCGGTGCCGCTTGCGTCGAAGACCAGTCATCGGGCGAAGTAACCGTGCCGGTCCACTACGACGGTGCGGACCTACAAGCACTCGCCCATCAGCTCGGGGTCAGGCCCACCGAACTCGTCGAGTGGCACACCGCAACTCCCTGGCTGGTCGACTTCACCGGATTCGCACCGGGATTCGGTTATCTCGTGCGCGAGCCAGTGGGCTCGCCGCTGGACGATGTCGAGATCCCGCGGCTCGACTCACCTCGTACGCGTATCCCCGCCGGCGCAGTGGCCCTCGCCGGACGGTGGAGTGCGGTGTACCCGAGCGCGTCCCCGGGCGGCTGGCAACTGATCGGGGGCACCGACCTGCCGATCTGGGACGTGGACCGCGATCCGCCCGGGCTGTTCCGAGCGGGCGTCCGAGTGCGCTTCGAGGTGATGCCGTGACCTTGATCGTCGAGTCCGTCGGTGCGCAGGCCACCGTCCAGGACCTCGGTCGTCCCGGATACGCCGACGTCGGCGTACCGACCGGCGGCGCCGCAGACCGAGGAGCACTCACTCTGGCCAACCGGCTGGTCGGCAATCCGGACGGAGCCTGTGGACTCGAACTCCTGATGGGCAACGCCGTCCTGCTCGCCGAGCAGCCGGTCGTCGTCGCCGTCACCGGTGCACCCGCTTGCGTCAGCTCTGACGATCGCGCGATGCCGTTCGGCGAAGCCTTCCTGCTGCAGGAGGGCGATCGCCTGCGAATCGGTACGCCGGTCGCGGGGTTACGCACCTACGTCGGCGTCCGAGGCGGCATCGACGAACCCCGAACACTCGGCAGTCGCAGCACCTCACCGACTGCGAACATCGGACCGGAACCACTCCAATCCGGCCGCCGATTGCCGGTCGCAGATGCGCCCGACTCGATTGTGCCGGAACCCTTCCCGGGTCAGTACGCCTGGACGAATCCGGTGACCGTCCGCGTCCTGCTCGGTCCACGGGACGACTGGTTCACCGACGACGCAGTGCGCATTCTGCTGCAGCAAAAGTGGACGACCAGCAGCGATCTCGATCGGGTGGGCGTCCGCCTGGAAGGACCGCCGCTCGAGCGCAGCCGCTGCGGTGAACTCGCCAGCGAGGGCATGGTGCGCGGCGCGATCCAGGTGCCTCCGAACGGTCAGCCCGTCGTCTTTCTCGCCGACCACCCGACCACCGGCGGCTACCCGGTCATCGCGGTCGTGACGGACGCCGACACCGACCGGCTCGCTCAACTGCGCCCCGGCGACACCGTCCGCTTCACCCTCTGAAAGTCCGCAGAACCGACGGGTCGACCCGCGCGTCCTGCGGACAGCCGACGTCCGAGTGTCGGCAGACATGGCGAGCTGACGCGCGTCCTGCGGACTTTCGGGTCAGGGGTGGGCGCGCAGGGTTGCCACGGCGTCCACGGCTAGGACGTAGCCGTGCGCGCCGAGTCCGGCGATGACACCGTCCGCCACCGCCGACACGTAGGAGTGGTGTCGGAAGGACTCTCGCTGGTGGATGTTCGACAGGTGCACCTCGACCACCGGGCAGGTGACGATCTCCAGGGCGTCCCTGATCGCGACCGAGGTGTGCGTGTACGCGGCAGGGTTGATGACGATGCCCGCCGCCGACGTCCGCGACTGCTGGATCCAGTCGACGAGTTCGCCCTCGTGGTTGCTCTGCCGGAAGTCGACGTCCAGGCCGTGTTCACCGGCACGCTCACGGACGGACGCCTCGATGTCGGCGAGGGTCGTGGTGCCGTACTGCTGCGGGTCGCGCTGACCGAGCAGGTTGAGGTTGGGCCCGTTGAGCACCAGCAGGACGTCACTCATGGCACGAGACTAGACCGAGTGGACGGCGCCGTCACCGACGACGCCAGGGTCCTTGATCGGCGGGACGATGCCGTTGACCTGCAGGGAGATCCGACGCTCCAGGGCGAGCGCCGACCAGGCCATCGCCGCACAGCCGACCAGCAACACGACGATGTACTGGACGTTCCAGTGGTGCCGCAGCAGGAACCCGGCCGCGACCGGCCCGGCGACTGCGCCTGCCTGAAAGGCGCCGGAAGAAATCGCGTTGAACCGGCCGCGCAGGTGGTCGGGAGCGAGGTCGTTGGTGATCGCGGGGACGGTCGGCTGCAGCAGTGTCTCGCCGAACCCGAAGACGAAATGGAAGGCGATGACCGCGAAGACGGCGTACGCCGAGGCGGGTAGCAGTCCGGACGAACCGAGCAACGTCCAGGCGCACGCCCAGACCACGGCCATGACCAGCAGGACACGCGTGCGTCGGTGTCCGGCGATGCGCCGTAGCACGAGCATCTGCGCCACGACGATCACCACGGTGTTCACCGCGAACGCCCAGCCGATGACGCGGGTGCTGACCTCACCGACCTCACGGGAGTACGCGCTGAACCCCGCTTCGATCTGGCCGTAGCCGACGAAGCTGCCGAGGAAGGTGAGCAGCAACAGCCACTTCATCGCCGGTGTGCGGACGATGGACAGGTACGAGGTGCGCCCGCCGGCGGTCTCCTGCGTCGGCTCGACCTGGGTGCGCACGTGCCGAAGTGGTCCGAGCAGCAGACCGATCGGGATCAGCATCGCGAGCGCGTCGAGCACGTAGATGGTGGTGAACGTCGAGGGTCGATGGACGTCGATGAACGCCCCGGAGATCAGCCCACCGACCCCGATACCCAGGTTGACCAACGCGAAGCTGATCCCGAAATAGGTCTGCCGCGCCGGCCCGCTGACGATCGCCGCGATGAGCGAGTTGAACGCCGGCCAGGTGATGCCCGAGATGCCGATCAACGACATCGCGAGGAAGAAGAACGGCACGGTGTGCGCAAACGCCAGCACGAACAGGCCGGCCATGTTGCAGGCCGAGCCGAAGACCGACACGACGCGGGCGCCGAAGCGGTCGGTCGCCCAGCCGCCCGGCCCGGTGGCCACCACCCCGATGACCGCGATCCACGCCATCAGGGTGCCCGCGAGGTCGAGACTGACGCCCTTGATCTCGTGCAGATAGATGATCGTGAACGGCAAAGTGAGACCGCGGCCGAGCAGTTGGATCGCCGTCGTCGACAGCAACCATTTCCCCTCGCGCGGCAGGTCGCGCCAGAAAGCGCGCAAGTCGGTGTGCCCGGTGTTGACGGTGCTGCTCACCGAGGAATGGTCGCAGCACCGCTGCTTCGAAAGCGAATCGTTTTATGCGCGCTTCGGAGATCTACGTTCGAGGGCCCGATCGATACGGCAGTAGATCGCCGCGATGAGAGCGCCGATCGCCAGGATCGCCGCGAGAGTGACTGCCACCCGGGCGTATCCGAGAGTCGAGACGTCGGTGAAGTCGTACGGGTAGGCGTCGATCACCCGTCCGCGCAACAGCGTCCACACGATCCAGATCAACGGGACGACCAACGCCCACGGCAGCAGCCGGAAGCTCAACCAACCGCGCGGGCCGTAGGTCGCCCAGACGCCGACGGCGAGAACACCGACCACGAGGTGCTGCAGCGGGCTGGTGATCACCGACCAGCCCTGCCAAGTGTCGTTCGCCGCGAGCATCGCCCAGTAGACGATGGTCGTGATCGTGATCATCAGCAGCGCGTCCAGCAGCAACACCCGGTGCAGCAACGAGTCGACCCCGGGCCGCAGCGCGAGCAGCGTGAAGGCAACCGCGACAACGACATTCGACCAGACGGTGAAGTAGCTGAAGGTGTCGCCGATCCGGCCGGGCGCTCCGGCGATTCCGGACGTGTGCGTGCCGAACAGGTTGCCTTCGACCACCGTGCGCGCGGCGAAACCGTCCGCGGCCGAGACGATCGCGACGAGCAGCACCGACAACCAGGAGACGATCGCCACCACCGCATGAGCGCGACGAACAGACAGGGATGAGGCCATGAACGGCAATGCTAGGCCGGATCTCACCTGAAGTTCGGGATCAAACTGATCCTCACCGTGCTGGAGGAGAACCCCGCGAGGCGCAGATCAGGCGCGAGCACCGGTTGGCGCGCCGGAACGCGATCCTGGCGTCCCGGGTCTGAAGCGGATCGGCCACCCACCCCATTCGCGGGCGGGTGGCCGATCGGTGACCAGTGGGTGGCTCAGGCCTGGTAGGTGCCGTGGATGAAGCCGCGGCCGATCGCCTTGAAAGCCAGGTTGAACGAGCAGACCGCCGGGGACGCGTCCGCGTCGATGCCCAGCGACTCCTCGCCCACCGCGTGGACGGCGAAGTAGTAGCGGTGCGGGAAGACGTCGCCCTCAGGCGGTGCCGCCCCGGCGTACGCGACGGTGCCGCCGTCGTTCTTCAGCATGAATGCCGCGCCGGGCAGCGACGCGCCCTCCGCGCCGGCGCCCGTGTCGAGCGAGGTGACGTCGGCGGGCACATCGACGAGCACCCAGTGCCAGTAGCCGGACGGCGTCGGGGCGTCCGGGTCGAAGCAGGTGACGACGTACGACTTGGTGCCCTCAGGGGCTCCGGACCAGGACAGCTGCGGCGAGGTGTCGCCCTGCGCCTGCACCTGGTCGGCCTTGAGCGGCTGACCGTCGGTCACGTCGTCGCTGCGGACCTCGAAGGAGGGCAGCGCGGGAAGGAAGTCGTAGGGGTTCGGGGGCTGCTTGCGCTCGAGGGAACTCATGTCCCCCACTGTGCCCCACGCACCCGCCCCGACGCCGAGTGGCCGGGCTATGAATTGGTGGCCGGGCCATACCCCGGACGCTCGTTCACAGCCCGGCCACTCGGCGCGCCGGGCTCGCGGCAGTCGGCACAGCGGCCGAGCAACGCAGCGTGTCCGGCGTCGAGCGTGAAGCCGAGTTCACGCTCGGCGCGAGCGCTGAGCTCGGCGAGCCAATCGACCGGGACGTCGAACATCCGCTGACAGCCGGCGCACTGCAGGTGCGAGTGGCTGTGGCCGGAGACCGCCAGGTGGTAGATCGTCGCCGAGTCGGGCACGTGGGTGTGCGCGATGACTCCGAGGTCGACGAGCGACTGCAGACAGCGATAGATCGTGGCGCGGTGGACGCCGGGATGCCGTTCCGCGACGCGTCCGGCGATGGCGTCCGCGTCCAGGTGCGGCCGGTCGGCGAGCGCCTCCAGGACCGCGCGCCGGGCCGTTGTGATGCGTTCGCCCTGAGCTCGCACGGCCGCGACCGCGGCGTCGACCTGAGTAGCGGGTTGCGACTGCATGAGCCCATGGTGTCAGCCGCCGTGCGGGACACACCAGGAATTCACCGGACCCCGGTTGTCATTCGTTACTGGCGGGTAGCACAATGACATTACTGCCCAGTAACTGGCGCGATGGCAAGCGCTGCGCTTGAACAGGAGCCACACGTTGACGCACTACAAAAGTAACGTCCGCGACATCGAGTTCAACCTCTTCGAGGTGCTCGGTCGCGATGAGGTGCTCGGCACCGGACCGTATGCCGACCTCGACGCCGACACCGCCCGCGAGATGATCAAGGAGGTCGCTCGCCTGGCCGAGACCGACCTGGCCTCGTCGTTCGTGGACGCCGACCGCAACCCGCCGGTCTACGACCCGGAGACCAAGTCGGTCACCATGCCCGAGTCGTTCGCCAAGAGCTACAAGACCTACCAGGACTCCGGTTTCTGGAGCGTCGACGTGAACGAGGACCTGGGCGGCACCGTCGCTCCGCCGAGCCTGAAGTGGGCGTTGAACGAGATGGTGCTGGGATCGAACCCCGCCATCGCGATGTTCGCCGCCGGCTACGCCTTCGGCAAGCTGTTGTACCTGCTCGGTACCGACGAGCAGAAGAAGCTCGCCGCTCACATCGTCGAAAAGGGCTGGCACTGCACGATGGTGCTCACCGAGCCGGACGCCGGTTCGGACGTCGGTGCCGGGCGCGCCAAGGCCGTGCAGCAGGACGACGGCACCTGGCACATCACCGGCGTGAAGCGCTTCATCACCTCCGGCGAGTCCGACATGACCGACAACGTCATCCACTTCGTGCTCGCGCGCCCCGAGGGTCACGGCCCGGGCACCAAGGGACTGTCGCTGTTCATCGTCCCGAAGTACCAGGTCGACCTGGAGACCGGTGAGCTCGGCGAGCGCAACGGCGTCTACACGACCAACGTCGAGAAGAAGATGGGCCTGAAGGTGTCGACCACCTGCGAGCTCACCTTCGGCGACGGCGCACCCGCCGTCGGCACCCTGCTGGGCGACGAGCACGACGGCATCGCGCAGATGTTCCGTGTCATCGAGCACGCGCGAATGCTGGTGGGCACCAAGGCGATCGCCACCTTGTCGACCGGCTACCTCAACGCGCTCGATTACGCCAAGCAGCGTGTCCAGGGCGCCGACATGACCACGCCGCAGAAGGACGCCCCACGCGTCACCATCACCCACCACCCCGACGTCCGCCGCTCGCTGATGCTTCAGAAGGCGTACGCGGAGGGTCTGCGGGCGCTGGTGCTGTTCACCGCGACCCAGCAGGACATCGTCGACCAGGAGTTCCTGGCCACCGGCAGCGAGATCCCGGCGGACGGTACCCCGGCGCAGATGGCCGCGCGTCTCAACGACCTGCTGCTGCCGATCGTCAAGGGTGTCGGTTCGGAGCGTGCGTGGGTGCTGCTGGGCACCGAATCGCTGCAGACGTTCGGCGGCTCGGGCTTCCTGCAGGAGTACCCGATCGAGCAGTACATCCGCGATGCGAAGATCGACACGCTGTACGAGGGCACGACGGCCATCCAGGGTCAGGACTTCCTGTTCCGCAAGATCCTCAAGGACCAGTTCGTCGCTCTCGGCGCGCTGGCCGAGCAGATGCTGCAGACCGCCAAGGGCGGCGCGGGCGACGACAAGCTGCGCGGTGAGCGTGACCACCTCGGCAAGGCGATCGAGGACGTCCAGGGCATGGTCGAGAACCTCGCCATGACCGCGATGGGTTCGATGAGTGAGGACGGCGACCCGAAGTCGATTTACAAGGTCGGCCTCAACACCACCCGCTTCTTGCTCGCTGCCGGTGACCTCGTCATCGGCTGGCTGCTGCTGCGCCAGGCCGAGGTCGCACAGGCCCGTCTGGACGCCGGGGACGCCGGCAAGGACGAGGCGTTCTACACGGGCAAGGTGGCGGCGGCGAAGTTCTTCGCGGCCAACGTGCTGCCACGTCTGAGCGCGGAGAAGGCCATGCTGGAAGCAACCGACCTGTCGCTGATGGAACTGCCGGAAGAAGCGTTCTGAGCCCGATCGCATGCCGATCGTGAGCTGAGTACCTCTGCACGTCAACGGTGGCTGACCCCTTTCGATGGGTCGGCCACCGTTGTTCTCGGTGTTTCCACTATCAACACAGTCGGCGTCGTGCACCCGTTTCGTGGCGGTGTGGGATAGATTCATCTGACACCGCTGGTCGCGACGTCGGATAGCCCGTCGCGGCCAGCGCTGTTTTTCGGGGCGCCGGCTTCTGCTCATCGACGCGACACCGACCCCGAGTGCGCAACTGTTGCGCGCTCGGCTCGAAACAAGTCGACGTTTCGCGGCGCGCACGCAACAGCTGTGAGTCCGGGTGAGTAGGTGGGAGTTCGGTCAGCGGACGGCGACCTCGGCTGCGTGTCGTGCGATGGCCCATTCCTCGTTCGTGGGCACCACCAGAACCGCGACTCGACCGGCGCCGTCATCGATCCTGCGGGGGCCACCATCATGTGAACTGTTCTTCTGCTCGTCCAGACGCACTCCGAGGAAGCCGAGTCGCTCCAGCACAGCAGCCCTGATCGTGGGCGAGTTCTCACCGACACCGGCGGTGAAGGTGATGGCGTCCAGGCCACCGAGCACCGCGGCGTAGGCACCCACGTACTTCACCAGACGGTGGACGTAGACGTCGAACGCCAGCGTCGCAGCCTCGTCCCCGTCGTCCTTCGCCTGCTTCAGGTCGCGGAAGTCGCGGTGACCGCCGAGGCCGTAGATGCCGGACTTCTTGTTCAGCAGGTCGTCGAGCCCCTGTGTGTCAAGGTCTGCAACGCGACTGAGGTGCAACAGGATTCCCGGGTCGAGGTCACCACTTCGGGTACCCATCACAAGACCCTCCAGGGGGGTCAGACCCATCGAGGTCTCGACGGCACGGCCGGAATCGACCGCCGAGATGCTCGCACCATTACCCAGGTGCAACACGATCTGTTTCAGGTCGTCGCGACCCAGCAGCGAGGACACCTGCTGCGAGACGTATTCGTGCGAGGTCCCGTGGAAGCCGTACCGGCGAATCGCGTGCTCACGCGCGAGATCACGGTCGATGGCGTACGTTGCGGCGGCGGCCGGCAAGTCGGAGAAGAAGGCCGTGTCGAACACTGCGACGTGCGGCAGGTCGGGAAAAGCCTTGCGGGCACTGCGGATTCCGGCCAGTCCCGCGGGGTTGTGCAGCGGGGCGAGTACTGCGACACGATCGATCTCGGACTCCACACCGTCGTCGATGAGCGTCGGTTCGGTGAAGTTGCGTCCACCGTGGACGACGCGGTGACCGACCGCGATCACCGAGTCGGGGGTGAGCGGTGTGCCACCCCGTTCCATCGCGTCCTGCATGACCGTCACCGCGGCCGAATGGTCGGCCACCTCGACGTCCCGCTCGTCCTTGCGGTCACCGGATTCGTGCTTGAGATGTCCCTTGTCGGTACCGACCCGCTCGATGAGTCCCTTCGCCGACGCCTCGCCGGTCTCGGGGTCGACCAGTTGGTACTTCAGCGACGACGAGCCGGCGTTGAGGACGAGAACGTTGCTCATGAGATCCCCTGCTGCAGTGACTGTGCCTGGATGGCGGTGATCGCCACCGTGTTGATGATGTCGTCGACCAGCGCGCCGCGGGACAGGTCGTTGACCGGCTTGTTCAGGCCCTGCAACACCGGACCGATCGCGATCGCACCGGCGCTGCGTTGGACAGCCTTGTAGGTGTTGTTGCCGGTATTGAGGTCGGGGAAGATCAGCACGCTGGCCTGACCGGCGACCGGGGAGTCGGGCATCTTCGACTTCGCGACGGAGGGCTCGACCGCCGCGTCGTACTGGATCGGGCCCTCGACCAGCAGCTCGGGTTCACGCTCGTGGACCAGCGCGGTCGCCTGCCGCACCTTGTCCACGTCGGCGCCGTGACCGGAGCTTCCGGTGCTGTACGACAGCATCGCCACGCGCGGCGCGATGTCGAACTGTTGTGCGGTGCGTGCGGAGGAGATCGCGATGTCGGCGAGCTGTTCGGCGGTCGGGTCGGGATTGACTGCGCAGTCGCCGTAGACCAGCACCTCGTCGGCAAGGCACATCAGGAACACACTGGAGACGACGTTCGTGCCCGGCACCGTCTTGATGATCTCGAAGGACGGCTTGATGGTGTGTGCCGTCGTGTGCGCGGCGCCGCTGACCATGCCGTCGGCCTTGCCGAGGTGCACCATCATGGTGCCGAAGTAAGACACGTCCGTCACCGTCTCGCGAGCCTGCTCGATCGAGATGTTCTTGTGCGCCCGCAGCCGCGCGTACTCGGTGGCGAACTCCTCGACCAGGCGAGGGTCGTTGGGGGACAACAGGTTCGCGCCGCTGAGATCGGCACCGATGGACGATGCGAGCGAGCGAATCTTCAGCTCGTCGCCGAGGATCGTCAGGTCGGCGATGCCACGCCGCAATACCGCGTCCGCCGCTTCGAGAACGCGGGGATCGTCTCCCTCCGGCAACACGATGTGCATGCGCTGCGCGCGTGCGCGATCCATCAGCCGGTGGCCGAACATCAAGGGGGTGACGGCTGCGCTGGTGCCCAGCTTCATGCAGTCCAGCAGGGTCTGCGCGTCGGCGTGATCGGCGAAGTTACGCAGGGCCGCCTCGACCTTCGCCTTCGCTTCGGGACGCATGCGCCCCGTCACCCGCGACAGCACCGCGGTCGTCTCGAAGGTGTCGAGTTCGGTGACGATGATCGGGAGTTCGAGGTGCGCACCCTCGATCAACTGGATGACGCTGGACGGGGGCGTGTATCCGCCGGTGAGAACGATCGACGACAGCGCCGGGAACGTGCCCGACTGGTGGGCCAGGACGAGGCCGGGAAGGATGTCGTAGCGGTCGCCGGGAGCGATGACGGTGACGTCGTCGACGAGCCTGGTGAGCACGTTCGGCATCGACATCGCGGCCACGAGGAAGCCCTGGGCCTCGCGGTGCAGCCACTCCGAGTTTCCCTGGACGAGGTCGCCGCGACACGCGTTCATCAGGTCGCCGACGGTCGGGGCGTCCAGCAGGGGGTTCTCCGGCAGGATGCCGGCAAGTGCCAAGCCGTCCAGCCGCTTGGACGTCTCGAAGCGGGTGCGGATGTCGTCGGCTCGTGCATCGTCGGCCCGGTTGACCACGACCGCAACGGGATTGGCGTGCCGCGTGCGCAGTTCCTCGACGGCGAGTTCGGCGGCAGTCACGACATCGACCGCCGACCGGGCGAACGCCGGCACCACCAGCACGACCGGTGTGCCCAGATTCGCGGCGATCATCGCGTTGAACGACGCCTCCGCTCCCGGCGACACGTCGTGGAAGTCGCTACCCAGCACGAGGACGACGTCATGCTCGGCGCCGAGGGCGTGAAAGCGTTCGACGATCCGGGTCAGCGCCTCCTCCTCATCGCCGTGCGTCTCCTCGTACCCGACGCCGATGGCCGACTCGTAGGACTGGTGGCCACCGGCCTGGGTGAGCATCAGTTCGACGATCGGGTCACGCTCGCCGAGGGTCGCGGTCACGGGTCGGAAGATCCCGACCGAGCCGGCCTCGCGGGCCAGCAATTGAAGGAGTCCGAGGGCGACGGTGGACTTGCCTGCCTGTCCCTCGGCGGAGGTCACGAAGACGCTTCGAGCCATGCCCCTGAGTCTATGTGCGCGCTGTCATCCCGTCCGACCGGGCGAGCGTTCGACGTCACGATCAGACCCCGCGCAGATGCAGGTCGAGCACCGCGTCCGCACCGGCCTCCAACCGCACCGGAATACCCCAGTCCTGCTGGTACAGGTGACAGGCGGCGTGCTCGGGCACCTCCCCGTCGGGCCCGGATGCGTCGCACGACGCGGCGCGCACGCTGATGTGCAGCACACCGTCTCCGACGGAACTGTCGAGATCGAGCGCACGGGCGAGACCGGTCGCCCGACCACCGCCGGACCGGATCAGCGAATCCGGGGTCGAGGACACCATCAGCATCGTCGGATCGCCGTACCGGTCGTCCAGTTTCTGCCCGGCCGGCGGCTCGAAATGCACGACGAGTTCGACTGCGCCCGGCGCGATCTGCGTCGCAGACCGACGCACTCGTCCGGCGCCGCCCTCGGCCGCAGCGGTTGCCGGCAGACGCATCCGATCGACGCGATGGGCCGACGACTCGACGACGATCAGACCGTCGTCCAGAGGCAGCACGTCGCTGGGTTCGCTCAGCCCGGTGAGCGCCGTGCTCAGCACCTGCGTCACAGGGTCGAACCGGCGGATCGCGCCGTTGTAGGTATCGGCGACCAGCACGGTGCCGTCCGCCGCCTCGGCGACGCCGAGCGGGTGTTGCATGCGCGCCTGCGAACGAACACCGTCCACGAACCCGAAGTCGAACAGACCCTCCCCGATGTGCGTCTCGAGACGGAAACCGTTGTCGTCGAGCACGATCGAACGCAGCGCAGACGTCTCGGAGTCGGCGATCCAGACCCGGTCGCCGGATGCACTCACAGCCAGGCCGGACGGTTGCGCGAGCCACGCTTCGTCCGCCGCACCGTCACGCAGGCCTTCGGCGCTCGTTCCGGCCAGGACCGCGACCGTGTTGTTCTCAGGTTCGGTCGCGAGGTGCAGCGCCCACAGCTGATGGGTACCGGCCATTGCGATCACCGCGCGGTCGAGCCACCAGACGATGTCCCACGGCGAGGACAGCGGCTGCTTGTGCGCAGCACCGCCTCCGGAACGCTCACGCAGCTGCTCACCCGTACCCGCCTCAGTGCGAATCCGCCCGTCGGACAACCGGATCGAGGCAATTCGGTGGTTCACCGTGTCCGCGACCAGCAGGTCGTAGCCGAGCCGTTCGGCCGCGTCCGGTGGGAGCACACAGACGCCTTGCGGTTCTTCGAAGACCTCCGGCCCACCGAATCGTGCCCGTTCGGTCCGCAGGTCCGATTCCAGGAGCACGATCTGGTGGTGCGCGGTGTCGCTGACGACGAAGCCGCCGTCACCCAGCGGGACGGCCTTCCCCGGGAACCTGAACTGCGTCGAGTCCGAGCTCGGCGGGACGTACGGTGAATCTCCTCGCCGCAGAGTGCCCCTCGCGCTGTGCTCGCTGATCAGTTCACGGACCAGCGAGGCGATGCCCGGTCCATGACCCTCACCCGACATCTGTCCGACGATGTAGCCCTCCGGGTCGATGACGACCAGCGTCGGCCAGGCACGAGCCGTGTACGCATCCCACGTCACCAGGTCGGGATCATCGAGCACCGGGTGATGGACGGCGTACCGCTCGACGGCGGCCTCGACGGCTTCAGGTCGCCCTTCGTGCTCGAACTTGGGCGAGTGCACGCCGATGATCACCAGCGAGTCGGCGAACTCCTGCTCGAGCGGACGCAGTTCGTCCAGGACGTGCAGGCAGTTCACGCAACAGAAGGTCCAGAAGTCCAGAACGACGATCCGGCCGCGCAGACCGACGAGAGAGAGTTCCTCGCCGCCGGTGTTCAGCCACCGCCGGCCTCGAAGTTCAGGGGCACGCAACCGGTCGACCATGTCGCCAGTCTCGCACCGAGAGCACTCAGGACGTGGCCGGCCCGGAGGCGGTCGATCAGCATGGCGACAGGCTGGCCGCGCGACTGCTCACAGGCGACGGTCCCGCAGAACCGGGAAGGACTCGCGCTGCTGGGCGACGAGCGAGGGGTCGATCTCTGCTCGGAGCACCTCTTCACCCTCCCCCGCTTCGGCCAGCACAACGCCGTTGGGGTCGATGACTGCCGAGTGTCCACCCATCTCGGTCTTGGCGTGGGTGCCCGCTGTGTTGCAGGCCAGCACAAAGGTCTGGTTCTCGATCGCCCTGGCGCGCAACAGGACTCGCCAATGCTCGACCCGCGCCATCGGCCACGCCGCCGGAATCAACGACAGTTCGACGTCGCGGTCGCCGTACTGCCGGTACAGCTCGGGGAAGCGCAGGTCGTAGCAGGTGCTGAGGCCGGCCCTGGTGCCGTCGATCTCCACGGTCACCAGGTCCTCTCCCGCCTCCATCAGCTTCGGCTCGCCGCCGGCGAACCCGAAGCGGTGGATCTTGCGGTAGGTCGCGAGGGTCCGCCCGTCGCGGCCGAAGATCAGCGACGTGTTCCACAGGTCTTTGCCCTCGGCACCGGTGGAGCCGTCCGCCGGACGCTCGACGATGGACCCCCCGTGCAGGTACGCGCCGATCGAGCGCGCTGCGTCCGAGAGCCGCTGTGCGACAACGCCGTCCGTCGCCTGGGCTGCGCCTGACCACGCCCGGTAGTCGAAACCGCCGGCCGACCAGAGTTCGGGCAGCATGACCAGATCGTGTCCACGCTGCTTCTCGACGAGGTCGACCACGCGATCGATCCGCTCGGCATTCGGCTCGTTGTCGTCGTACGCCAACTGGATCAGCGCTACCTTCATCAGCTGCCTCCTCGGCCCCGGCCCAGGCCGGCCAGGTAGTCGTTGTAGGCGTTCAGGTCGGAGTCGCCGTCCCGCTCGGCCTTGCGCTCCTGACGCTCGGCATCCCGACTGTCGGTGCGGTACCACTCGAACGCGATGAGCATCGTCAGCACCAGCGTCGGCACCTCACCGACACCCCAGGCGACGGTACCCGCGCGCTGCTGGTCCAGCAGCGGGTCGGGCACGTAGGACAGTCCGACCCGGGTGAAGAAGTCGCCGGCGAGCAGGTCGGTGCCGGTCATCAAGGCCACGCCGAAGAAGGCGTGGAAGGCGACGGTGACCAACAGGACGAGCAACCGGATCGGCGCCGGCCACTTACCTGGCCCGGGGTCGATGCCCACCAGCGACCACGCGAACAGGTAACCGGACAGCACGAAGTGGATGATCATCGTCAGGTGCCCGGTGTGGGTGGTGAGCGCGAACTCGAACCAGCCGGTGTAATAGAAGAGAATCAGCGTGCCGAGCACGATCGTTGCGATGATGGCCGGGTTTGCGACGACGTTGAGCACCCGGGAGTGCACCGAGGCGAGCAGCAGTTCACGCGGGCCGAGGGTCTTGTCCTTGCGCTTGGGCAGCGCACGCAGTGCGAGCGTGACGCCGGCTCCGCGCACCAGGAAGATCGGCACGACCATCGACAGCATCATGTGTTCGGCCATGTGTGCCGAGAACATCACGCGTCCGTAGATGCCGGGCCCGCCGCTGATCATGAACACGAACAGCGCCCAGCCGAAACACCAGGAGATCGTGCGGTCGATCGGCCACTTGTCGCCGCGCTGCTGCAGGCGGCGCACCCAGCGCAGGTAGACGAGGACGGCGACGACGGCGACCGAGGTGAACAGCCACTGCGTGCGCCACGATCCGAAGATCTCGGCGGCACTGATCTGCGGCGGTGCCGGGTAGCCGGTCAGCGCGACGACGGGGTCGGCGGACTCCTCCTGGACCACCGGCGGTGCAGTACGGGCGAGCGCTGTCGCCAACCCGATCGCGACGGCCATGATGACCACCTCGACCGACGCCAGCCGGACGGCGAGCGAGCGGGCCGGTTTGTCCTGCGGGTCCTTCTTCAGCCGCTCGACGACCGCTGAGCGCTGGCGGGCACCGATGACGCCGAGTGCGACCAGCGCACCCACCTTGAGCAGGAGCAGGACGCCGTACGCACTGCCGAGATCGGACAGCGAGCGCAGCCGCAGGAGTGCAGCCAGGACCCCCGACCCGGCGACGCCGACGTAGCACCACAGTGCGATGGAGGAGAACCGTTGCAGAACGACGCTTGCTGATTTGCCGAGGGTGTTCCACATCACCGTGATCGCGGCGATCCCGCCGACCCAGATCGTCACCGACAGCAGGTGGACGGCGAGCGAGTCGACGCCGGTCTCGTGGTCGGCGCTACCGGCGGCGTGGCCGGAGAGCGCGAGCGGCCACAGTGCGAGGAGAGCACCGAAAAAGGCCCATGCGAGTCCGTTGCGGCGGGGATTGAGGAAGCACCAGGCGCTGACCGACAGGGCACCGACGGCGGTGATGGCCGGGGCGCGCAGCACCTCGAGATCCCAGGTGAACTTCCAGGCGCCCGTCCAGAATCCCTCGGAGCCGACCGGGACACCGGCAGCGTCGCCGTACGCCAGCACGGCACGGGCGACGCCGGCCAGACCCCAGGCCAGTGCACTCCAGGCCGCGACCCGCCCGGCGATGACCCGCCGGCGTGAACTCGTGGTCTCCGGCACGAGGAGGCCGCCGAGCAACAGGGCACCGATGGTGAGCGCGGCGGCAAGGTCGTGAACGGTGCGGGTGAGCGGCAGCCCCCATCGCACCAACGGGCCGGGGTCGAGGAGTTCGAGCGGGTTCGCAGCCCCACCGGCGAGGACGGCGACGGTGCAGACAGTCAGCGCGACCGCTGCGGCGAACGGGGTGAGGACGCGGTTGGTCATCGAGCGACGAACACGGTCGAGGCGCCGCAGTAGGTTCGCTCGCCCCCGAAGGGCGGCAGCGCGTCGGCGAGCGCGGGCTGGAAGGTGCACAGGTAGGCGTGGGCCGCAGCGTGATCGGCGAAAACCGCCCGAGTGTCGAAGTCCTCCCGCTCGACGGCGGCGAAGTGGCGACGCAGCACGTCCGCGCCGTTCTCGGAGCTGAACCGGCTGATCAGCGGCTCTCCCCCGGCCTGCGTCAGCAGGTCGGCCAGGTGCTGGTCACCGTTCGTGACCGCGACGAAAGCGCCGCCTGGTCGAAGCACCCGGCGCACCTGCCTGAGCGCGGCGTCCAGATCGGGCACGTGGTAGAGCATCCAACCGGCGTACACCACATCGAAGGACGCGTCGTCGAACGGCAGATCCGCGGCCTCGGCGACCTGGGTCAGGACACCGTGTCGAGCGGTGGCGAGCGCCATCGTTCGAGAACGGTCGGTCGCGACGACATGAGTGTTCGGAAGAGCATCGCTTACGGACGCGGCGAATTCGCCCGTCCCGCAACCGACCTCGAGGAAGTCGGCAGGTTCAGCCGCCACGACGGCGGCGAGCGCCGCCCTTGTCGGGTTGCGCCCGTCCGGGGTGTCGCGCCACACCGACGCCCTGGTCGCGAGTCGGTCGGTCGTGTCGTACTGGATCGCCAGCGACGCCGCGTCGTTCGAGATCATGCCCACCCGTTCAGGGTACGTCGCAGGTTCACACCCCTAACCTGGGGAACATGCATCCGGCTGCCCCCACCGAACTGACCGAGCTCATCGCGGCCTACTCCGCCACCGGACAGGCGATCCTCGACCTCGGATTCACCTGCCATGAGGACGACTTCACCAAGCCGACGCAGTGCCCCGGCTGGACGGTGAAGGACCAGTTCTCGCACGTCGTCGGGCTGGAGGACATCTTCAACGGCGGCCCGACACCCGAGGTCGAGGTGCCTGATTACAAGTGGCTGCGCAGCGACTTCGGACGCTTCATGGAAGCCCACGTCGAGGCGCGTCGCGGAACACCCGGACCCGAGGTGGTCGCGCAGTGGCAGGAACTGTTCCCACAACGGGTCGCTGCCCTGCACCAGTTGCTCGCCGACCCCGAAACGATCGTCGAGACCGCGGTCGGGCCGCGTCGTCCGGTCGACCTGGTGTCGCTGCGCATCGTCGACATGTGGTGCCACGAGCAGGACATTCGCCAGGCGCTCAACCGGCCGGGCAATCTCGACACCCCAGCGGCCGCTCTGTTCACTGGCCGGCTGATGGCAGCGCTGCCGATCCGGGCCGCGAAGGCCGGATTACCGATCGGCACGACCGTGATCGTGGAGACGACCGGCCCGGTGAACGCGCGCTCGGGCGTCCGGGTGATCGAGGACGAGAACGGCAAGCCGTACGGTGAGGCACTGTTCTCCGGCGATTCACATGTCGAGAGCACCGATGTGACGTCGATCCGCATGACCACCGAGGAGTTCACCCGACGCGGCGCGGGCCGGATCGCCACCGAGGATCTGCGCTACCACGTCGAGGGCGACGAGGACGTCGCACGCCGGGTGCTCGACGCGATGGCCGTCACTCCTTGAGATTCAGCGCTCCGACAGGTCGAGCAAGAGGGTGAACAGACCGGCGTAGATCGCCGCCCAGATCACGCACCCGACGAGCAGAGCCGGAACGTACCTGCGCGCCGGCATCCGAGTGAGACCGGCGGAGAAGTTCACGGCGGTCTGGACGCCGATGGTCAAGAACGACAACGGAACCGCGAACACGCCGAAACGCGACGACAACTGCCTGGCGCGCGCCATCCGTGGGCCACTGAGTTTGCCCCGCCACCGCGTGGCGTGTCCTGCCCGCATGGCGGCGCGACCCAGCAGGTAGGTGCCACCGGCACGCAGGAACACCACGACGAACAGCACAACGAACGCGAGTACGCCCGGCAGGTCACGAATTCGGTCCACGCGGTCAGCTTGTTCGGGCGAGCAAACCTTGACGTTGATCGAACGCGCGCACCGCGGCGGTGAGCGATGCGTGCGGGTCGGCCGTCGTGGTCATGCCCTGCCCTTCGATCGAGTAAGGCAACTTAAGTCAAGGCTTCATGTCGGGGCAACCCGGCCCCCCGTATCGGCACGTGTCGAGCCTCACCGCGTCACTTGTTTGCATCGATCTACTATGTGTAAAGTTGCTTGCTGCAAACAACCTGTGAGGAAGTCCATGTCCGTGAGCACGAAGGTCGCCGGCGAACTCGCCACCGATCTGGTGCACGTCGTCAAAAAGCTGTCGGCGCTGCGCAACCACCTCCCCCGGCTGCACCCGGCCATCGACGCCTCGTCCTACCCGGTGCTCATCGCGCTCAAGCAGGGCGATCAGCGCGTCTCGGCGATCGCCGCCTGCGTGCACTCGGACATCTCGACGGTCAGCCGGCAGATCAGTCACCTGGTAGCCGCCGGTGTCGCCGAGAAGGTCGCCGACCCGCAGGACGGCCGCGCCCAGGTGGTGCGACTGACCGACGAAGGCAAGCAGATCATCGACGAACTCGCCGCCCGCCGAGCCGAGTGGTTCCGCTCGATGCTCACCGGCTGGACCACCGACGAGGTGCGCGACTTCACCGCGTATCTCGGACGGTTCGACCAAGCCCTCACCCACGAACTCGAACGCAACACCCACTGCGGAAAGCAGGACGCATGACCACCGCCGCCGCGAAGCCGACCGCAACGTCCGACGGCGACTACACACACAGTCAGATCCTGCGGATCCTCACCGGCCTGCTCATGGGCATGTTCCTCGCCGCCCTCGACCAGACCATCGTCTCCACCGCCATCCGCACCATCGGTGACGAACTGCACGGCCTGTCGATGCAGGCCTGGGTCACCACGGCCTACCTGATCACCTCGACGATCGCGACCCCGATCTACGGCAAGCTCGGTGACCTGTACGGCCGCAAGAAGCTGTTCCTGTTCGCAATCAGCGTCTTCATCGTCGGCTCATTCGCGTGTGCGTTCGCCGACTCGATGACCCAGCTCGCCGTGTTCCGTGCCATCCAGGGCGTCGGCGCCGGTGGCCTGTTCACCTTGGCCCTGGCGATCATCGGCGACATCGTGGCGCCGCGTGAGCGCGCAAAGTACACCGGCTACTTCATGGCAGTCTTCGCCACCAGCTCGGTGCTCGGCCCGGTCATCGGCGGACTGTTCGCACAGACCAGCTCGATCGCCGGCATCACCGGATGGCGCTGGGTCTTCCTGGTCAACGTGCCGATCGGCATCGCCGCACTCTTGGTCGTCTCGCGCACCCTGCACCTGCACCACGTGCGCCGCGAGGCCCGCGTCGACTGGTGGGGCGCCGCCGCGCTCGTCGTCGCGCTCGTCCCGCTGCTCACCGTCGCCGAACAGGGCCGCGAGTGGGGCTGGGGCTCAGGCAAGGCGCTCGCCGCCTTCGCGATCGGTGCCGTCGGCGTCATCGCGTTCTGCTTCATCGAGCGGTCGATGGGCGACGACGCGCTGATCCCGCTGCGGATCTTCCGAATCAGGGCCGTCAGCGTCACGGTCGTGGCATCCGTCATCGTCGGTCTGGCGATGTTCGGTGCGATGATGGTGCTGCCCCTGTACATGCAGATCGTGCACGGAGCGTCCCCGATGATGTCGGGTCTGATGATGCTGCCGATGGTCGTCGGCATGATGAGCATGGCGATGACGTCCGGCATCATCACCTCCCGCACCGGGATCATCCGACCGTTCCCGATCATCGGTACCGCGATCGCGACGTTGGCGATGGTGCTGCTGTGGACGATCGACGCCGGCACCAACCTCGCTGTCGTCATGGCGTTCATGTTCCTGCTCGGCATCGGTATCGGTAACTGCATGCAGCCGCTGACGCTGATCGTGCAGAACGCCGTGCCGCCGCAGGAGATCGGTGTGGCGACCTCGGCCGCGACGTTCTTCCGTCAGCTCGGTGGAACCCTCGGTGTCGCGATCTTCCTGTCGATCCTGTTCAGCACCGTCGGCGAGAAGATCTCCTCGGCTTTCAAGGCCGAGCTGCCCGCCATTCAACAAGCCGCGAAGGCCGACCCGTCCCTGCTGCAGAACCCGTACAACGCCGGCGTCCTCAAGGGCGACACCTCGATCATGGCCAGGGTTCAGGACGACTCATCGATCATCAGCAAGATGTCGGACGTCGTCGCCCACCCGTTCAAGGTCGGCTTCTCCGATTCGATCTCGCAGATCTTCATCGCGGCGGCTTCCGTCATGCTGGTCGGGTTCCTGGTCACCCTGCTGATGCCGAAGGTGGAACTTCGCTCGCAGTCCGCGTCGGCAGCGATGCGCCAGCAGGCTGCCGAAGGCGGCGCGTCCTCGGCCGACGAGGCGGGCGACAACTTCGCCGGTCTCGAGCCGGGCACCGCGCCGGCGGGCACGCCTCCGGCCGTCAACGCTGCGGCCTGTGACATCGACGCCACCGACAGCACGATCGAAGACGATGCCGACACGGCGGCCAAGCACGCCGCGTCCGGCGACGTCGAGGTCGAAGCGCCGAGTCACACCACGCCGAAGCACCTGGCCGACTGAGCCACGCTTCGCACCCCAACCGGGCCTCCCCCCACTGCGGGGAGGGGCCCGGTTCGTCGTGCCCGCTCCTACGATCGAGGGGTGTTGCACCCCCACTATCCGATCCGCACCGAGTGCCTGGCGCTGCGTCCGATCACGTCGGCCGACACCGACGCGATGCTGTAGTACAAGTCCGATCCGGACGTCGTGCAGTACGTGCCGTACGACGTCCTCGACCGGGATGGTGTCGAGCGGCGTATCGGATCGGCCTGGGCCGAAGCGTTTTCGACGCACCGGGCGACGATGTGAGCCTCGGCGTCGAGGAGACCGCCACCGGTCGCCTGGTCGGCGACGTCGTGCTCTTCTGGCACAGCGAGAAGGACCGATCGGGCGAGGTCGGCTACATCTTCCACCCCGGTGTCCGCGGACGCGGGTACGCCGGTGAGGCCGTCGCGGCCCTGCTCGACCTCGGGTTCGGTGGGCTCGGGCTGCACCGCATAGTCGCGCGCATCAACGAGTTGAACGAGGCGTCAGTGCGCGTCGTCGAGCGGCTCGGTTTCCGCCGTGAGGCCCGCACGGTGGAGAGCATCTGGTTCAAGGGCGGCTGGGCGACGATGCTGGAGTACGCGCTGCTCGAGCGGGAGTGGGCGCCGAGGTCACAGATCCCGCCGGTCAGGTAGCGCCCGGTGGTTGAGCCGGATTCGCCGCGAGCACAGCGGCCTCAGGATCCGCGCCAAAACCGAAACCCTCCCAGGTCGATGTCGGCGATCCCACCTAAAGTCGACCCGTGGTCATCACCTGGGGCATCTCGCTCGTCGCGTGCTGCGTGCTGCTGCTGGCAATCCCCGTGCTCCTGGAATGGCGGGCCGGCACCGGGCTCGCCCCTTCGATCGCGATCGCCGGGCTGCGTTCGGTCGTCCAGTTGGTCGTGGTTGCGCTGCTCATCGTGTTCGCGATCTCGCACCTGTGGGCAACGCTGCTGGTCATCGTGGCGATGTTCACGATGGCGGTGCTGACCAGTGTCGGGCGCGTCGGCGTCAGTCGGCGCCAGGCGCCGATGGCCGCGCTCGCGATGGGCGCCGGGCTGCTGCCGGTGCTCGCGGTGACGGTGTTCTCCGGCACCATCCCGTTCAAGGGGGTCGCGCTCATCCCGATCGCCGGCGTCGTGATGAACAACATCATGTCGGTGCACACCCTCGGCGGCCGCAATTCCTTCCGCGCGCTCGAGGAGCAGCACGAGATCTTCGAGGGCTACCTCGCGCTCGGCCTGCCCGCGCAGACCGCGGCCGCGCAGGTGCTCCACCCGCGGATCAAAGAGTCGCTGATCCCCGGCATCGACAGCGTGAAGACCGCCGGCATCGTCACCCTGCCCGGAGCCTTCCTGGGCGTGATGCTCGGCGGCGGGTCCCCGATGGACGCCACGATGGCGCAGGTGGTCGTGCTGCTCGGGGTGTTGTGCGCGCAGAGCTGCACGGCGCTCGCGCAATACGAACTCATCATCCGCGGCCGGCTCCTGCGCGACGATCTGCGTTCGTTGTTCCGACCGTCCCCCGCGGTGGCGGCGACTCATGCGCCGGGGTAGGAGTCGATGTTCCAGATGTTGCCCTCGTGATCGGCGACGGCCACCGACCGACCGCCGTACGGCGGCTCGTGCACTTCGTCGAGTTGTCGCGCACCCGCGGCCAAGGCGCGGGCCAGCGTCGCGTCGACCTGATCGTCGGACTCGACGACGAGGTTGACGCAGGCGGTGCCCGGCCTGGGTCCGATGCCGTCCGGGCGGTCGGTGCCGAACATGATGCCGCCGTTGTCGCGCCAGGCGAACTGGGCGTGATGGACGACCTTCGGGTCGGCGTCGTCGTGCACTACGAGGCGCTCGGTGAAGCCGAGCGCGGTCAGGAACTCGATCGCAGCGCCGGCGTCGGCGTAGCGGAGGCAGGAATACAGTTGTGGTCTGGTCATGTTCGTGATTCTTTCCCGGAACGCATCGGCTCGGATTGAACCTTTGGGAACTCAGCCAGGGTCGCCGTGGGCGTGCGGCTGGCGAGGCGGCGCCATTCCCGGTTGAGGTGCGCCTGGTCGGCGTAGCCGGCGGCGTACGCCGCGTCGACAAGCGCGGTGCCGCCTTCGGCCAAGCGGTGCGCCCGCTCGAATCGCGCCAGTCGTGCGACCTGTTTGGGAGTCAGTCCGAACTCGCTGCGGAACTGGTTGAGCAGGTGTCGTCGCGACCACCCGACACGGTCGGCCACCCGCTCGATCGGCATCCGTCCCCCGGACGCGATGATCAGTCGCCACCCCTCGCGCACCTCGGGGCACGCAGGTTCGCAGTCCGCCGCAGCGAGCCGGGCGAACAGGTGGCGTTCGAGCACCGTGAACCGTTCGGGCCAGGTGAGTGGACCGAGCCGCTCGTGCAACGACGCCGGGAACGCCGGAAGGTCGTCGTCCGCATGGACCAGACCGCCCGCAAGTTCCGCCGCCGGCATGCCGTGCAGCGCACGCGCGCCGAAGGGAGTGAGCGCCAGCTGGATGCCGCACTGCCGGCCGTGCGTGCGGATCAGGGCCGGACGCTGGTGCAGTCCGGCCGCCAACACCCAGAAACGATCGGAGGCGGCATCACCCACCCAACCGCAATCCAGCGCTTCGTCGAACTGGATGATCACGGTGAGGGTCGTCGAGGGCAGCCCGTGGTGCACGGCGTCGCGGTCGAGCCGGTAGTCGAATCCCTCGACGGACTCGACGAACTGCGACAACTCCGGCGGCACACGCCACGGGTACGACGGCATGTCGACGACGGTAGTCCGACCGGTCAGCTACGGGTCTTTCCCTCACGCAGCATTTCGACCACCCATCCGTGCGAGCCGCAAGGGCCGGGTCACCTCGCCGATCGTCACTCGAATGGGCGCGCGCTTGCCGGCGCCGAGCTGTTCCACCTGCTCATCGGTGAGCACGATGGCTCCGGCCGGCCCCGCGGGTTCGAGGACGGTGCGCAGTCGCAGTTCGTTCATGTGGTCAAGCTTGCCCGAACCGGCGGACGTCGGCCGTCGATCGGGCGGACGGTCGCTTGTGGTCCGCGCGGCACGTCGCGTCGGGCGCGAGTTCGCGAACCCGCGCCCGACGCGAGAGACCACTCAGCCGCGCACCGGCTGATGCAACTCGGTCACCCACTTCTCCTGCGGGCCGTTGGTGTCGAGGTACACCTCGCGACACGGGCCGTACGGCTCGAGACCGAGCGACGCGACGTGGGTGCCGAGTTCGGCCCACGCGTCACCGATGCCACTCATCGGGCCGACGTACGTCACGGTCACCGCCCGCTCGACAGCGTCGAGTTCACCGGTCTCGAACCCGTCGATCTCGGTGTCGAACCCAGCACCGAAATCGAGCCGCTCACCGTCCGCCCGATACCAGGCGTACGCGGGGTGTGCCGGCTGCCCCCCGGCTTCGATCTGTGCGGCAACCAACTCCTCGAACATCGGACCGATGACCGGCCCGATCTGGCTCCGATCGGCGACCGTCGCCGTCCGTTGGCTCAGTTCCAGTGCGGGCAATGACTTCTCGATGAACTCCATGACGGTGTTTCCTTCCATCAGACGCAGATGTCGCTCGACGTCGGCGAGGCGCCGGTGATCGGCATCGATCTGTTCGCGCAAAGCTGCCCGACGTCGGTCGAGGAGCTCGCGGAAGGTCTCGGTGTCGATCTGCCCCGCCAACATCGGTCCGATCTGCTCGAGCGTGAACCCGAGGTCCTTCAAGCCGATGAGGGCGTGGACGCGTTGCAGTTGCCTGGGCTCGTAGAAGCGGTAACCCGTGTGTGGGTCGACGCGAGCCGCGGACACCAGACCGAGGCGGTCGTAGTGCCTCAGCATCCGGACCGACACCCCGGCGAGCCGTGCGAAATCTCCGATACTCAACATGACGCCACCCACTCGACCGTCTGACACCGTGTCAGAGTCAACACCACGGCGCCTCTCGCCGACGGGAATCAGCCGGTGAGCGCCAAGAAGTCGACGACCACGTCCGTCATCGCCTCACGCGCCGGCGTCAGGCTTGCTTGGGACAGACGGCCAGGATCACGTCGCCCGCCGCGCGTTCTCGGGCTGACCGGCTTCCTGCATGTGCCCGAGCATCACGCTGGTCGAGTAGGTGCGAGCCGCTGGGCGAGTGAGTGCCGCAATCGAGACCACGTGACGCCAGCACGAACCAAACCGAACGGCACCGTCGATCAGCGCTTCAACTCAGGCCCTGCGGCCAACCGGATCGGTCCCTTGGCCGCATCGAGGTCGACCGGCTCACCGCGCTGCTGGATCACGACGACCTCCTCGGACGCGAGCGTGCCGGCGACCTCGCGGGCCACCGGCATCAACTCACGCCAGTCGTCACCACCGGCGACCCGGGCCGCATCGCTGGGGCAGATCGTCTTTCCGTCACGATGCCGAAGCAGGACGCGCATCGACGCCGCCAAGCGCTCGCGGACGCCTTCGTCGCTCGCCTGCTCCCACCACGGTTCGCCGCGCTCACCGAGGGCCACCTTGGCGTCCTGGACGAACGGGCGCACCTCGTCCCCGCGCGTCCTGACCAGTCGTCGAGCCCGCATCAGTTCGGCGACCAGTTCGGCCTTCAGCTTCTGCGGGATCGACGGATCGGTCGCCCGCCACCGCCGTCCGTCGACGATGATGTAGCGGCCGTCGTCCGACGTCTCAGCCCCAGACAAGCGCCTTGCCCGGGTCCTCCAGCAGAGCCGCGACATCGGCCAGGAAGCGCGAGCCGAGGTCGCCGTCGACCAGGCGGTGGTCGAAGGCCAACGACAACTGGGTGACCTGACGCGGCACGATCGTGTCGGTGCCGGACGCGTCGGTGACCACCCACGGCATCTTGCGCACCGCGCCGAAGCACAGGATCGCGGCCTCACCCGGATTGATGATCGGGGTCCCGTTGTCGACGCCGAAGACACCGACGTTGGTGATCGTGATCGAGCCATCGGACATGTCGGCCGGCGGTGTCTTGCCGTCGCGGGCGGTCTCGACCAGTGAGCCCATCGCGTCGGCGAGCTCGCGCAGGTTCATGCGGTCGGCGTCCTTGATGTTCGGCACGATCAAGCCACGCGGCGTGGACGCCGCGATCCCCAGGTTGACGTAGTGCTTGACCACGATCTCCTGGGCCGTTTCGTCCCAGCTCGCGTTGATCTCCGGGTTGCGCTTCACGGCTACGCACAGCGCCTTGGCGAGCACGAGCAACGGGGTGACCTTGGCGCCCTTGAACTCACGGTCGGCCTTGAGGCGGTCGACGAGTTCCATCGTCCGGGTCATGTCGACGGTGATGAACTCGGTGACGTGCGGGGCGGTGAACGCCGACCCGACCATCGCCTGGGCGGTCATCTTGCGGACGCCCTTGATCGGCGTACGGCTCTCCCGCTCAGCGCCGCCTCGGGTTTCGGCACTGGTCGCCGCTCTTACGTCGCTGCGTCCAGTCTCAACCAGCGAGGTGAGGTGTGCTTCCACCTCGGCGCGGGTGATGACGCCGTCCGGACGGGACGGGGTGATCGCGGACAGGTCGACCCCGTTGTCCTTGGCGAACTTGCGCACCGGCGGCTTGGCCAGCACCTTCCCGCGATTGTCCGCAGATCCGGCGACCTGGCCGGCGAGTTCTGCGGACTTCGGCTGGGGAGTGTCCGCAGATCCGGCGACTTGACCCGCGAGTTCTGCGGACTTTCGGGAGGGTGGCGCGGGGGGCGCTGTGCGGCGGGCACGCCGCTGGGTCGAACCGGCGACCGCGCCGTAACCGACGAGGTTGGCCACGCGCTCCTCCTCGTCCTCCTTCGCGGCCTGCGAGTCGGGCGCGGCGCCCTGGACGGCGGTGTCGGCCGCCGGGGTGGACGACGGGGTCTCGGACGATGCGCCCTCCACCTCGATCGACACGATCGGGCTGCCGACATCGACCGTCGCACCCTCCTCGACGAGCAACTCGACGACGGTGCCGGCCCACGGAATCGGCAACTCCACCAACGATTTTGCGGTCTCGATCTCGACGACGACGTCATTGACCTTGACGGTGTCGCCCGGCTTGATCTTCCAGGTGACGACGTCCGCCTCGACGAGTCCTTCACCAGGGTCGGGCAGGTTGAACAGCTTCACACCCATGTCAGTGATCCCCTCAGTACGCCAGCGAGCGGTCGACGGCATCGAGGATGCGGTCGAGGTCGGGCAGGAAGTGTTCCTCGAAGCGGCTGGGCGGGTACGGCAGGTTGTATCCGCCGACCCGGAGCACAGGTGCCTCCAAGTGGTAGAAGCACTCCTGCTGGATCAGCGCGGCGAGTTCCGAGCCGAGTCCGAGGAAGGTGCTCGCCTCGTGCACCACGACGACGCGTCCGGTCTTCTTCGCCGAGGTGAAGATCGTCGCGCGGTCGAGCGGCGAGAGCGACCGAAGATCGATCACCTCGATCGAACGTCCTTCTGCCGCAGCGGCTTCCGCGGCCTGGCGGCAGGTCTTTACCATCGGTCCATACGCGATGAGAGTCAGGTCGCTGCCCTCCCGCGCCACTCGCGCGTCGTACAGCCCGAGCGGTGCACCGGTGGACTCGTCCAGGTCGACCTCTGCACGCTCGTGGTAGCGGCGCTTGGGTTCGTAGAACAGCACCGGGTCGTCGGTCTGGATCGCCTGCTGGATCATCCAGTAGGCGTCCGCCGGGTCGGAGCAGCTGACCACGCGCAGACCGGCGGTGTGAGCGAAATAGGCCTCGTTGGACTCCGAGTGGTGCTCGACAGCTCCGATGCCGCCGCCGAACGGAACCCGGATGACCATCGGCAGCTTCAGGTAGCCCAGCGACCGGTAGTGCATCTTGGAGACCTGGCTGATGATCTGGTCGAACGCCGGGTAGATGAACCCGTCGAACTGGATCTCCACCACCGGGCGGTAGCCGCGCATGGCCAGGCCGATCGCGGTGCCGACGATGCCGGACTCCGCGAGCGGGGTGTCGATCACGCGGTCCTCACCGAAGTCCTTCTGCAGACCCTCGGTGATCCGGAAGACGCCGCCGAGCTTGCCGACGTCCTCACCCATCAGGACGACCTTGGGGTCGTCCTCCATCGCCTTGCGCAGACCGGCGTTGATGCCCTTGGCGAGCGTCATCTTCTGCGTTGCCATGTCAGTTCGCCCCTCCCTGGACGAAGGAGGCTTGGTAGGCGACGAACGCCTCGCGCTCGGCGTCGACCACGGGGTGCGGTTCGGCGTAGACCTTGTCGAACATCGTCACCGGCTCCGGGTCGGGCATCTGCTGGCACTC
Source organism: Yimella sp. RIT 621 (assembly GCF_004146205.1). Taxonomy (NCBI): domain Bacteria; kingdom Bacillati; phylum Actinomycetota; class Actinomycetes; order Micrococcales; family Dermacoccaceae; genus Yimella; species Yimella sp. RIT 621. The sequence continues at coordinate 196,374 of NZ_SEIP01000002.1, forward strand.
GCGTCGGATGCGAGCGGCGAGTTCGTCGGCCTCGGCCTCGACCTGCTCGAAGAACGCCGGGTCGGCGTGGCCCTTGGTCTCCATGAACCCGCGCATGCGCTTGATCGGGTCCTTCTCACGCCAGATGTCGACCTCGGACGCGATGCGGTACTTGGTCGGGTCGTCGGACGTGGTGTGCGCACCCATGCGATAGGTGAACGCCTCGATCAGCGTCGGGCCCTGACCCGCGCGGGCGGCATCCATCGCGGCCTTCGACACCGCGTACACCGCGAGGACATCGTTGCCGTCGACCCGGACGCCGGGGAACCCGAAGCCGCGTGCGCGCTGATAGGGCGGGATGCGGAATTGCTTGTAGTTGGGCTCGGAGATCGCCCACTGGTTGTTCTGCACGAAGAAGACGACCGGCGCGTTGGCGACGCTCGCGAACACCATCGCCTCGTTGTAGTCACCCTGCGCGGTGCCGCCGTCACCGGTGAACGCCATCACGGCCGCGTCGCGCTCGGGGTCGCCGGTACCGACGACGCCGTCACGCTGCATGCCCATCGCGTACCCGGTCGCGTGCAGCATCTGGTTGCCGATGACGATCGTGTAGAGGTGGAAGTTGTTCTCGTTGGAGTTCCAACCGCCGTGGTTCACGCCGCGGAACATGCCGAGCAGGTTGACCGGGTCGACCCCACGGCACCACGCGACACCGTGCTCGCGGTAGCCGGGGAAGGCGTAGTCCTGCTTCTTCAGGGCGCGTCCGGCACCGACCTGCGCGGCTTCCTGGCCGAGCAGCGAGGGCCATAGTCCGAGTTCGCCCTGGCGCTGCAGCGCGTGACCCTCGGCGTCCATCCGGCGCACCAGCACCAGGTCGCGGTACATCGCCTGCGCATCCTCGGAGGTCATGTCCTCGACGATTTGCGCGTACGGGGCGTTGGCCTCGCAGGTGGCCAGACGGTTGCCGTCGGCGTCGACGAACTGCACCATTTCCGGGCCGCCGTCGGTGATGTCGTGTTCCATGCTCGGTGCCACGGAGGTCTCGTGGTGCATCGTGTGCCGGGCATCGGCGTTCACGCCGGGGGCTCCGGACACATCTGTCGGGTCGGACATGCCACTCCTTGCTCGTGCGGCCGGCAGAACGGGGGTGACCGTGGGTGCCGACGCTGGCTTTCGGCCTATGACGTGGGTCACACAGGCTCGACGAACGAGGCTACTGGTCCGCGCTCGGTGTCTGCGAATCGACCCGTGCTGCCGGCGGACCGTCATCCACTCGGCGGCACTCTGGGGTGCGGTGCAACGACCCACCCTTGGCGAACTGACTTATTGATAGTGCTCGCTACGCGGGTGTTGCACGGGATTCTAAGCACTATCGCATGCAAAATTCCCTTTGCCGAAACCTAGCGACAGCGGCTGCGGGTGCGCTTCAATGCGTTCAGTAGAGCCGGATCTCGCTCGAGCGGCGAGCTGAGAACGGTTGTCAGCAAGGGGAATCACGAGGCCGTGAGGAAATTCTCCGCTGCCTTCATTTGCGCAGGAAGTACTGCGCTAGTAGCAGCGCCATCGCTCGCTGCACCAACCCGTACGCAAGCTTCCGAACCCAGCAGGTCTTCCAGATTTCGTGGGACATTAAACTCCAATAATCTACCAGTATCGAATCAAACATCAACGACGCATGTTTGTTATACCGGAGCTAGGAGGAATACTTTGGGCCTCCAAGAAGGCACCAACCACAGGCATGACAATCAGGAGAAAGCGGCACGGCTCGAGCCTGGTACATACTGGCGACGCCGAGCGATCCTAGCTGCAGTTCCGATAATTTGGTCTCCGTTGGCATACGGACCCTTGTACTATATGGCACGGAATACTAATCCTCCATTATCAGCTCGGGATCTATTGGAACCGGTTGTGTGGGTTCCCCTTGCCATCGCGGGGGCGCTGGGTTTAGTGTCTTCGCTGTTCTATTGGTCACCGACGGTCCCAGCCATCGTCGAATCGATAACGGTCTTGTTAACGCCGGTAGCGATGGAAGGAGTAGCAGACTCTGGCCCATTCATAACCTTCTATATGCTTGTCACGTTCTATTGGCTAGCTGTTGGATTAACCTGCTTCTTTGTGGCAAAGAGGATTCCGCAGCGGAGCCCATTTCAAAAGCGTTTGCCCGGAGCTTTCGACGCGTGGGACGAGGACGATGATTAGAGATGTTTGCACCTAACGTCGATAAGGCCAAGTTCGTCGAGACCGCAGAACGAGGTCTGGTCAGGTCAGCTGAAGCCGTCCTTGGCAGTAGCGTCGGGCACGTCGAGGTCTTCCAGATGAGGCGTGTAGGAATATTCATCCTCGGAAGACCTCGACCCCTACCCGGTGAGCGACGCGCTGACAGATCTATACCCTCGATTGTGAAGAGCCGGATTGGTGCGCGATCGCCCGGTCGGTTGCTCCGCGCAGGTGGGCGTAGGTGATGAACCCCGCGCGTAGAGTGCGTGGAGTAGAGGAGTGGGTCGATCCCGGCGCGGGTGATGCCGGCAATCACGCCGCCAACGACCTCCACGTCACCGCCCATGAAATTTCGAGGCTAGGACGAACTTCCCGTGACTCCATTTATCACCACAGCAACAACAAAAAATAAGCATCCGCATCCGAAGGGAACCCAAGAAAGATAAAACGCCCTTTGTGCGGCCCTAGGGGATAGCGACGTACCTCTTGCCAGCCGAACAACCTGCTCTAGCTGCAAGCCTAGAACACCGAGCCACCCATGCACGAAGTCATCGTCGCGTGCGGGGGGCCCGCAAGCGAGTACCTAAGCATCAGTGGGACCATACCAACCGCTAATAGTATGGGCACATATAAAAACAGGCCAAACGCCATGATCAAGAGTGCCAGCGTGGGGGCCGATAGCGCAAACAAAAAACGCAACCTGCACAAAACTACCTCCGTGCGGCCCACACAGGCACTCCTCCCGCAACCCAGACGCCGTATCCAGCGCCGGTGCCGACGTAGGGAACCCGCCCGCGGTAGGCGAGCCGACTCCGGTATCCGGACTGTGCGCCCACACACCTGCTGCGGCAGAAAGCGCCGCCGCCTGTGAATTTTGACCTGGTATGAGGTACGCCCGGCGACCACCCTACAGATGCGGATGGGGCGCGAGTGAACGTCCTTCTGCTGGCAGACACACCGTAGCCGAGACCCACGTTTACGCGAGGGTTGCTGTTGACGTGCGTGTAGGACAATGCAGCGCTTCGTCCCATCACTGACACCGATGCGGTCCAGGTACCGTGCCTTGCCAGTGATGACCACCCTTCCATATCGATGAGGGGCGGCCTTTGCTTGCCCATATAATCCAGACAATGTAAGCCGTTATGACGACTCCCGCGAGAACCGATTCAGCGGTTGAGGAATTCCTCGCACACCTCGATGAGGCGGTCGTTCGCCTCGGTCTCTCCGATCGAGCAGCGGACGCCGTCGCCGTCGAACGGGCGGACGACGAGACCGGCCTGGTCGGCCGCGGCAGCAAACGCCATCGCGTCGTCACCCAGCGGCAACCAGACGAAATTGGCCTGGCTGTCGGGGATCTTCCAGCCCTGCTCGGCGAGCGCCTGCGCGACACGGGCGCGCTCGGTCATCAGCGCGTCGACGCGCTCCTGCAGTTCGTCGTAGGCCTCCAGGCTGGCGAGCGCGGCCTGCTGGGCGACGTCGCTGACACCGAACGGGACGGCCGCCTTGCGCAGCGCTTCGGCCACCGGCTCGTGGGCGATGCAGTACCCGACCCGCAGGCCGGCCAGGCCGTACGCCTTGGAGAAGGTGCGCAGCACACAGACATTCGGGTGGTCGCGGTAGATCGCGAGCGCGTCGATCTGGTGATCGGGCTCGACGAACTCCAGGTATGCCTCGTCAATGACGACCAGGACGTCCGAGGGCACCTTGGCCAGGAAGCCACGCAGTTCGTCCTCGGTGACACTCGGACCGGTCGGGTTGTTCGGGGTGCAGACGATCACCAGGCGGGTGCGGTCGGTGATCGCGTCCGCCATCGCGTTCAGGTTGTGGCGTGCCTGCGAATCCAGCGGGACCTGAACCGGTTTCGCGCCGGCGAGCGCTGCGACGATCGGGTAGGCCTCGAACGAGCGCCACGCGTAGACCATCTCGTCGCCCGGGTTGCAGGTGATCTGCACCAACGAGCCGAGGACGCCGACGCTGCCGGTGCCGGTCGCGATCTCGTCCGGCGTGACTCCCCAGCGGGCGGCGAGCGCTTCGGTGAGTTCACGCACGCTCATGTCGGGGTAGCGGTTCATCCGGCCGGCCGCGTCCTGCACGGTCTTCAGCACCGACGGCAGCGGCGGGTACGGGTTCTCGTTGGAGGAGATCTTGTAGGTCACCAGGTCTTCCCGCGGCGGCGCCGGCTTGCCGGCCTTGTAGGCGGGAACGGCGCCGAGGGTGTCGCGCAGACGGACGTCGGGCTGAGTGTCGCTCATGCGAGCAAATCTACGACCCGGTGTGACCGGCGTCTCAACCAGTCGGTTTCTGCAGCGCCGCCTGCGACGATGGAGGCATGAAGAACTTCCTGATCCGCCTCGTCGTCAACGCCATCGCGCTCTGGTTGGCCGCCGCGGCACTGTCCGGCATCCATCTCGCCGACGGTTCGTCGCAGACCTTCGACAAGATCAAGACCGTTCTACTCGTCGCGCTCGTCTTCGGTGTGGTCAACGCACTGCTGAAGCCGATCGCCACGTTCTTCTCTTTCCCGTTGCTGCTCGTGACGCTCGGGCTGTTCATGATCATCGTCAACGCGGCGATGTTGCAGCTGACCTCGTGGCTGGCCGGAAAGTTCGACCTCGCCTTCCACGTCGACCACTTCTTCTGGGACGCCGTGATCGGTGCGCTGATCATCTCCGTCCTCGGGTTCGTCGCGAACGTGATCCTGCCCGACAAGCACGAGATCAACCGCTGACCCTGACTCGAGTGTCAGAAGGGATGCGTCGCAGTCGACGCATCCCTTCTGACACTGGCGGGTTCGTCAGACGCGCGGGCGTCCGTCCTCGAGGTAGACCGGCACGTCGGCGGCGAGGGCTTGTTCGATGACCCGGACGGTGTACTCGGCGACGTGTTCGCCCAGATCGGCCGGGTCGACCCAATGCACGGCCTTGATCTCGCGCGGCTGCAGCGAGTGCGGCGGACGGTCCAACTCGACGTCGAAAACGAAGAGGGTCGCGTCGTCCCAGCCGCGCCACGGCGGCAGCCAACTGACGGCGGCCAGCCCGCGGACGGTGGCCTCGACATCGAGTTCTTCACGCAGTTCGCGCACGACGGCGGTCGCCGGTGACTCGTGCGGGTCGACGACTCCGCCGGGGAGGTCCCAGAACCGTTTGTAGACCAACTCGCACAACAGGATTCGTCCCTCGTCGTCGCGAACGATTGCCTGAGCGATGCAGCGTTTGGTCGGCAGGCTGGAGTTGAGGACGGCAGTGAACGTCGACCGGTCGGCCAGCGGCGGGTCGGTGGCCACCCGGGCGAACTGCACCAAGTCGGCCTGCTCGACGCCGCCCCCGCGAACGACACCTTCCTTGCGCAGTCCGGCCCGCGCCGCGATCCGCAGATCGTGCTTGGCATCGGCGGGTAGTCGGCCCTGCACCCGGTGGACGCCGAGCTCACCGAACGCGTACTCGATCATCGCGTCCAGGCCGCGGACGGCCAGCCGCTCGTCGACGTCCTCCAAAAAGTTCCAGGTGAGCCCGCCGTCCGGGTGGACAGCCGCTCGGCCGATCACCGACCCGGCCGAGACGATCTCGTACTCGGAGCCGTCGGGTCGGATCGTCACGTCATCGCTCACGATCCGACGCTAACCCAATCCGCCGCGCGGAATCAGACGTGGCGGCGAGCGGTGATCACCCGGAAGCGCCCGGCCACGAACGCGCTGTCGGCGTACGCGGCGTTGGCGGCCGGGTTGGCACCGGTGCCGTGGTAGTCGCTGAATGCAGCGGTCTGGTTGACGAAGACCTGGCCGAGCAGGTTCTCCGAGAGCGCCACACCGGCGTCCATTGCGGCGTCCCGCGCCTTGTCGAGCACGGCCTCGTCGGTCGAGTACACGGAAGCGGTCATCGCGCCGTGCTTGCGGACGGTGTCGCGGAAGGTCGACAGTGACTGGTCGGTGCCGTCGGTGCCGATGAGGAAGGTCACCGGACCGAACTGCTCGGTGGTGTACGCGCCCTGCGCCTCCACACCCACACCGATCAAGCCCGGAGTCCGGACCACGGCGTCCGGGTACTTCGGGTGCGTGACCTGGCGGGTGTCGGCGACGACGGAGCCGCCGGCGTCCGAGGCGATCTTGTCGAGCGATCCGGCTCGGGCGCGGACGTCGTCGTTGACCGTCGCGCCGAGAATCTCGACCGCCTTCTCGTCCTCACCGGTGAGCTTGCCGATCGCGCCGCCGAGCTTGGCACCGAACTCCTCGAACGACAGGTGTCCCTCGTCGGTGTCGATGCCGTCTTTGGGCAGGTAGATGTTCTGCGGGGTGGTGCACATCTGCCCGGAGTAGAGGCTGAGCGAGAACGCGAGGTTGCCCAGCATCGCCCGGACGTTGTCGGTGGAGTCGACCACGACCGTGTTGACGCCGGCCTTCTCGGTATAAACCTGCTGCCCACGGGCCGCGCCCTCACGTTCGAGCCAGGCACCGAAAGTCGGGCCGCCGGTGTAGTCGATGATCTTGACCTCATCGCGCTCGGCGAGCGTCTTGGCCAGGCCTTCGCCATCGGCTTCGGGGGCGAGCTGGACGAGTTTGGGGTCGAAACCGTTGTCGCTCAACGTTTGCTGCAGCGTTTCGACGGTGATGGCGAGCGGCAGGATCGCGCGTGGGTGCGGCTTGATGACGACCGCGTTGCCGGTGGCGAGCGAGGCGAAGATACCCGGGTAGGCGTTCCAGGTCGGGAAGGTGTTGCAGCCGACGACGAGGGCGACCCCGCGCGGCACGATGCGGTAGTCCTTCTGCATCCGCAGCGGTTCGCCTTTGCCCGGTTTCTCCCAGGTGACGCTCTCGGGGACGCGTGACTGCTCGGCGTACGCCGCGGCGACGGCCTCGAGGCCGCGGTCCTGGGCCTGCGGTCCGCCCGCCTGGAAGGCCATCACGAACGGCTGGCCGGACGTGTGGTGCACCGCGTTGCCGATTTCGAACGACTGCTTGTTCAACGCGTCCAGTGCCTCGATCAGCACCAGCGCCCGCCTGCGCGGGCCGGCATCGCGCCAGGCCGGGATCGCGTCCGTCGCTGCCGCCATGGCCGCGTCGACGTCGAGGTGTGGGTAGGCGACACCGAGCGTCGGGCCGTAGGGCGAGACCTCGTCGCCGACGGTGGTGTCGTCGAAGGCACCCTGAAGGCCCTCGAACGGCTTGCCGAGGCGGCCCTCGTAGGCGGAAAGTCCTTGTGCGGCGGCGGTTTCGCCGTAGACGCGGGGCGAGGGTGATTCGGGGTAACGCGAGAAGTAGGTGCGCCCGGCAAGGGCTGCGAGCGCGTCATCGAGCACCGAATCGAACTTTGAGCCGGTGGAGGTCTCGGCGGATGCGGTGGTCTGGTCTGCAGCAGTCATCGTCTCATCGTAACGGCCAACGTGTTACAGATCACATGCAGTTATGCAACCATGCGTCACATGGCCACGGATGAAGTCGGAGCTGACCTCGAACACGTCCACCGCATGTGGCGCGAGGACCGCGCCTCCTCCCGCCTCGGCATCCGGTTGCTCGCCGTCGGGGTCACCGACGGCCTCGGTCACGCCGAAACCACGATGACGATCGGCGCGGATCAGGTGAACGGGCACGACATCGCGCACGGTGGCTACCTGTTCACGCTGGCCGACTCGACGTTCGCGCTCGCGTGCAACGCGTCCGGGCAACTCACCGTGGCCTCCGGAGCAGACGTGACCTTCGTGACCAGCGCTCACCTCGGTGACGAATTGCGCTGTGTGGCAACCGAACGCGCACGGTTCGGACGTAGCGGAATCACCGATGTCACGATCACCCGTGAATCAGACGGCGCTCTGATCGCAGAATTCCGCGGACGATCGCGCAGCCTGCCGGCACGCACCACCGAGGAGAAGTCATGATCCTGCCCGCCGTCGATGACAGCCCCCGGGAATTCCTCCGTCAGTCCCGCGGCTCAACCAGCGAAGATTGCGCCCCGGACTGCGTGATGTGTGGACTCACCTACCACCGCTGGTTGAGCCGTACGGATGAGGAACGAATCCGTACGCGCCGAAACCAACGCGAGATCCGCTGGAACGCAACCACATTCAACCCGGCTCCGCGTATCGCGTCACCATGGTCTCGATCGCGGCACTCGCCCAGGGGCTCGCACCTACTCGACCAGCGTGCCGCTCAGCGCAGGATGGGGCGCAGGCGCTTGAGGTCGTCCAGGAACTTGTCGACCGCGAGCGCCTCGTAACCCGCGCGACCAGCGCGGGGCGGGTAGAAGCGCACCGAGTCGATGTCGGGCAACTCCTCCCCCTTGGTCATCGCGATGAGCACCCGGTCGAGGAAGGAGTCGACCTCGTCCTCGGCGTAGCCGCGCTTGCCACGGGCCGGCCGGAAGTTCGATTCACGCACCCAGTCGAGTTGCTGCGGAGTCCAGTACGGACGCTGCGGCACGGCAGCTGCCATCGCTTCGGCAGGGGCGCGCTTCGGCGCCGCCAACTCGCTCTGCCAATCAGCAATGTGGCCGAACAATGCCTCGACGGCGGCCGGCGAATAGCCCTGCTTGAGCGGCGAGCGACGCAGCCCGGACAACGGCGCGGAGGGCACCTCGCGGCGGGCGCGCATCAGGGCGACGACGTGCTGCAGATAGCGGTCGACATCGTCGCAGTTGTAGCCGCCACGCTGTTTCGACAACGGCGCGCGCCGCACGGTGGCGACGTGCTCCGGGGTCCACGGCACGGAATTCACCGGTCCATAGTGTCAGGACGTCCGAGCCGACGGGGACGGTAGCGGCACGCAACAGAACGCCGGTCAGAGGTCGTTCCCGAACCGGTCGGGGACGATGGAAAGTAGGATGCGCTCATGCATGTTCTCGTCGCCGGTGGGGCCGGCTTCATCGGTTCGCACACGGTCGTCCAGCTCAAGCAGGCCGGGCACGACGTGACCGTTGTCGACGATTTCGACAACAGCAAGGCGAGCGCCGTGGCACGGGTCGAGCAGCTTGTCGGCGGCCACATCCCGCTGCACGCGTTCGACCTGTGCGACCCCGACAAGACCGAGGCGCTGTTCGCGGCCGAGCGGTTCGACGCGGTGATCCACTTCGCCGGGCACAAGGCCGTCGGCGAGAGTGTCGAGAAGCCGCTGCAGTACTACCGCAACAACCTGGACAGCACGTTCAGTCTGCTGCGCGCGATGGCGACGCACGGCGTCCACCGCCTGGTGTTCTCGTCCTCGGCGACGGTGTACGGCGATGAGTCCCCGCAGCCGTCCCAGGAGGACTACCGACCACTGCAGTCGTCCAACCCGTACGGCTGGACGAAGGTGATGAACGAGCAGATCATCGGCGACGTCGCCCGTGCGACACCCGGCATGCAGGTCGCGCTGCTGCGCTATTTCAACCCGGTCGGCGCGCACCCGTCCGGCACGATCGGCGAGGACCCGCAGGGCATCCCGAACAACTTGATGCCGTTCATCTCCCAGGTCGCGGTCGGACGCCGGAAGAAGCTGACCGTGTTCGGTGACGACTACGACACCGCCGACGGCACCTGCGAGCGCGACTACATCCACGTGGAAGACCTCGCCGCCGGGCACCTCGCCGCACTGGAGCACATCGACGCGATGGCCGAACCGGTACGCGCGTTCAACCTCGGCACAGGCGTGCCGACGTCCGTGTTGGCCATGATCAACGCGTTCCGTACTGCCACCGGAGTCGAGATCCCGTACGAGATCGGACCTCGCCGCGCCGGTGATCTGCCGGTGACGTACGCCGATCCGACCCGCGCGTTGCACGAACTCGGCTGGCGCACAACGAAGTCCATCGAGGACATGTGTGCCGACACCTGGCGTTGGCAGTCGGCGAATCCTCAGGGCTTCCCCGGCTGACGGTCTGGCACCAGGAACCATCTACCCGCTCGAGCCCGTCTAGGCTCCCGGCAGGACTCAATCGACCAGGAGCAGGGGACATGGCGCACAAGTGGGGGACGCGGGCGTTGACCGCGACGACGGTGGTCACGTTGGCGGCGACGCTGGCGGGTTGCAACGGCGACAGCGAAGGCTCCAAGAACACCGGTTCGTCGACCACGACCACGACCTCGACATCGCCGAACGGCGGCGGCGACACGAAGGCTGCCGGCGACGGCAAGCTCTCCCCCACCGGCGCCGACCTCAGCAATTACACCGCCCAGCAGATGCAGTGGAGCAAGGACACCTGCACCGACGACGTGAAGGAACTCAAGTCCTTCAGTCTGCGTGACCTGGCCCCGGTCAACGACCGCAGCGAATGCGCCAAGATCAAGGTGCCGAAGGACTACGGCGACCCTGGCAAGGGCGAGATCGAGGTGATGGTCACCCGCACCAAGCCGGCCAAGGGCGAGAACCACCGCGTCCTGATGACCAATCCCGGCGGCCCCGGCGGACCGGCCGGTGCCTTCTCGGTGATCACCGCGGCACTGTCCCCGCTCGGCGAGAGCCACGTGGTCATCGGCATCGACCCCCGCGGCGTCGGCGGCGGGACGCGGCTGACCTGCAAGTCGTACTCCGCGCGCGGTGTCACCGACTACCGCAACCTGTCCGACACCGACATCTCGGCCCTTCAGACCGCCGCGAAGAAGACCGTGGACGAGTGCGCGCGTGAGAACGGCGATCTGCTGCCGTACATCACCACGGCCAACACTGCGCGTGACCACGAACTCGTCCGCCAGTTGTTGAAGGTCGAGACCGTCGACTACTACGGCGTGAGCGCCGGCACCTGGCTCGGGGCGTACTACTCGACGCTGTTCCCCAAGCAGGTCGGACGCTTCGTGCTGGACAGCAACACCGAGTTCACCGGCACACTGCAGTCGAGCTGGGCCACCCAGCCGATGTCGTTCCAGCGCCGTTTCAAGGATCAGTTGCTGCCGTGGCTGGCCCGCCAGAACACCACCTACAACCTCGGCTCGACCCCGGACGACGTCAACGCCTCCTACGAGGACATCCGCAAGGCTGCGGGCGAGGGCAAGCTCGGCCAGTTCGAGCCGATGATCATCGACAACATCGTCGCCCAGACGCTGTACAGCGACCGCGGTTTCCAGAGCTCCGGTGCGCTACTGGCGCTGCTGAAGCAGGCGATGAACGGTGACGCGGATGCGCTGCGCACCGCCGAGGGCGCTGCCGGCGGCGGCCGCACCAAGAAGGACATCGACGACTCCCGCAACCAGAACACCGTGTTCATGGCGATCCGCTGCAACGACACCTCGTGGAGCAAGGACGAGAAGTCGTACGTCGACCGTGCCAAGCAGGACGGACAGAAGTACCCGCTCGTCGGTTACTTCGACATGGCGAACGAGTGCGCGTACTGGCCCTACAAGGCACAGGACATGAAGGTCGACACCTCGAAGGCGCCGCAGATGCTGCTGGTGCAGACCGAGAACGACCCGGCGACCGCGTACGAAGGCGGGCTGAAGGCGCACAAGGCGTCCAAGAACACCCGCTTCCTCGCGGTCAACGACCAGGGCAACCACGGTGCCGTGCTGGGTAGCGGCAACCTGTGCGTCGAGCAGCAGACCTACGGCTTCCTGCAGAACGGCAAGCTGATGGACAAGGACTCGGTCTGCCCCGGCATCGCGCTGCCGAAGGACAAGGAAGTGCACAAGGTCGGCTTCGACCCCGAGGGCGAGAAGCTGGCGATGCCGGTCGACCCGACGCCGCAATGGAAGAAGGCGCTGCTCGCCGTCCTCGGAGCGGTCCTGGACGAGTTGCTGACGCCGAAGAACACCGCGCCGCGCGACTGACCGTCCCGGCGAGGGCACTCCAAATGCATCAGGGCACTCCGTATACGGAGTGCCCTCGTGCATCTGGCGTGCCCTCGTCGGGAGGACCGTGGACGGCGCCTACATTTGGTCGGGCGCCTCGATGCCGAGCAACGACAAGCCGCGGGTCAGCACCTCGAGGGTCAGCCGGCACAGCGCCAGGCGCGAGTCACGGACGGCGGCGTCCTCGGCCTTGAGCACCGGGCACGCCTCGTAGAACGCGGTGAAAGTGGTCGCCAGCTCGAACAGGTACGCGGCGAGTTTGTGCGGTTCGAGGGTCTCGCCGACCTGGTTGACGACCGAGCCGAACTCCAGCACCTTCAGGGCGAGGTCGCGCTCGGCCGGCTCGCCGAGCACGATCGGACCCTTCGGGTCGACGACGTCCGCACGGCCCAGGATCGAACGAATACGGGCGGTCGCGTACTGCAGGTACGGACCGGTGTTGCCCTGGAAGGCGACCATCCGGTCGAGGTCGAAGGTGTAGCCGGACGCGTGGCTGACCGACAGGTCGGCGTACTTGACCGCGGCGATGCCGACCTGGTGGGCGATGGTGTTCCGCGTCTGCTCATCCAGATCGGGACGCGACTCGGACACGACGGCCGCGGCCCGCTCCAGCGCGGCGTCGACCATGGACTGCAGCGACACCAGGTCGCCCGACCGGGTCTTCAGGATCTTGCCGTCCGTGCCCACGACGTTGCCGATCTGGACGTGGACGGGCTCGGTGCCCTTGATCCAGCCGGCCTTGTCGGCGGCGGCCCAGACCATGCGGAAGTGCAGGTTCTGCGGCGCGCCCACGACGTAGATCGCGCGGTCGGCCTTCATCTGCAGCGAACGGCGACGAATCGTCGCGAGGTCGGTCGTCGCGTAGCCGTATCCGCCGTCGGACTTACGGATGATCAGCGGCACCGGCTTGTTGTCGCGTCCGGTGAACTCGTCGGAGAAGATGCACAGAGCGCCGTCGCTCATGACGGCAATTCCCTTGTCCTCCAACGTCTTGCACACCTCGGCAAGCTCATCGTTGTAGGACGACTCCCCGGCGATGTCGTCGTCGGTGAGGGTGACCCCGAGAACGGAGTAGACCCGGCGCAGGTAGCCCTTGGTGAGGTCGAGGATCTCCCTCCACAGCCGCAGGCTGTCGGGGTCGCCACCCTGCAGGGTCGCGACACGGGCACGAGCGCGAGTGGCAAAGTCTGCGTCCGCATCGAACTTCGCCCGCGCGGCGCGATAGAACGCGTTGGGGTCGATGGTCAGCAGCTTTGCGTCATCGCTGCCATCGCCGACTTCGAGGAGATGCTCGACCAGCATGCCGAAGGCGGTGCCCCAGTCGCCGAGGTGGTTCTGGCGAATGACGTCGTGCCCGAGGAACTCCAGCGTTCGCGCGAGTGAGTCGCCCACGACGGTGGTGCGCAGGTGCCCGACATGCATCTCCTTGGCCGCGTTGGGCGAGGAATAGTCGATGACGATCGTCTGCTGCTCGGGAAGCACCGTGCCGAGCAAAGGCTCACCGATCATCGACGCGGCTGCTTCGGCGATCCATCGCGAGTGCAGGGTGACATTGAGGAAGCCGGGACCGGCGACCTCAACCGACTCGATCAGGTCGTCGGGCGGCAGGTCGGCCGCGATCGACTGCGCGACCTCACGCGGGTTCTTGCCGGCCTTCTTCGCCAGCGCCATCGCCGCGTTGACCTGCAGGTCGGCGCTGGTCTGCTTCTTGTTGGCCGGACGGATCACCGGATCGGCGCTCGCGAACTCGTCGCCCAGCGCAGCCACCATGGCCTTCTGGACGTGTGAGGTCAGGGCTGCGATCGGATCCACCATGTGAATCAGTTTATGGACGCGAGCAAATCGGTTCTGCCTCGTCCATCGAAGGCCGAATGCCGACCGACACAGCGGCGTTCACCTGACCGCGGCACAATATGGCCGCTGCTCCCGACGAAAGCGATGGATCCGTGTCCTTGTTGCGAAGCGATCTGGCCCCGGCACCCCGCACGCTCGTCGACATCTTCGCCGAGACCGTGCAGGAGTGCCCGGACGCGCTCGCCCTCGACAACGGGCGCGAGGTACTGACGTACGCCGAACTCGACGAGCGGGTCACCGAACTCAGCGAGCAGCTCGCCACCGCCGGGGTTGGACGCGGCGACCGCGTCGGCGTCCGTATCAAGTCCGGCACGACTGACCTCTATGTCGCGATCCTCGGCATCATCGCCGCGGGAGCGGCCTACGTGCCGGTGGACGCGGACGACCCGGACGAGCGCGCCCGCACCGTCTTCGGCGAGGCGCAGGTGGCTGCCGTGCTCGGCGATGACCTGGCGATCGACGTCCGCCGTGAGGCCGAGCCCAAGGAGTCGGTCGAGCCGCCGACGACCGAGGACGACGCCTGGATCATCTTCACGTCGGGTTCGACCGGCAAGCCGAAGGGCGTCGCGGTCACGCACCGCAATGCTGCAGCGTTCGTCGATGCCGAGTCACGAATGTTCCTGCAGGACAGCCCGATCGGCCCGGACGACCGAGTTATGGCCGGTCTCTCCGTTGCGTTCGACGCCTCCTGTGAGGAGATGTGGCTGGCGTGGCGGTACGGCGCCTGCCTCGTCCCGGCACCACGGTCGTTGGTGAAGTCGGGGATGGACCTCGGTCCATGGTTGATCGCCAACGACATCACGGTCGTCTCGACGGTGCCGACTTTGCTGGCCCTGTGGCCGGCCGAAGCACTGTCGAAGGTGCGTCTGCTCATCCTCGGCGGCGAGGCCTGCCCGCCCGAGCTCGGCACCCGGTACGCCACCGAGACCCGCGAGATCTGGAACACCTACGGGCCCACAGAGGCGACCGTCGTCGCCTGTGGCGCGCAGCTGACCGGCGACGGCCCCGTCCGCATCGGCCTCCCGCTCGACGGGTGGGACCTCGAGGTCGTCGACACCGACGGCAACCCGGTCGCCGAGGGCGAGACCGGCGAACTCATCATCGGCGGGGTCGGCCTCGCGCGCTACCTCGACCCGGCCAAGGACGCCGAGAAGTACGCACCGATGCCGACTCTCGGCTGGGAGCGGGCGTACCGCTCCGGTGACCACGTGGTGAAGGACTCCGAAGGACTGCTCTTCGCCGGTCGCGCGGACGACCAGATCAAACTCGGCGGACGCCGTATCGAACTCGGTGAGATCGACGCCGCCCTCACCGCGCTGCCCGGAGTGCACGGCGGCGCGGCGGCGATCCGATCGACCAGCACCGGCAACAAGATCCTGGTCGGCTACCTGACCACCAAGCCCGACTTCGACCTGTCGGTGGCGATGGACCGGCTGCGTGCGGAACTGCCCGCGACGATGGTGCCGCGGCTCGCCGAGGTCGACACCCTCCCGACGCGCACCAGCGGAAAGATCGACCGCGACGCACTCCCCTGGCCTGTGCCCACGCTGCGTCCGGTCGGGCAGGAGTCTGTCGAACTCGAAGGCACCGCGAAGATGGTCGCCGACCTGTGGCTGGAGGTCATGGGCGTCGTGGTCGCCACACCCAAGGACGATTTCTTCGAAGCCGGCGGCGGCAGCCTGACCGCGGCGCAGCTGGTGTCCCGTCTGCGCCAGACGCATCCCGAGGTAACCGTCGCCGACATCTACGACTATCCGACGGTGGGAGCCCTTGCCACACAACTGGATTCGATGGCCGCTCCGGCAAACGTGCGGGAACGCACCGTCCCGCCGACTCCACTCAAGACACAGATCGGGCAGCACGTAGGGCTGGTCGGCACGCGGGCCCTGGCCGGTATGCGTTGGATCGCCTGGTTGCTGCTGGGTACGAAGCTCACCGCTCTCGTGGTCGATCGCGATCTCCCAACGGCGTCATGGTGGCTGATCCTCCCGTTGGTGCTGATCTTTCTCACGCCTCCTGGACGAATCCTGCTGGCGACCAGCCTGATTCGCATCACGCTGGCCGGACTCGAGCCGGGTAACTACCCCCGCGGCGGCAAGATCCACATGCGACTGTGGCTGGCCGAGAAGATCGCCGAGGAGAGCGGTGCGATCCGACTGTCGAGCGCGCCCTGGATGACGACGTACGCCCGCCTGCTCGGCGCCAAGGTGGGCAAGGACGCCGACCTGCACACGATCCCGCCGGTCACCGGCATGCTCACCGTCGGTCAGTACGCCTCCATCGAGCCGGAGGTCGACCTGTCCGGGCACTGGCTCGACGGCGACCGCCTGCACATCGGGCAGGTCCATGTCCGCAAGGACTCCCGGGTGGGCACCCGGTCGACCCTCACGCCGGGCGCGATCGTCGGTCGAGGCAGCGAGATCGCCCCGGGCTCAGGCGTTTTCGGCACCGTGCCGGACGAGGAGTTCTGGAGCGGCGCACCCGCGACCAAGCTGGCCAGGATGAAGCCGCGGGAGATTGACCGCCCTCCGCACCGGCCGATCTTCACCCTCGCGTACGGCACGCTCGCCCTGTTGATCGCCGGACTGCCCGTACTTGCCACAGCTGCCGCGATCTACGTCGGCTCCCTGGTGCTCGACGACCGGTCGGCCTGGACGATGGCCGTCCCGATGGTCCTCGCCGGTGGACTGACCGGACTGACCCTTCTCACCGCGTCGATCTGGCTGCTCGCCCGACTGCTGCAGGCCAAGCTTCAGGAAGGTGAGTTCCCCGTGCACAGCGGGCAGGCTCTGCGCGCCTGGGGCACCCTGCGCCTCATGGACGAAGCGCGCGGCTGGCTGTTCCCGCTCTACTCCAGCGCGCTCACCCCGGCTTGGTTGCGCTCGCTCGGTGCCACCATCGGCAAGGACGTCGAGGCGTCCACCGTCCTGATGATCCCCAAGCTGGTCACCGTCGGGGAGGCGTCCTTCCTCGCCGACGACACCCTCGTGGGCCCCTACGAACTGCATGACGGACGCCTGCGCGTCGGCCGCACCAAGATCGGCAAGCGCGCCTTCCTCGGCAACTCCGGCATGGCCGCACCCGGCCGCAAGGTGCCCAAGCGCGGCCTCGTCGCGGTGCTGTCCGCCGCACCGAGCAAGTCCGAGAAGCCGAAGTCGGGCACGTCCTGGCTGGGCAGTCCCCCGGTGAAGCTGCGTCGCGAGTCCAGCAAGACCGACGACAGCCGAACGTTCCGACCGGCCCGCAGACTGCGGATCGCCCGCGGCATCGTCGAACTGTGCCGCATCGTCCCGGTGTTGCTGGCCTTCGGGCTGTGTGTCGCCGTGGCCGCGGCGTTGCTGGAGATCCAGCGTCACTGGGGCGTCGTGCCGATGATCGTGCTGGTCGGTCCGGTGCTGATGGTCGGCGGCGCGATCGCGTCCGGCCTGGCGTCCTTGTCGAAGTGGGTGCTGGTCGGACGCATCCGCCGCGGTGAACACCCGCTGTGGAGTTCGTTCGTGTGGCGCAACGAACTAGCCGACACCTTCGTCGAGATGCTCGCCGCCCCATGGCTCGCCCGCTCGGCGTCCGGCACCCCCGTGCTCAACCTCTGGCTGCGGACGATGGGCGCCAAGATCGGACGCGGCGTCTGGTGCGAGACGTACTGGCTGCCCGAGGCCGACCTGATCGAACTGCGCGACGGAGCAACGGTCGGCCGCGGCTGCGTCGTCCAGACCCACCTGTTCCACGACCGCGTCCTGTCGATGGACACGGTGACGCTCAAGGAAGGCGCGACGCTCGGCCCGCACGGCGTGATACTTCCCGCCGCAACCCTGGGTCGGTCGGCTACCGTCGGCCCGGTGTCGTTGGTCATGCGCGGGGAGTCGGTGCCCGACAAGACCCGCTGGTTGGGCAACCCGATCGGCGCATGGAACGAAGGCGACCAGCCGTGAACCGGTCGCTACTGCAACCACTTCCGATGACTACCGCTGTAGATGGTGAAACCTGTTGAGCCCCCTGAGCAAGAGCCCCGTCGATCCTTACCTGCCCGGGCACGGTGATGCCTCGTACGAGGTCACCCATTACGACCTCGACCTCGACTACGCGATCGAGAACAACAACCTCGCCGGCAAGGCGACGCTGCACATCCGCGCCTGCAAGAAGCTCGACGAACTGGTGGTCGACCTGCACGCGTTGAAGGTCGTCAAGATCTCCGGGGTCCGGGTGGCCCGCTACACCCACCGCGACTCACGGCTGCGGATCAAGCTGGCCAAGGAACTCGCCAAGGGCGAGGAGATCCGCCTGACGGTCGCCTACCGCGGCGTGCCGGTACCGGTGAAGGACGAGGTCGGGGACGCCGGTTGGGAAGAGCTCACGGACGGCGCGATCGTCGCCGCGCAGCCCGGCGGCGCACCGAGCTGGTTCCCCTGCAACGACCGCACGTCGAACAAGGCCACTTACACCATCACGGTCGCGACCCACCCCGACTACCTGGTGGTGTGCAACGGGATCCGCACCGCCTCCCGCCGCCGCGCTGGACGCGTGGTGTGGACCTACGAACAACGCGAGCCGATGGCTCCCTACCTCGCCACCGTCCAGATCGGGCGGTACGTCGAGGTGCCGCAGTCGGCCGATGTGCCGATGAGCGGTGCGGTGCCGCCGGCGCGACTCACCGCCTTCGAGCGTGCGTTCGCCGACCAGCCGGCGATGCTGGAGTTCTTCACCCGTCTCTTCGGGCCGTACCCGTTCGACGTCTACCGCGTCGTGGTCACCGACGAGCCGCTGGAGATCCCGCTCGAGGCACAGTCGCTGTCGATCTTCGGCACGAACTTCCTCAACCGTGGATGGGACGCCCAGCGTCTGATCGCGCACGAACTGTCACACCAGTGGTTCGGCAACGCGGTCACCATGCACTCGCTCAAAGACATCTGGCTGCACGAGGGCTTCGCCTGCTACGCCGAGTGGCTGTGGTCGCAGGAGTCCGGCGGGCCCTCGACCAACGAGCGTGCCGCCGAGCACCACGCCGGCCTCACGCGCAAGCCGCAGGATCTGTTGCTCGGCGACCCGGGCCAGGCGAACGTCTTCGACGACCGCGTCTACAAGCGCGGCGCGCTCACCGTCCACGCGGTGCGCAAGCGTCTGGGCGACTCCTGCTTCTTCTCGATGCTGCAGGACTGGGTCAAGGCCTACAACGGGAAGAACGTGTCCACACAGGAGTTCGTGGCGTTCGCCGGCGAGCACAGCGGCGTCCGCATCGACGACCTGATCGACGCATGGGTGTACGCGCTGCCGCTGCCGCCGTTGCCTCGCTGACCGTTCCGCGACAGAACGAATCCCCCGGACGCGTGACGCGTCCGGGGGATTCGTTCAGGGGGGTGACTACCCGGTGATCAGTTCGCCGGGATGTCGAAGACCTGGCCGACGAAGATCAGGTTCGGGTTGCTGATCTTGTCGTTGTTCAGGTGGAACAGCGACTTCCAGTTGTTCAGACCGAGCTTCTCGGCGATCTTGCCAAGGGTGTCGCCCGACTTCACCGTGTAGGTGTCACCGGTGCTCTGCACCTTCGGGGTCGCGCGGGTGACCTCGTGCTTGTGCTGCTTGACCTTCTTGGGGGCCTGCTGCACGGGAGCCTGCTGCTGCACCGGAGCCTGCTGCTGGTAGCTCTTCTTCGGAGCCTGCTGCTGGTAGCTCTTCTTCGGCGCCTGGTACTGCTTCTTCGGCGCCTGGTAGGTCGGAGCCTGCTGCTGCGGAGCCTTGCGCGTAGCGCTGCGCGAGGTCTGCTGCTGCGCAGCGGCCTGGGCCGGGGCGGTCGAGGAGGTGGCGCCACCGTTGGCGCGGGTGAGACCCGCACGCACGGAGCACACCGGCCACGCGCCGGGGCCCTGCACCGCGAGGGTGCGCTGGGCGACACGGATCTGCTCGGCCTTGCTGGCGTTGGCCGGCGAGCCGGAGCCACCCAAGCCGCTCCAGGTCTGCTGGCTGAACTGCAGTCCGCCGTAATAGCCGTTGCCGGTGTTGATGCTCCAGTTGCCACCCGACTCACACTGTGCGACGCGGTCCCAGACGGTCTCGGCCTTGGCCTCGCCGGCGGTACCGAACGACACGGCAGCCGCGGCAGCGGCGCCCGTCACGGCGAGGGTGGAGATTCGGGTCTTGCGGTTGTTGAGCAAAATGCTTCCCTTCGGTTTGCTGCCTCACCAGGCGCACGCAAGCCTCCGATCGGTCGGCTCGTCATGCACCGCGGCGCCTCGTCTGGCTCCGGAAGTTCCGGACGCGACGTTCACCTGGGAGGTACGGCGAGCGAACGTGCCAGCTCCCGACGCAACTCATTGGTCCGAGCGGTCGGGCAACCATGCGGTCAGGGGCAACAACGCGACACGTCGACGAAGTGTTACAGGAAGGTCACGAAATGTGACATGACTCACATCCGGACTGCCGCGTGCGACCGACCGAACTTTGCGTCTTTCCGGGGCTGGGGCGGGTATGACGACGGGGTCGCGCCCTCCCCCGAAAAAAGGGCGCGACCCCGCCTGCTGTGTGGGCCCGAGGATCAGTCGTCCTCGAGCACCGGCTCCTTCTCCAGCTCCGGGTGGATACCGACGAGCTTCTCGCCCTCGACGTCGACCGACGGCAGGATCTTGTCCAGCCACTTCGGCAGGGACCACGCCTTGTCGCCCATCAGGTACATGAGTGCCGGGATGAGCGTCATCCGGATGACGAACGCGTCGAAGAAGACCGCGATCGCCAGCGCGAAGCCCATCGATTGGATCAGCGAGTTGTCCTGCAGGATGAACGCGGCGAAGACGGAGATCATGATCGCCGCAGCCGCGGAGACCACACGGGCGCCGTGGCGGAAGCCGTCGACCACCGCCTCGCGGGCCGACATGCCGTGCACGTACGCCTCCCGCATCCGGGTGACCAGGAAGACCTGGTAATCCATCGCCAGGCCGAACACCAGACCAATCAGGATGATCGGCATGAAGCTCACCAGCGGTGCGCCTTCGACGAGGCCGAACGTGCCTTCCTGGAAGATCAGCACGGTCGCACCGAGCGTCGCAAGCACCGACAGCAGGAAGCCGAGCGTCGCGGTCAGCGGCACCAGCAGCGACCGGAAGACCAGCAACAGCAGGAGGAACGCCAGGCCGATGACCACCGCGAGGTAGATCGGCAGCGCCTCGGTCAGCCGCTCCGAGACGTCCGTCTGGATGGCGGTCACACCGGTGATCCCGATGTCGGTCCTGGTCTGCGACTCGATGCCGGACTCACCGCCGCGCAGCGCGTGCAGCAGGTCCTCGGTCTTCGTGTCGTCAGCGGCGGTCTTGGGCGTGATGAGCACCTGAGCGCCCGACATGTCCTTGTTGACCGCGACCATCTGGGCGTTCGCGACGTTGTCCTGCCCGGCCGCCCACTGGACGACCTTGTTGTAGGCGGCGACGCGCTCCTGCGGGGTCTTCAGCGACGAACCGTCCACGACGGTCACCAGCGGGGACTGCCGCCCTTCGCCGAACGCCCCGGCGACCAGGTCAGCAGCCTTGCGCTGCGTAGTCGACTTGGCGGCCGTGGAGTCGGTGGGCAACGCGAGGTGCAGGTCCTTCATCGGCACGGCCAGCGCACCGAGCAACACGACCACGAGAGCGACGATGGCGGCCGGCTTCTTGCCCAGGAAACGGGCCCAGCGGACGCCGTTGTTGAGCGGGCGACCGTCCTCGTCCAGCGGGTCCTTGTGACGACGGACGCGTCCGGCGAATGCCTTGCTCTTGAACATTCCGAGGATCGCGGGCAGCAGGGTGAGGGCGACGAGCACCGCGAAGAACACCGTGCCGGCAGCTGCCATACCCATCGAGGTCAGGAACGGGATGCCGACGACGGCGAGCGCCGCCAGGGCGATCAGCACGGTCAGACCGGCGAACACGACGGCGGAACCGGCCTTTCCGACAGCAAGACCTGCGGCATGCGCACGATCCTCGGTGTGCCGCAGTTCCGCGCGATAGCGAGCCAGGATGAACAGCGTGTAGTCGATGCCGACCGCGAGGCCGATCATCGTCGCGAGGATCGGCGTGGTGGTGCCGATGGTCGTGAAGGCGGTAGCGATGTACATCCCGATCATGCCCATCGCGACACCGAAGAAGGCGGCGATGATCGGCATACCGGCGGCCACGAGCGAGCCGAAGGTGATGATCAGGACGATCGCGGCTACGGCGATACCGATCAGCTCAGCACTGCCGCCGGTCTCCGGGATCGACTGCATGCCCTGACCGTTGACCTCGATCTGCATGCCGCTGGTCTTCGCATGCTTCTGAAGCACCTCGGTCAGCTTGTCCTTGGTCGCCGGCTTCACGTCCGGTACGGCAGGTACGTCCAAATCGAAGGTGATCGTGCCGACCCGGCCGTCTGCGGAGAGCGGCAGGAGCACCTTCGCGTTCGCCTCGGCGACGGCCTTCGGAGCACCGTTCTTCATCGCGCCCTGGACGGCCATCTTGTACTGCGCATCGGCTGCGGGCACCGGCGGCGCGATCTGCGTCTTCGGCATCTGCGGGACGGTGGCGAGGTCCTTGACCAGCGCACCGGCGGCCTGCTGGTACTTCGCCTCGCGCAGCGAGTGGCCCTCGGGCGCGGCCAGCACGACGTTGACCGTGGCGGCGTTCTCGACGTCCTTGGCGTCCGGGAAC
Source organism: Yimella sp. RIT 621 (assembly GCF_004146205.1). Taxonomy (NCBI): domain Bacteria; kingdom Bacillati; phylum Actinomycetota; class Actinomycetes; order Micrococcales; family Dermacoccaceae; genus Yimella; species Yimella sp. RIT 621. The sequence goes on from NZ_SEIP01000002.1 coordinate 218,816, forward strand.
AGCTTCTTCTGCATGTCCTGCGCCTGGAGCGAAGGAATTCCGGGAATGCTGAAGGAGTCGGCCATCGGCTTGGAGACGGCGCCGGCGAGCGCGCCGAATCCGATCACGGCCAGCAGCCAGGCGGCGATGAACACCGGCCATTTGCGGTAGGCCGTACTGCCGAGGCGGTACAGGAAGGTAGCCATAGCTTCTTTCTTCTCGTGCGGGTGGAAGTCGTCGGGAATCGCGGTCAGCGGCCGAGCAGGTCGTGCGCGACCTGGAGATTGGCGGCGTAGAACTCGTTGAAGGAGTGGGCGCCCTCGTCGGCCACGAACTGCTGCATGGTCACTTCGACCAGTGCCAGCAAAGTAGCGATCGCGACCCGGACGCGCGGGTGGTCGGGCGGCAGGTCTTCTCGTTCACCGATCACGCCGGCGAACTCACCGATGTGGTGACGTGCGCGCTGCAGGGCCTCATGGGTGAGTTTCGGATTGCGCTCGAAGCACTGCGTCACCTTGACCATGGCCGCCCGGTCGAGTTCCGGGTCGTCGAACATGACCCTGACCATCTCGACGCAGTCGTCGATCAGGACCCCCGTAGGCCCACCCGCTTTGAACGTCGCGAGGGTGGCGGCGTCGATGCGCGGACCGTCTCCGAGGACGGCGTCGAGTTTCGTGGGGAAGTAGTTGAACAACGTCCGGCGCGACACCTCGGCGGCGTCGGCGAGTTGGTCCAGGGTGAACTCGTCGTAACCGTGATCGGCGGCCAACCGCTGGGCGCAGCGAGTGATCCGCTGGGCGGTGCGGTGCTTGTTCAGCGAGCGCCGGCTGAGCTCATAGAGGTTGGATTCGGGCACTGGTCAATATTTGCCCTTTGAGGGCGGAGGGTGCAAATTTGCACTCAGTGAGTTGTGCCACGCCGGCCCGGTGACCGCCGAGTAGCGGGTCCGGCGAAAGCCCTGTGCCGGCCTGCGGCAGGATCGTGCGCCATGACCAGCACCACAGCGAACACCTCGATCCTCGAACGCGCGCGGGACCGCGTCCTCATCAAGGGCGAAGGACTCACCTACGACGAGATCGTCGAGGTGCTGCGCACGCCGGACGAGATGCTCCCGGACCTGCTCGCTCTGGCCCACGAGGTGCGTTTGAAGTTCAACGGTGAACAGGTCGAGGTCGAGGGAATCGTCTCGCTCAAGACCGGCGGCTGCCCCGAGGACTGCCACTTCTGCAGCCAGTCCGGTCAGTTCACCTCCCCGGTGCGCAGCGTGTGGCTGAACATCCCCGAGTTGGTGAAGGCCGCGCAGCAGACCGCCGCCACCGGCGCGACCGAGTTCTGCATCGTCGCCGCGGTCCGTGGGCCGGACGAGCGGCTGATGTCGCAGATGCGCGACGGCGTGAAGGCGATCAAGGAAGCGGTCGACATCCAGGTCGCGGCGTCCCTCGGCATGCTCACCCAGGAACAGGTCGACCAGATGGTCGAGATGGGTGTGCACCGTTACAACCACAACCTCGAGGCCGCGAGGTCGTTCTTCCCGCGGGTCGTCACCACCCACTCCTATGAGGAGCGGTGGGACACCTGCCAGATGGTGAAGGCGTCCGGCATGGAGTTGTGCTGCGGCGGCCTGGTCGGCATGGGCGAAACGCTGGAGCAGCGGGCCGAATTGGCTTCGCAGCTGGCCGAACTCGAGCCACACGAGGTGCCGTTGAACTTCCTCAACCCGCGCCCCGGCACCCCGTTCGGTGACCTGGAACCGATGGACTCCAAGGACGCGCTGCGCACGATCGCGGCATTCCGGTTGGCGATGCCGCGGACGATCCTGCGATACGCGGGCGGACGCGAGTTGACCCTCGGTGACCTGGGCACGCGCGACGGACTGCTGGGCGGCATCAACGCCGTCATCGTCGGCAACTACCTGACCACCCTGGGACGCAATCCCAAGCAGGACCTCGAACTGCTCGACGAGTTGCAGATGCCGATCAAGGCACTGAACGCTTCCCTGTGAGCCGGTGGTGAGTGACGACCGCTACTGCGCCCGGTGCGGTGAGCCGGTGGCCGAGGGCGACCACGAAGTGTGCGCACGCTGGTTGGCGGCCGAGGAACCTCCGCGGTTCTGTACGAAGTGCAAACGCCGGATGAAGGTGCAGGTCACCCCGACACACTGGAGCGCGACCTGCGTCCAGCACGGTGAGTTGGAGGGCGGTTGAACGACCCGTTTTGCGGAATCGCCGAGGAAACCCTCACCGTCGGCGCGGCGAGCGAACTAGGTTTGATCCGAGCGGCCGAGGCAGGCCGCACGACTTCAGGAGGAAGCAGATGTCACAGCCGACAGGCGGGTCGTACGACGGCCAGGGCGGCTCGCTCGGCCAGAACTGGGGCCAAGGGGACGCGGGCCAGGGTTCGAGCCAGGGTTACGGTCAGCAGCAGGCAGGCGGCCAGGGCGGCTCGCTCGGTCAGAACTGGGGTTCGCCCGAGGCCGACAACCAGGCCGGTTCGCAGTCCACCCAGGAGTGGGGGTCCCAGGGTGGCGGTTCGTCTGCCGCGCAGGGTTACGGCCAGGGTTCACAGAACTCCGGGCAGTCCTACGGCCAGCAGTCCTACGGCGACAACTCTCCCGCCTACGGCACCGGCCGTTCGGGCAACCAGAGTGGCTTCCAGCCGACCGGTAACTCCGGTGGTGGCGACGGCGCCGGCGCGATGTTCAGCGACAAGTTCAGCAAGTCGCTCACCGAGAAGATCGCGCCGCTCGCCTTCATGCTGATCAGCGCGGCTGCGATCCTCTGGGGTCTGACCGACATCCTGCACGGCTTCATGGGCGACACCATGGGTGACGGCGACAACGACGTCACGATGAAGATGAAGGTCTTCCCGGCCGTCCTCAACATGCTCGCCGACCTGGCGATCGTCGGTGCCGTGATCTTCGGCGCCCGCGTCCTGCTGGAACTGGCGGTCAACGTCGCCAAGCTCACTCGCAAGCGCGACTGACGCATTACTTCGAGGTAGGAGGGTCCGGGCGCTACCCGGACCCTCCTACTGTTTGATGGGCGGGTGCCGTCGCCAGACCTATTCGACTTCGACCGTGAACACCTTTGGCATCCATACGCATCCGCCACCCGACCCACCACGACGCACCTGGTCGAGTCGGCGTCGGGCGTGCGACTTCGGTTGCGGACAGCCGACGGCGCGCGCCACGAGGTCATCGACGCCATGGCCTCGTGGTGGTGCGCGATCCACGGGTACGCGGTACCGGAACTGGACGCGGCCGCCCGCTCGCAACTCGACCGCATGTCGCACGTCATGTTCGGTGGATTGACCCACCAGCCCGCGATCACGTTGGCCGACAAGCTCATTCGCCTCGCACCGGGTGACTCGCTGCAGCACGTGTTCTTCGCCGACAGTGGCTCGGTCGCCGTCGAGGTCGCGTTGAAGATGGCCTGGCAGGCGCACGCCGCCGCTGGCCGTCCGCGCTCGAAGGTGTTCACCATCCGTGGCGGGTATCACGGCGACACGATGTCCCCGATGAGCGTCACCGACCCGGTGAACGGGATGCACACGCTCTTTCGAGGGGTGCTGCCGCAGCAGATCTTCGCGCCACAACCTCCCGGTGGGTTGGACGCCGACATCTCCGCCTGGGAGGTCGAGACGCGAGCACTCTTCGAAAAGCACGCAGACGACATCGCCGCGGTGATCGTCGAGCCGGTGCTCCAGGGAGCCGGAGGCATGTGGATCCATCCACCGTCGGCGGTTCGCGTGCTCGACGACCTCGCCCGGTCATCCGGCGCGCTGCTGGTGTTCGACGAGATAGCAACCGGATTCGGCCGTACCGGCACGATGTGGGCGGCCGACCGGTGCGGCGTCGTCCCCGACGTCCTGTGTGTCGGAAAGGCGTTGACCGGCGGGTATCTGACCCTTGCCGCAGTGTTGTGCACCTCGCAGGTCGCCGATGCAGTCTCGGCCGATCCTGCCGGCGCCCTCATGCACGGGCCGACCTTCATGGCGAACCCGTTGGCGTGTGCGGTCGCGTCCGCATCCATCGACCTGCTCGGCGACGACCTCCTCGAGCGCGTGAATTCGCTTGGCTCACGGCTGTCTTCGGCGATCGAACCCGCCCGTGCACTGCCGGGAGTAGCCGACGTCCGGTCGATCGGAGCTGTCGGAATCATTCAGCTCGACGCGCCGCGCGACCACGCCGCAGCGTCCCGGGTCGCTCTGGAGCACGGCGTGTGGCTGCGTCCTTTCCGAGACCTGATCTACGCGATGCCGCCGTACGTCTGCTCCCTGGACGAGGTGGAGAAGATCGGCGCAGCCATGGTGGCGGCGACCCGGGCTGTCGCATGACGCTGTTCGAGGAACGTTCGTACCGCAAACCACAACAGGCCTGAGTCATCGCAGGGCGAGGTGCGACAGTGGTCGCGTGAGCACACCTGTCCTCGTCATCACCGGCACCGACACAGAGGTCGGCAAGACCGTCGCCGCGGCGGTCATTGCGGCCGCCCTGGCCGCCCGCGGCCAACGCGTCCTGGCGATCAAGCTCGCCCAGACCGGCGTGGGTGAGAACGAGGACGGCGATGCGCAAACGATCGCCCGGCTCGCCGGCGTCGAGGTCGACGAGCACCTGCGGCTGCCCGATCCGCTGGCTCCGGACGTGGCCGCCGAACTGGCCGAGACCTCGATCCCGACGGTGGGCGAACATGCCGAACGCGTCGCCGAACAGGCGCAGAGCGATCGCTACGACGTCATACTGGTGGAGGGGTCCGGCGGGCTGCTCGTTCGGCTCGACAGTGAGGGCGCGACCCTGGCCGATCTGGGTATCCCGTTGGAAGCCAAGGGGATCCGTACCGGCTATGTCGTGGTGGTTCGGCCCGGACTCGGCACCCTCAACCACACGGCACTCACGCTGGAAGCACTCCGCAACCGCGGACTCGACCTGGTCGGCGTCGTCATCGGGTCGGCATCCGACCAGCCCGACCTCGCCGAACGCACCAACGTCGACCGACTGCGCACGCTGGCCGAGGGTCAATTGCTCGGCGCGGTGCCGAGCGGCGCCGGTGACCTCCCTCCGCAAACCTTCCGTGAGCAGGCCCCGACCTGGATTCGCCTCTGACGGGAGCCGTCCCGAAAAGAGATGGGCTCGCGGCCGATCGGCGAGGATGATGGCCGCCATGACCGACGACATCGCCCGACTGCTGCAGGCGTACGACGACCAACTTCGACGGGACGCGGAGGTGGTGGGCGCGCTCTCCTTCACCGAGGACGGACCGCTCGTACGCGGTGTCTTCGGCTGGGGCGGCTTCACGACCTATCGCTCGCTCGACGGCGTCGATGACCTCGACGAACTCATCGAACGCACCATCGCGCACTACCGCGACGAGACCGAGGTGGCCCGCTTCGAATGGAAGACCAGGGGGCACGATCAACCGGCCGATCTCGGACAACGCCTGGTCGCGCAGGGCTTCCAGGCCGAGGAACTGGAGACCGTGATGGTCGGCCCGGTCGAACATCTGGTGCAGGATGTCGAACTGCCGCCAGGGGTACGCATCCGGCAGGCCGGGGTGGCCGGTGACTTCACCGACGACGTGACCCGCGCCAATCACCTGCAGAACGCCGTCTTCGGTGGCGGCGACGCGACCGCTGTCGAGACCATCGATCGGCTCGAACGGTCCCGAGGCAACGCGACCATGTGGCTGGCCGAGGACGGCGACGAGGTGATCAGTGCCGGACGACTCGAGATCGTGCCGGGCACCGACTTCGCGGGCCTCTGGGGCGGTGTGACCCACGCTGCCCGCCGTGGCCAGGGCATCTATCGCGCGCTGACCGCGGCTCGGGCGGCGCACGCACAGCAAGCCGGAGTGAAGTTCATGCAGAGCGACTGCTCCCCGATGTCGCAGCTGATCCTCGAACGCAGCGGCCTGACCGCCGTCACCACCACGACCCCGTACATCTGGACGCGGGTCTGAGACACAATCGTCGGCATGACCGATCCGTACCGCGTCTGCGTCGTCTGCACCGGCAACATCTGCCGCTCCCCCATGGGCGAGGTGATCCTGCGTGAGCTCGTTGAGCGGGAAGGCTTGTCGGACAAGGTGATTGTCGACTCCGCTGGCACGGGCGGGTGGCACGTCGGTGACCCGGCCGACCCGCGGACGCTGACCGCACTCACGTCCGGCGGTTACGACGGGTCTGGGCACCGGGCACGTCAATTGAGCGCTGACGACCTGACCGAGCGCGACCTCATTGTCGTGGCCGACCGCGGCCACCTGGACGAGGTGGAGGAGATGGTCGAGGCGGGAAAGGGCAGCGCGCAGATCCGACTGCTGCGTGAGTTCGATCCGGACGCCGACAAGGACGAGGTCGACGACCCCTACTTCGGTGACGGGGTCGGATTCGACCGCTGCCGGGACGAGGTCGAGGCCGCCTGCCGCGGCCTGGTCGAGCACCTGAAGACCGTCACGTCACAGCGCTGAGCCCGACACGCAGGTCGGCGGTGAAACCCGGGCCGGCAGAACGACCTTCACCAAGACCGCCTCCGCGGTCTCGACCGCGGTGCTCCTCGGGCTGGTCACCGGCGGCAGCTACTTGATGCTGGCTGTCTCCGACTTCTCCGCTGCGTGGTGACAACCTCACCCAGTGCGGCCGGCGCCTACTCTTCCAGTTCGTCGACCGGGTGCCCCTCGGAGCCGGAGGCCACGCGGGCGACCCAACGCACGACGGTGAGGTCGTCGATCAGGCCGTGTCTACTGTCATCCGGGATGGCGTCGTGCGGCATGACGAGGTACTGCAGGCAGGCGATCACCAGCCGCAGCCGGGCCGAGCGGGTGGCGTCCAGGGACGCGTACGGCTCGCCGCTCTCCAGGAACGCCTCGACGACCGCCGCAGCGATGTCGATGTTGACCGCGATCGGCTTGGCCCGCAAGAACTCCGACTCGATGACCTTCATCTCGACCTCCGCGAGCAACACGCGGAGTCGGTGGTCGTCACGGGCTGCGTCTTCGGCCATCCGGCGGCAGCGCGCGAAAGGTTCGGAAGCAAGCAGGCGCCGGGTAGCGGCATCAGCAGGCATGTTCCGAGGGTAGGCAGTTCGAGGAGGTCGGGAAGTCGGAATCCGCCAAACCCGTACCGATTCGACACCTTCGACCCGCCCGCGACATAGGGTCGAACGAGATATCGGACGAAGGAGCACCATGGCGATTCACACCGGCACCTGGCCCAACGGCGTCCCCTGTTGGGTCGACTGCTCATACCAGGAGGCGCACCGTGGACTGCATCACGCGAAGGATTTCTACGGGCGCCTGTTCGGGTGGCACGTCGTCGACGGCGACGACGACTACGCGATCTGCCTGAAGGACGACCACCCGGCTGCGGGGATCACGCTCACCCAGGACGAGAACGCGCCGACCGTGTGGAACACCTACCTCGCGGTGGACGACGTCGACACCTTCGTCCAGCGCGTGGCCCAAGCGGGTGGGCAAATCATCCTCCCACCGCAGGAAGTCGGTGCATCGGGAAGCATGGCGTTCTGCAGCGACCCGACCGGCGCCGTCTTCGGTCTCTGGCAGGGCGGTGAGCACCCCGGCTTCGGGATCAGCGGCGAGGCCGGCACGGTCGCCTGGAGCACCCTGCTGACCAAGGACCTCGACGCTGCCCGCGCGTTCTACGCCGAGGTCTTCGGCTACACCTACGTCGACGCCGACGAATACGGCGTTGTGGCGGCGCTGCCCGACGGCACCCGCATCTGCAGCATCCACCTGGCCGACCAGTTGCCGGACGATGCGTCCGCCAGTTGGCTGCCCCACTTCGGCGTCGCCGACCGCGACTCCTCGGCGCAATTGGCGCAGGAACTCGACGGATTCATCCTGATGACCTTCGACTCCCCGATGGGTCCGGAGGCGATCATCCAGGCCAAGCACGGCGAGGTGTTCGGCATCGTCGAGGTAGAAGAGGCCTGACCCCTTTCGCCGAGTGGCCGGGTCACGAACTGGTGTCCGGGTTATCGCCCGGCCGCTGGTTCATATCCCGGCCACTCGGCGTACGGGAGCGCTGGAAGAATGTGGGCCATGCGTTCCCTCGCCGACACCCAGCCGCCCATCGCCCTCGGAGCACTCGACGGTCGTTACCGCGCTGCGGTCTCCCCGCTCGTCGACCACCTGTCCGAGGCGGCGCTCAACCGGCAACGGGTCAACGTCGAGGTCGAGTGGCTGATCCATCTCACCGCCCAGGGCGCGGTGCCCGGCGTCCGTACGCTCACCGAGTCCGAGCAGCAGCAACTTCGTGACGTCGTCGAGAACTTCGACCAGGACGACGTCACTGAACTCGCCGAGATCGAGCGCGAGACCGTCCACGACGTCAAGGCGGTGGAGTACTACCTCAAGCGGCGACTGACCGCGATCGTCGGCGAGGACGACGCCAAGGGTCTGGCCGAACTCATCCACTTCGCGTGCACGAGCGAGGACATCAACAACCTCTCGTACGCGCTGATGGTGCAGGGCGCGACCCAGCAGGTCTGGCTGCCCCGTGCGACTGCATTGGTGGACGCCGTCTCCACCATGGCGAACGACCTCAAGGACGTTCCGCTGCTGGCACACACGCACGGGCAGCCGGCGACCCCGACCACGATGGGCAAGGAACTCGCGGTCCTTGCGCACCGACTGCGCCGCCAGCTCAAGCGCATCGAGCGAGCGGAATTCCTCGGAAAGATCAACGGCGCGACCGGCACCTACGGCGCCCACACCGCCGCCGTCCCGAGCACCGACTGGGTGGAGATCAGCCGGACGTTCGTCGAAAGCCTTGGGCTGCAGTGGAATCCGCTGACCACGCAGATCGAGAGCCACGACTGGCAGGCCGAGCTCTACAGCGACATCGCCCGCTTCAACCGCATCCTGCACAACCTGTGCACGGATGTGTGGACCTACATCTCGATGGGCTACTTCGCCCAGGTGCGCGGCCAGGGCACGGTCGGATCGTCGACGATGCCGCACAAGGTCAACCCGATCCGCTTCGAGAACGCCGAGGCGAACCTCGAGGTCAGCAGCGCACTGCTGGACGTTCTCGCGTCCACCCTCGTGCAGTCGCGCCTGCAGCGTGACCTCACCGACTCCTCGATGCAGCGCAACATCGGCACCGCGTTCGGCCATTCGCTGCTCGCTATCGACAACGCCGGACGTGGCCTCGCCGGCCTCGACGCCGTCCCGGAGGCCATGGCGGCCGACCTCGACGCGAACTGGGAGGTGCTCGGTGAGCCGATCCAGTCGGCGATGAGGGCCCTCGGCGCACAAGGAGTTCCCGGGATGGAGCAGCCGTACGAGCGGCTCAAGGAACTCACCCGCGGACGTCGGATCAACTCCGACGACCTGCAGGAGTTCGTCCGCGGACTCGGCCTGCCCGAGGAGGTGCAGGTCCGCCTACTCGCCCTCACCCCCGCCACCTACGTCGGCCTGGCCCCGCAGCTCGTCGCCTACCTAGACCGCTGAGAACGCGGAGTCGCCCTGGGCGGGAACAACGAGGAACGCGAGCGGTTTCGGCGCGTACGGATTCGTTCCTCATCCGTACGGCTCAACCAGCGGAGATTGCGAGCTCATCCACCACCGCTGGTTGAGCCTGGACGCAGCGGTCGACCACGGGCCGCAGAAGTCAGCGTGCGCGAACGAAGGTGCGGGCGATCAACGACCTGGTTTCGGCCGGGTCGATCACGTCGTCGATCTCGAAGACCCGGGCGGCGTTGAGCGCCTTGGCGTGCTGCTGCATGAGAGCCGTCTGTTCCTTGACCGTCTGTTCACGCTCCTCGGCCGGCAGAGCGGCGAGCTCCTTGGCCATGCCGAGGCGGACGGCACCTTCCAGACCCATCGGACCCAGGTGGGCGTCCGGCCACGCGACGGTCAGCAGCGGGCGGTGCGTGCTCCCGCCGAGCATCGCCTGCGCTCCGAGCCCGTACCCGCGTCGCAGCACCACACCCACCAGCGGCGTGGTGAGCCGCGCGCCGGCGGTCACCAGCCTGGACGCTTCACGGACCAGTCCATCCTGCTCGGCGTCCGGGCCCACCATGAAGCCGGGAGTGTCGACGAGCGACACCACGGGAAGTTGCCAGCGCTCGCACAGGTCGAGGAAGTCCGCTCCCTTCGCGGACGCCGCGGTGGTCAGCGCCCCGGCGAGGTGCGTCGACTGGTTCGCGATGAAACCGACCGGCATCCCCTCGACACGCGCGATGCACGTGACGAGCTTAGGCGCCCACCCAGAGCGCAGCCAGGTGATCGAGTCCGTGTCGGCGAGGGTCTCGATAACCCGATGGACGTCGAAGGACTCCCGTTCGTTGTGCGGCAGGATCTCCCGGGCGAGATTCTGCTCCTCGGACGGCGCGTCCGGTTCGTGGGCGCGGGCCCCGAGATAGCCCAGGATGCGCCGGGCGACCTCGACGGCTCCCTCTTCGTCCTCCGCCACGACATCGAGCACCCCGTTCGCGCTCTGGACGTTGACCGGACCGATCTCCTCGGGCGCGAACTGACCCAAACCACCACCGGCGATCATGGCCGGTCCGGCCATGCCGAGGTTCGCGTCCGCAGTGGCGATCCGCAGGTCGGCACATCCGGCGAGCACTGCATTTCCGGCGAAGCATCGTCCCGAGACGATCGCGATCTTCGGGATGCGTGCGGCGCCCCAGATCGCGAACAGGTCGAGGTCGAGGAAGCAGACCCCGGGCAGGTCGGTGTCTCCCGGACGTCCTCCGCCGCCTTCGGTGAAGAACACCGTCGGGACGTTCATGCGAAGGGCGGTCTCGACCAGGCGGTCGGTCTTGTGGTGCCCGCGCATTCCCTGCGTGCCGGCCATGACCAGGTAGTCGTAGGACAGCACCGCACACGGCGCACCGTCGACGGTCGCAGTGCCGCCGATGATGCCGTCGGCCGGCGCCTCGACCACGAGGTCGGCGAGGGGACGCCGCTGCTCCTGGGCAGGCGTGACGAAGCGCCCGTACTCGATGAACGACCCGTCATCGACGAGGTCGGCGATGTTCTCGCGGGCGGTGCGCCGTCCCTGGGCGTGACGTTTGGCCACCTTGTCGGCACGAGCTTCATCACCGGTCAGGTAGCGGCGGGCGAGAACCTCATTCAGTCCTTGCACCGGGACGTCGTCAGTCACGCGCCGACGGTATCGCGGCGTCAGTTGCGGCGGGCGATGTCCCCGCTGAGCGCGGTGGCGAAGGTGCACCATGCCGCGTAGGCACCGAGCGCGACCGTACGCAAGCCGCGGTTGGACACGTCCGCACGTCGGGCCAGGTCGGCACTGCTCACGGCCAATGCAGCGGCCACGACCGTCGCGGCCGCGGGCTTGTGTGCTCGGAAGAACACACCGCTCCACCCCGCGTTCAGCACCATGTTGACCGCGAGCGCCTTCTTGTACGAATTCGTCTGCGCCACAGGCGATTCAGCCATCGTCGCGGCGGACGCGAGCGCGGTCGTGGTGTAGAGCGTCGTCCACGCGACCGGGAAGGCCCAGGTCGGCGGCTGCCACGGCGGCAGGTCGAGGCTCTTGTACCAGCGGCTGTTCGGGTCGGTCAGCAACGAACCCACGAGGGCTGTTACCCCCACCATCGCCGCGGAGGTCTTGACCGAACGCGACCACGCGCGGGTGTCGACGTCCTTGGTCGCGCGGTGCACCGACTCCTCGAACCCGGCGAGTCCACCCTCGGGCGGTGACACGTACTCGTCGATGTCGTTCTCCGATGCAACTGCGTCATGCACCAGGCTCCCGGCCAACGGCTTGGCGACCCCTGCCGACACGGGGGTGACGAGCCCGACCCAATGACCGGCGAGGTTCGGTGTGAGCACCGGAACGGTCGCAATCCGCCTCTTTGGCAACCCGATTGCGGACGCATACCGGCGCATCATGTCGGCGTAGGTGAGCACGTCCGGGCCGGCGATGTCGAAGGCGCGGTTCACCTCCTGCGGCAAGTCAGCCGCGCCGACGAGGTAATGGATGACGTCGTCGTCGCAGATCGGCTGGATCTTGCTCTTCAGCCAGCGGGGAGCGATGACCAGCGGCAGTCGCTCGGACAGGTGACGCAGCATGTCGAAGGACGCCGATCCCTCGCCGATCACGGTGCCGGCCTGCAGCACGGCGGTCGGCACACCGGAGTCGAGCAGGATCTTGCCGACCTCCACCCGCGATGCGAGGTGCGGCGACAATTCGCCAGAGGGGTGTAGTCCGCTCAGGTAGACCATCCGGTCGACGCCGGACTTCTTTGCAGCAGAGGCGAAGCTGGACGCCATTTCTCGGTCGCGTTCCTCGAAGTCACCCTGGCCGTCCATCGAGTGCAGCAGGTAGTACGCGACATCGACGTCGGCGAGAGACTTCGCCAGGTCAGCAGGTTCGCAAGCGTCACCCTCGACTGCCTCCACGCGCTCGGCCCATGCCGACGCAAGTGAATCGGGGTGACGACTGAGCACCCGCACGCGGAAACCCGCGTCGAGGAGTGCCGGCACCAAACGGCCGCCGACGTGGCCGGTTGCTCCGGTGACCAGGGCAAGACGGGACGAGCTCATAAGCTTCCTCCGAGGCAATCGTGGTGAACGGACCGGCAGACGCCGGGAGTGTCTACTGACCGGCGGCGGGCCGACGATATTGATCCCGGGACGTCAGCAGGAATTCGGCTGAGTCTCGGAGGTGTTCGGGCAAGCGGTCGGCACCGATCACGGCGGCGACCGAGGGCGTCGCGCCTCGCCCTCCGATGGCCATCGGCCAGCGTTGCGAGAGCCGACGCAGGGCTCCTGCACGGGCCTCGAAGACGGTGCGCCGGGTGCCCGACATGATGATGAGGTCGGGGTCGAGTCGTTCGCATGCTCCGTAGAGGTCCTTCAGCGGGGTGTTGCTGCCGAGGTAACGCACCCGCCATCCGGCATCGGACATCAGGACGCCGAGCGCGAGCAGCGGGATGTCATGCAACTCCTTGGGCGGGCAGGCCAGCACCGCGATGGGAGCGTCCGCGTCGTCCACCAGCCTGGCCAGCGAGCCGACCCTTCGACGAACGATATGGCTGACGAAGTGTTCCTGCGCGACGCTGATCCGACCCGCTTCCCATTCCGTGCCCACCTGCTGCAGGTGCGGCATCAGAATGTCGTGAATGGTATCGGCGACACCGAACTCGTCGATAGCGCGGTCGAGCACCGAAACGAACGTGAACTCGTCGAATTCACCTGCAGCAGACTCGAGTTCGCGGCGCAATCGCAACCCCTGCTCCGCGCTCGCCGAGCGAATCGGTCGGCCCTGGGTGAGTGCGGAAACGGCGGTTGAAATCGGCACGCCCTTCTCCCGCAAGGCGAGCACCCGGCGTGCGAGGTCGAGGTCGGCCTCGGAGTACAGGCGGTATCCTCCGGGCGTGCGCTCGGGCTCGAACAGCCCGTACCGGCGCTCCCATACGCGCAGTACATCGCGCGAGACGCCGACGAGTTCGGCGAGGCGCCCGATGCGGATGCTAGCTTGATTGGCCACCGGCTCAACCTAACCTCTTGCGTGCGACAGCAGTGCGAAACCTTGGACAAAGCTTTGACATCTTGATCACACGGCGGTCAGTCTGATAAATCCACGACCAAGGAGACTCGATGGCCACTCAGACCGGTACTCGGCCGGCTGCTTGTCATTGGCGGGACACCGCGGCCGCCGACCGGACCCTTTCGGCGATGCTCGGGGATGGGCGCAGCAGGGCCGCTTTGAGCAGTCCGGACCACACGCGTCTGTGGAATGCACTCGAGGACGCGAGCATCGGAGGAAAGCGATTCCGGCCGGCTCTCGTCCGTGCCGCTCACGACACGTTCGACGGCACCGAGCACGAGGCTGTCGCACAGGTCGGTGCGGCGATCGAATTACTGCACACCGCCTTCGTCATCCAGGACGACGTCATCGACGGGGATGACATCCGTCGCGGGCGTCCGAACGTCAGTGGCACCTTCCGCACCTGGGCTCGAGAGCACGGCGCGGACGAGGACGCAGCCGCCGAACTCGCCCTCACCGCGGGGATTCTCGCCGGAGACCTGGCCATGGCCACGGCGTTGCGCGCGATCGCCACCTGCGGCGTCTCCCCCGCCGTCACGAACCGTCTGCTCGACCTGTTCGACACTGCGCTGCAGATCACGACCGCGGGCGAACTGGCCGACGTCCGCCTCTCGCTCGGACTGGAACCGGCATCCACCGACGCCAGCCTGGCGATGGCAGAACACAAGACGAGCGCCTACTCCTTCTCCCTTCCGTTGCAGGCGGGCGCGCTGCTCGCAGGTGCCGGACCCGACATCGTGCAGGAGTGCGATGTCGTCGGACGCCACCTCGGCGTCGCCTTCCAGCTCGCCGACGACCTGCTGGGTGTGTTCGGCAATCCGGATCTGACCCGTAAGAGCACGACCTGCGATCTGCGCACCCGCAAGCAGACCCCGCTGCTGAGCCACGCACGTTCCACCGACGAGTGGGACGAGATCGACAGTCATCTCGGACGCGACCTCGGCGACGCCGAGCTGGCAGAAGTGCGCCGATTGCTGACCCGAAACGGCTCCCGAGAGTTCGCGACCGGGCTGATGCACGAGCACCTGCGCCTCGCGCAGGCGCACATCACGGCGCTCTGCCTGCCCACGGAACTGCCGTCGATCATCACCGACAGCCTCACCCTGCTGCTCGACGACAGCGAAGCGGCATGAGGAGTGTTCACGGCACGAACGAGCTCTACGACTCGGTGGCCCGGGCCGGTGCCGACCTGGTGATCCGCCGGTATTCCAGCTCGTTCGGGATGGCATCCCGGCTACTGCGTGAGCCGGTGCGCGGCCACGTCCGCAACGTGTACGCACTGGTCCGGATCGCCGACGAGATCGTCGACAACCCGGATGCGGACCTGGGCAGCACCGAGCGCTCGGCCATGCTGGACGCGCTCCTCGCCGACGTCCGCCAGTCCCTGGTCACCGGCTACAGCGCAAACCTCATTGTGCACGCCTTCGCGCTGACCGCTCGGGCCTGCGACATCGGCGATGACCTCATCGACCCCTTCTTCGCATCGATGGCGCGTGACCTCGACCCCGCACCGCACACTCCCGAAAGCATCGACCGTTATGTCTACGGGTCGGCGGAGGTCGTCGGGTTGATGTGCCTACGGGTCTTCCTGGCGACCGAGACGGACCGGTCCGCGCGGTACGACGAACTGGCGCCGGGAGCGCGACGGCTCGGCGCCGCGTTCCAGAACATCAACTTCCTGCGCGACCTCGCCCAGGACACGGATACCCTCGACCGTGGCTACTTCCCCGGGGTCGACCCCGACAACTTCACCGACGCCGATCGCGACCGCATCCTGAACGACATCGACGCCGACCTCGCGGCCGCCCAGAACGCCATCGACCACCTCCCCCCGTCCAGCCGACGAGCCGTCCAGGCCGCACACGACACGTTCGCCGAACTCGGCGTCCGTCTACGCGCCACGCCGGCCGAGCAGATCCGACGCGAACGGGTTCGTGTGCCCGGACACGTCAAGCTGCGCATCGCCGGCAATGCCGTTCGTCAGGACCTGCGATGACGGCGGGTACCGGTTCGCGACGGGTCGTGGTCATCGGTGGTGGGATCGCCGGTCTGGCCACTGCGGGTCTGCTCGCGGCCCAGGGCCACGACGTCGATCTGTTGGAGAAGAACGACGTACTGGGCGGCCGCGTCGGCAGCCTGGAGCGGGACGGTTTCCGGTTCGACACCGGCGCGTCCTGGTACCTGATGCCCGAAGTGTTCGAGCACTTCTTCGAGCTTCTCGGCACCACCGTCGAGAACGAACTCGACCTGGTCCGGCTCGACCCGAGCTATCGAGTGTTCTTCCAGGATCACCCCGAGTCCGTCGACGTCCGTCCGGACCGCGATGTCAACCGGGCCGTCTTCGAGTCGCTGGAGCCGGGCGCGGGCAAGAGCCTGGACGCTTACCTGTCGTCGGCGCAGGACACGTACGACATGGCGATGCGCCGCTTCCTCTACTCCAACTTCGATTCGACGGCGTCGTTCTTCGGCACCGACGTCATGCGGCGCAGTCCGAAACTGTCCCGGTTGCTGACCCAGTCGCTCGAAGGGTTCGTCGCGGACCGCTTCAGCGACAACCGAATTCGTCAGATCCTGGGATACCCGGCGGTCTTCCTCGGTTCTTCACCGGATCGCACACCGAGCATGTACCACCTGATGAGCCGGCTCGACATCGCCGGATCGGTGCTCTACCCACAGGGTGGTTTCACCGAACTCATCCGCGTGATCGCGGCGCTTGCCGAGAAGCACGGGGCCCGGTTGCACACAGGCTCGGCTGTCACCCGGATTCTGACCGACGGGTCCGCCAAGCCCACCGTGACCGGCGTCGAGCACCTCAGCGCGGATGGCGCAGCGTCCGTGATCGAGGCCGACGTCGTCGTAGGTGCGACCGATCTGCACCACCTGGAGACCACCCTGCTCCCCGAGAAGCAGCAGACCCACCCGGAGAAGGCGTGGACCAAGCGCTCACCCGGGCCCGGTGCGGTGCTCGCCCTCCTCGGTGTGGAAGGTGAGATGCCGCAGCTGCCACATCACTCCTTGTTCTTCACCGCGGACTGGAAACAGAATTTCGGCGACATCTTCGGCAAAGCTGCGCGCGTGCCCGAACCCGCGTCCATTTATGTCTGCAAGCCGTCGGCGACCGACCTGAGCGTGGCCCCCGAGGGGCACGAGAACCTGTTCGTGCTGATTCCTGTCCCTGCTGACACCGAGATCGGCCACGGCGGCCCGGACGGCACCGGCGACGAGCAGGTCGAGCGAGCCGTCGATGCGGCCATCGACCAAATTACGCATTGGGCGGACGTACCCGATCTGCGGGAGCGAATCCTGGTGCGGCACACCATCGGTCCCGCCGACTTCGCCGACGACTACAACGCCTGGCGCGGCGGCGCGCTCGGTCTGGAGCACACGCTGCGCCAGAGCGCCTTCCTGCGCCCGTCGAACGTGTCGTCGAAAGTGGACGGGCTCTACTACGCGGGTGCCAGCACGGTGCCGGGCGTCGGACTACCGATGTGCCTGATCAGCGCCGAACTCGTGCTCAAGCGCCTCACCGGCGATCGGTCCAGTTCCCCGACCCTGGTGGACGGTCGATGAGTCTCGAACGCTTCGCCTACCTGGCGATGCTGGTCTTCTGCGTGGGCGCGACGCTGCCGTTGATCCCCGCGTTCGGGCTGGAGCTGGGCCGCAGATGGCGCCGGCTGCTGCTCACCGTGGTCCTCGCCGGAACTCCGTTCCTGATCTGGGACGTGCTGGTGACCCACGCCGGACACTGGTGGTTCGACGCCGATCAGACCCTGCCCTGGCGTATCGGCGGTCTGCCACCGGAGGAGATCCTCTTCTTCGTCGTAATCCCCATCGTCAGCGTCATCACCTTCGAAGGAGTCCGAACAGTCCTGCGCCACGGCGGTATTCGCGCAACGGTCCGACGCGACCCGGTCGACGGACGGGAACGCTGATGGCGTACACCGTCCTGGCCGTCCTCGGTGTCGTGGCGAGCATCGCTGTCGACCGCTGGGGTCTGCGCACCCGGTTGACCACGTCCCGCACGTGGTGGTTGTCGTACGCGATCATCGTGTTCTTCCAGATCCTGACCAACGGTTGGCTGACCGGCCGCCGCATCGTGCAGTACAACCCTGACGTCATCATCGGCGACTCCGAGGTCGTGGCGTTCGGACGTGGACGCCTTCTTTTCGCACCTGTCGAGGACCTCGCCTTCGGATTCGCGTTGGTGCTCACCAGTTGCGCGGTGTGGGTCTGGTCGGGACGCCGGGAGAAGGCATCGGCATGAACCTCGCTGCCCGGCTGCAAGCGCTGCAACCGGCCGATATCGGTGTGCCAGGGCCGAGTACTGCCGACATGGCGCGCGCCTTCCGGTCCGTCCGTCGTGACCCGCTCACTTTCCTGACCGAGGTGACCGAACGTTTCGGCGACACCGTCGCCTTCCCCGTGCCCGGTGCACCGGCCGTGTTGCTGAACGACCCCGCTCACGTTCGCCAGGTGCTGCAGACCTCGGCTCGCAACTGGGGCAAGCAGACCGTGCAGTACGCCGCGCTGGCCCGGGTGACCGGGCCCGGCCTGCTTGCCTGCGCCGAACCGAACTGGATCGAGCACCGACGCCTGGCCGCGCCGGCTTTCCACCGCCGGCGTCTGGAGGCAGTCGGCGAGCAGGTGCGTGACGCCGCACGCACCGTCCTCGCCGATCAAACCCCTACTGCCCACTCGGGGTCCGTCGTCGACGTCAGTCCGCTGATGCATCGCATCGGCCTGGACGCAGTCGGCCGTGCCCTCTTCTGCAGCGACCTCACCGCCAGCACCGAACGCCTCCTCGACGCATCCAGTGGCGCGGCCGAGTTCATCGTCCGCCTCGGTCGATCGGTGCTGCCGACCGCGCAGTGGGCGCCGACCCGCACGAACCTCCGATTGCGTTCGGTGCGGAGGGAACTCGACGCGGTGGCTACCGACATCATCGCCGCTCGACGCCGGACCGCCGCGCCTTCGACGCCTGACTTTCACGGCGACGATCTGCTCGGTCTGCTCATCGACAGCGAGCTCACCGACGTCGAGATCAGGGACGAACTGATCACGATGGTGATCGCGGGTCACGAGACCGTCGCCGCCGCGCTCAGCTGGACGCTCATGTTGCTGGCCGAGCACACCGAGATTCAGGATCGGATGCGCGCCGAACTCGGCGCGCTCGGTTCGCCGGTTTCCATGTTGACCCCCCGCGAGCAACTGCCGATCACCCGTGCGGCCATCGACGAGGCTCTGCGCTTGTACCCGCCTGCCTGGGCGATCTCCCGGCGTTCACTCGCTGCCGAGCGGGTCGGTGACGTCGACCTCCCGGCAGGCACATTGGCGATCATCAGCCCGTGGCTGTTGCACCGACGAGGCGAATCCTGGCCCGAGCCAACGCAATTCCGACCGGAGCGATTCATACAGGGCGTTCCGACATCGGGCTACATCCCGTTCGGACAGGGTCCGCGGCTGTGTATCGGACGTGACTTCGCGCTCGGCGAGATGCTCGTGGTGATCGGCGAACTGTTGTCGTCCTATCGGCTCGACACGCCTCCGGGCTGGACGCGGCCGGACCCCGAGACGCTCGTTGCTGTGCATCCGCGCGGCGGGATGCCCCTGCGACTGACTCCTGCGGATCACCATGCTTGAGGTGCTGTACGCGGTGGTGCTCGTCGCCGCCGTGCTCGCCGGCTACGTGTTGTTGCTCCGGTTCCGCGTCGTCGCTGCGAGCGGAAGCGCCGCCGGTGACGTGTGCGCGATCATTCCGGCTCGCAACGAGCAGAACTCCTTGCCGGCCTTACTCGAATCCTTGGACCGGTCGACCGTCCCGGTGCGCGTGCTCGTCATCGACGACGCATCGACGGATGCGACGGTCGCCCTCGCCCGCGAGGCCGGCGTCGAGGTGATCTCGCCCGGCACCCCTGCGCCGGGGTGGACCGGCAAGGCGTGGGCCTGTCACGTCGGAGCCAACTCCACCGACGCGGAACTACTGCTGTTCCTGGACGCCGACACGGTGCTCGCGTCCGGCGCCCTCGGCGGCATCGTCGACCTGCATCGAAGGTTCGGCGGCCTGATCTCCGTGCAGCCGTACCACCGTGTGCAGCGCACTTATGAGCAACTGTCGGCATACTTCAACGCCGTCGCGGTGATGGCCAGCGGTGTGTTCGCGTCCGGAGTCGGACGACGTCCGATGGCCTTCGGCCCCTGTCTGCTCACCTCCCGAGACGACTACGAGCGCGCGGGCGGGCACGCAGCGGTGCGTGGGGAGATCCTGGACGACGTCGAACTGGCAGCCGCCTACGAAAAGGCCGGGCTGTCGGTGTACTGCGTTGCCGGTGGTTCGCAGATCCGAATGCGCAGCTATCCCGCCGGGATTCGACAGCTGGTCGCCGGATGGACCAAGAACATGGCGTCCGGTGCAGCCGCCACTGATCCGCGGGCCGGCCTTGCCACCGGGCTGTGGATCTGCGCCCACCACCTCGTCGCCGTGAACACACTGCTCGCCATGTGGACGGCTGACGAGGCTCTTGACGCAGGCATATGGCTGCTCGCGTGGGTGGTGTTCGCGCTCCAACTCCGGGTCATTCTGCGCCGTGTCGGGTCCTTCTGCTGGTGGACCTGGGCACTGTTCCCGCTGCCCCTCCTGACCTTCGACCTGTTGTTCGCAATCTCCACCGTGAACACCCTGCGTGGCTCGGTGCGCTGGCGCGGGCGGACCGTGCGGTTGGGGGCGTGATGCTCGACTACGTCATGCCGCAGGGCTGGACCGTGTTGGCCGACGTCGCCGCCTGGGGTGTCATCCATGCGGCGACGGGATACGCAGCCCACCGACTCACCCCGCAGTGGCTCGCCCGAGATCACCGGCTGTTGCGCCCGCTCGCCTTCGAGCAGGGCGGACGCTGGTACCGCCGCCGGCTGCGGATCAACCGGTGGAAGGACGCTCTGCCGGAGGCCGGCGCACTGTTCGCAGGCGGGGTCAGCAAACGCGAGCTGCCCGCTCTCGACAAATCCGGTCTGGAACTGTTCGTCCGCGAGACCCGCCGTGCCGAACTCGGCCACTGGTGGGCGATGCTCGCCGGCCCGGTGTTCATGCTGTGGAACCCGCCCGCGATCGCTGCCGTGCTCATCGGGTACGGGATTGCGATCAACCTGCCGTTCATAGCGATTCAGCGATACAACCGCTTCCGCACTGAGCCACTCCTGCGGCGGGCGCGATGACGAATTCGACCGTGACCCCGACGGCCGAGCGAAAGGTCGAACCAACGCGGCACGGGCCCATTGCCCAGTTGCTGATCGCGCTGTCGCCGCTGTCCCTCATCCTGATCGGGTATGCGCTTACCCACTGGATCACTGCGCCGCTGCTCGACGACCCGACCCACGCCACCAACCGCATCGGCATCGGCCTGCAGGTTTCCGGCCCCGCGGACGTCGACCGCAGCTTTTTCGCAGCGGTGCCGACCGTCTGGCTGCAGGAGCACTTCGCGACGGGGGAACCGCACTGGTACGACGCCGTCGCGTCGGTCATCTATGTGACCCACTTCATGGGTATCCCGTTGGTGACGGCGGTGGCGTGGTTCCGCATCCGCGCCCGGTTCACGCGCTGGATCGGCGCCGTCCTGGCCTTCAGCACCCTCGGCATGGCCGGGTACGTGCTCTACCCGGCCGCGCCGCCGTGGTGGGCGTCGGACCGCGGTGAGATCGGACCGGTCGTTCGCACCTCGGCCAGCGGCTGGGACTACCTGCATCTGCGACCGATCGGGCAGCTGCTCGAACGTCTGCAGGACGGCAGCAACCCGGTAGCGGCGATGCCGTCGCTTCACGCCGGAGCCGCGCTGCTGGTGGCGCTGTTCCTCGCGCCCCACGTCGGACGACGCGGACGCGTCCTGCTCGGTACCTACGTCGTGGGAATGGCAGTGACGCTCGTGCTCACCGCAGAGCATTACGTCATCGATGTGCTTGTCGGTTGGCTGGTCGCCGTCGTCGCGATCGCGGTGAGCCGGAAGCTGCGTCCGTCCAGCACCTCAGCACCTTCGCCGAGCCCGGCACCGAACGCACCAGTACTCCGTATCCCGAGTTCAGGAGGCAGCAGATGACTGCACAGACCATTGAAGAAGTCGTCCTGCTGGACGAGCACGGCAACGCCGTCGGCACCTGTCCCAAGAGCGAGGTGCACAACGAATCGACACCCCTGCACCTTGCGTTCTCCTGCTACGTCATCGATGAGTCCGGACGCGTGCTGGTGACCAAACGGGCGCTGCGCAAGGAGACCTGGCCCGGTGCGTGGACGAACAGTTGCTGCGGCCACCCTGCTCCTGGCGAGTCGGTCGAGGACGCCGTCCGGCGCCGCACCCGCCAGGAACTCGGCATCGAACTCACCGATCTCCGCCCGGCTCTGCCGGATTTCCGGTATCGCGCGGTGATGGACAACGGAATCGTCGAGAACGAGGTCTGTCCGGTCTATGTCGCCGTTTGCACCGAGCCGGACGACCTGAGCCCCGACCCGGCTGAGGTCGCCGCGATCGAGTGGCACGACTGGGCCGCGTTCCGTTCACAGGTGCTCTCCGGCGAACGCGACGTGAGTCCGTGGTGCGCGTTGCAGGTGGCCGAACTTCCGGAAGAACTCGCTGATTGAGGCCCAGGTCGGGGTCGTGATGTGGTGGCCTACGGCGGAGTTGGTGGCCATGGGCGCAGGTCGAAGTCCGTCAAGGACCACCAACTCACCCGGCGGCCACCAACTTGAGCCGAGACCGTCGTTGGGGTGTCCCTGGATGTGACTCCCGCTCCTTCCGGCACCTGACGTGCAGCGCTCGGCGGGTACCGATCATCGACCCATGGCGTGAGAGTCAGGCGAGCTGGTAGCCCGCCTCGTCGACAGCAGCCGCGATGTCGGCGTCCGCGATCGGGGCGTCACTGGTGATCGTGACGGGCGAATCACCGCCGGCGACGAGGTCGATCTGCACGTCCTGCACACCGTCGATCGACGTGAGTTCTTCCGTGACCGCACCCACGCAGTGGCCGCAGGTCATGCCCGAGACGGTGATCTTCTTGGTTTCCATTGGAATTCTCCTTCGTCAGCTCTTCACGAGGCGTGCGATGGCGTCGGACGCCTCCCGTACCTTGGCCTGGGCGGCCTCGTCCGATTCACGGGCAGCGTCGACGACGCAGTGTCCGATGTGGTCCTCCAGCAACCCGAGGCTGACTGCCTGCAGCGCCTTGGTGATCGCGCTGACCTGAGTGAGGACATCGATGCAATAGGTGTCGTCCTCGACCATGCGCTGGATGCCGCGCACCTGACCTTCGATCCGGCGCAGCCGCTTGAGGTAGTCGTCCTTGGTCCCGGTGTAACCAACCATGCAGTCACTATACCCCTCCGGGGTATTTCGACGGTGGGCCGAGAACGACGAACCCCGCCTCATCGGGAGACGGGGTTCGTGGTTGATCAGATCTCGACGCGTCCGCCGGGTGTGTCGAACGTGACCGACAGGACGCAGGGCGTGCCGTGCGGCGCGACGAACTCGAAGTCGATGTCGGGCTCCCACTCGTCGCGGTCGACGCCCGGCTCACCGAGCAGACCGAGCCACTCACGCACGCGGTCGGGCGAACCGGCGATGGTCATTGCCCTCAGGTCGGCAGCGGTGTCGCCGATCTCGGACGGGTGCGGCGCGTTGCCGTCCCACGCGATGAAGAACGGCACCTGAGCATCGGACATCAGACCCTTGACACCCAACTGTGTCCAGGTGACCTCGGTGCCGTCCGGACGGTGCCGGTTGCCGGGCGCAGCGGTGCGACCGACGAGCTTCTCGGCAGCCCCCATGTCGGCAACCTCGACGACCCAGCCCAGCCAGCCGCCACCCTGCTCGGAACGGGCGCGGACGGCCTGGCCGAACGGTGCCTTGTCGGACGCCGGGTGGTCGAGCACCTCGACGACCTCGATGAAACGCCGGTTCGCCAACGGGATGATCACGTTGCGCGTTCCGAAGCGGGGGTGAACCCCGCTGTCGCCGGGTTCGACACCCAGCGCCTCCCCCAGACGCTTCGCCGTGGGGATCAAGCCCTCGGCCTCAGCGGCATAAACCACATGGTCGACTCGCATGCCATAGATCGTGCCACTGCGATCAGTCCGGAACGTAATCGGGGTCACCTCCACGGGGGCCTCCCCTGGTCGGACCACTCGCAGGTGAGGGCGCTCAGCGTCGGGCACGTTGACGCACCGCCTCGTACAGCACGATCGCGGCGGACGTCGAGACGTTGAGCGAGTTGGCGCGACCCACCATCGGGATCCTGATCCGCGCGTCCGCCCGCTCCAGCACTTCGTCGCTCAGGCCGTACTTCTCGGTGCCGACCGCGATGGCGACCGGTCCGGTGAGGTCGGCGTCGGTATGCAGAAGCTCGGTGTCGGGCGTTGCGGCGAGCAGGTGAATACCGTTGCGATGCAGATAGTTCAGAGCTTCATCCGTGGAAGCGGAGGCGACCGGCACCGAGAACACCGTGCCCTTCGAGCCGCGCACCACGTTGGGGTTGCCCCAGTCGGTCACTGGGTCGGCAGCGATGACCGCGTCGACACCGGCGGCGTCCGCAGTGCGCAACATCGCACCCAGGTTGCCCGGCTTCTCCACTCCCTCGGCAACGAGCACCAATGGGTCGGCCGGCAGGTCCAACTGGTCCAGCCCGTGTCGGACGGACGGAGCCACAGCGAGGAAGCCGTCCGCGCCTTCGCGATACGCGACTTTCTCGAACGCCTGCCGCGCCAGCCGCACCACCTCGACCCCGTTGTCGCGTTCCTCGTCCACCACCTGCTGCTGCACGTCGGCGTCGAGCATCAGCTCCGGGCAGAAGTACAACGTGCGTAACCGGACGCCGGCTTCGAGCGCGAGCACGAGTTCGTCGTACCCCTCGAGCAGGGTCAGGCCGAGTTCTTCACGAGTTCGCCTGCGCCGTAGTGAGATCAGCTGCTTCAGGCGTGGGTTCGCCGCGGACGTGATGGTCAACTCAGCCATGACTCGCCTCGGAATCGCTCACAGCGACTCCAGCACCTGCGCGAGACCGTCTTCCTCGACGGTACCGGTCACCTCGTTCGCGACAGCCTTCACGTCGTCCGGCGCCTGACCCATCGCCACACCACGCCCGGCCCAGGTGAGCATCTCCAGGTCGTTGCGATGGTCGCCCACCGCGACGGTGTCGGCAAGGTCGATCTCCAGGTGCTTGCGGATCTTCTCCAACGCGAACGCCTTGCTGACACCCTCGGGGTTGATGTCGAGCCAAGCGGTGTAGCCGACGCCGTAGTTCACGCCGTGCAGTCCGAGGCCCTCGGCGAGCTCGACGAACTGCTCGGCGGTGCCGCTCGGTGAGCGGAAGGTGATTCGGGTGGTCGGCTGTGCGAGTTCCTCCCAGGGCACGACGCGCACCTCGCCGACGAGTTCGCCGTCCGGGAAGTGGTCACTGACCAGGTAACCCTCGCCGATGACCTCGATGGCGACGAGTCCGTCCGGCCATGCACCTTTCAACCGGTCGAGCACCGGACGCGGATCGAAGGTGATGCTGTCGATCAGCCGGTAACCGTGCGGTTCCTGTGGGTCGATCTGCGCCGTCACTGCACCGTTGGAGCAGACGAGGTAACCCGCCTCCAGACCGAGCAGTTCGACGATCGGCATCGTGCCGGTGACCGAGCGACCGGTCGCGATGACCACCTCGTGCCCGGCGGCGATCGTCTCGGACACCGCCTTACGGACGCGGTCGGACGCGTGACCGTCGTAGTGGATCGTGGTGCCGTCGATGTCGAGACCGATCAGGAGTTTCGTCACGTCGTCACTGTACGAGCACGACCCTGCGTGCATGGCGAAGGGCGGGGCGCCGACCGGCACCCCGCCCTTCCGCAAACGTTCGTCGGCTACTTCTTCAACGCCGAGACCAGTCCCACCGCGATGGTGGCCAGTCCGAGCAGCAGAGCCATCCACAGGCCCCAACCGGTGCTGATGTCGACCTGCGCACCGCTGGTTGCGGTGTCCTTGAGTTTGTCCATGTCCTCCTTGACCTCACTCCAGTCGAGCAACGCCAAGATCGTCGCGATGGCGCCGAGCGCAGCGGCGACGATGCCGCCGATGCGACCTCCCTTACCGAGCCCGCGCAGCACACCCATCGCCGCAATACCGATGCCCATCAACAGGATCGGCAGACCGAACGGGTCACGACCTTCCTGATCGGACTCGTCCGGCTTGTCGGCGCCGGGCGGGAGGCCCTCGTAGGACTCGCTGCCGAAGCCGTTGATCGAGTAGCTCATGTCGAGGTTGTAGCCGGAAGTGTTCATCTTCACGTTGGCGCTGGCCCACGTGCCGAAGGTGACCAGCGCGAGCAGCAGACCGAGAGCGAGCAACGCCCAACCCAACGTCTTGCCCAGACCGCTCGGACGGGTCGTGGTGGCGGAAGCACCGGAATAGCCGGGCTGGCCGTACCCGCCCTGCGGCTGGTTCCACTGACCCTGCGGCTGGTTACCGTACGGGCCGCCCTGCTGCGGGTGCTGCGGCTGTCCGTAGCCGGGACCACCCTGCGGGCCGCCGTACTGACCACCCTGCGGGCCGCCGTACTGACCACCCTGCGCAGGGCCGCCGTAGCCGGGTCCACCCTGCTGACCCTGGCCGTACCCCGGGCCACCCTGCTGCGGGTTTGCGTACTGACCGCCACCCTGCTGACCCTGGCCGTAGCCGGGGCCGCCCTGCTGCGGTTGTTGTCCGTAACCGCCCTGCTGAGGGTCGGACTGCCCGCCCTGCGGCGGCAACTTCGGCATGGCGTGAGTCGGCTGATCCCAGCCGCCTGCTCCCTGATTGTCGGACACGTCCAACTCCTCTTGATCCAAGCGCCGATGATGGGCACCGACGATTCCCCAGAGCGAGGTTAGTGCAGGACCGTCGCGCGGCGCTGGAACAAGTAGCGGTAGAAGCGCTCGACCTAGGCGATCGGCTTGAGGACGTCCGTGCCGACGAACGGCTGCAGCGCGGCCGGCACCCGCACCGAACCGTCCGCCTGCTGGTGGTTCTCCAGCAGGGCGACGATCGGACGCGTGTCGGTGAGCATCGTGCCGTTCAGCGTCGCCGCGACCTCCGGCTTGCCGTCGGCGCCGCGGTATCGGACACCGAGGCGGCGGGCCTGGTAGGTGGTGCAGTTCGAGGTCGAGGTGAGCTCGCGGTAGGTGTCCTGCGTGGGCACCCATGCCTCGCAGTCGAACTTGCGTGCGGCGGGCCCGCCCAGGTCGCCGGCGGCGACGTCGATGATCCGGTAGGGCACCTCGAGTCCGTCCAGCACCCGCTTCTCGATGCGCAGCAGGCGGTCGTGCTCGGCCTCGGCGTCCTCGGGCTTGCAGTAGATGAACATCTCCGTCTTGGTGAACTGGTGCACGCGGAAGATGCCGCGGGTGTCCTTGCCGTACGAACCGGCCTCGCGGCGGTAACAGGTGGACGTCGCCGAGTAACGCAGCGGACCATTGTTCAGATCGAGGATCTCGTCGGCGTGGTAGCCGGCGAGCGCCACCTCGGAGGTGCCGGTGAGGAACAGGTCGTCGGCTTCGAGCAGGTAGACCTCGTCGGCGTGGCTGTCGATGAACCCGGCGCCCGCCATCGTCCGGCGCAGCACGAGGTTGGGCACCATCAGCGGGGTGAGTCCCTCTTCGCGGGCGATCTGCTGGCAGTACGCCATCAGCGCCTGGGCGAGCACCGCGCCCTGACCCTTGAGGTAATAGAACCGCGAGCCCGACACCTTCGCGCCGCGCTCCATGTCGATGGCGCCCAGCTTCTCGCCGAGGGCGAGGTGGTCGAGCGGCTCGAAGTCGAAGGTCGGCTTGGTGCCGCGCTCCTCGATGGTGACGAAGTTCTCCTCCCCACCGGCGGGCACACCGTCGATGACGACATTGCCGACCTGACGCATCAGGGCGGTGAACGCATCACCCTCGGTGTCGGCGGCGGCGTCCAGTTCCTTGACCCGTGCGGCGAGGGTGGCGGCTTCGCCACGGACGCGGTCGGCCTCGGCCTCGAGTTCGCTGACGTCCTCGCCGGCCTTCTTCGCCTTGTTGAGGCGGCCCATCACCGCGCCGACCTCCTTGCTGACCGACTTCTGCTGCGCGCGCAGCTGCTCGAACTCACCGAGTGAGGATCGGCGCGCCTTGTCGGCGTCCAGGATCTTGTCGACGACGGACTCGTCCTCGCCACGGGCACGCTGGCTGGCTTTGACGGCGTCGGGGTTCTCGCGCAGCAACTTGATGTCGATCACGCGAGCCAGGCTAGTCGCTGAGCCAGACCCATTACCTCCCGGTTTACCGCAAGGCCGCATCGGCTGGCAGGCTTGGGCCCGCCATGAAGCGCGCTGCGATGGTCGTCAACCCGATCAAGATCAAGGACATGCGCCTGCTGCACCGCGAGGTGGAGCAGGTGATGCGTCGTCATGGCTGGGCGGCGCCCGTCTGGCACGAGACCACGATCGAGGATCCGGGGTTCGGTCAGACCCAACAGGCGATCTCCGACCAGGTCGATCTGGTCGTTGCCCTCGGCGGCGACGGGACGGTCCGGAACGTCTCGACCACGCTCCTCGGAAGTGGCATCCCGCTCGCGGTCCTTCCTGCCGGCACCGGAAACCTGCTCGCCCGCAACCTGGGCTTGCCGATCCGCAATCGCAAGGTCGCGCTGCGGGCAGCGCTCGCCGGCCGCGACCGGGCGATCGACACGCTGTTCGTGGAGATCGACACCACCGGGGACGGGGTCGCGGACGAGTCCGCGATCTGCACGGTGATGACCGGGTGCGGGCTGGACGCCGAGATCATGGCGTCGACGTCCGAACGCCTCAAGGCGCGAGCCGGCTGGCTCGCCTACCCGATCGCGGGACTGCGGCACATCAACGCCAGGCGCACGCCGATGCGAATCGCATTGGACGACAACGACTTCGAGGATGAGCGTCCACTGACAACCGTGCTGGTCGGCAATTGCGGACGCCTGACCGGTGGCGTTCGCCTGATGCCGGACGCCGAGCCCGACGACGGCGTCCTGGACGTCCTCGAACTGTCTGCCGAGCGCGCCTCATGGGCGCCGTTGATCACGCAGGTGCTGTCGGCCTCGACCCGGACCACGTCCCAGGTGCGGCACCGCACCGCGGAGTCGATCCGGATCGAGTGCGAGGAACCGACCCGCGTCGAGATCGATGGTGAGGTGCACGAGCACGCGCTCGCCGTCCGGATCTCGATCAAACCGAAGTCGCTCGTGGTACGGGTTCCTCGTTCGTCGAAACCCTCGTGACCCGCCTCTTCCGGTTCCACTCCGAGTTCGATCTGGACGCCGCGCCCGGCCGGGTCTTCGAGGCATTGCGCGACATCGACAGCTGGCCGCTGTGGTGGCCGCAGGTGCATTCGGTCGAACGCATCGACGACGTCAGCGGCCACGTCGCCATTCGCTCAGTACTACCGATCACGTTCCGAATCAAGCTGATTGCGCTGGTGGAAGATTCCACCAGTGGGACGCTCAAGGCCTCGCTTGAGGGCGACCTGACCGGTTGGACGCAGTTCGTCGTCTCCCCTGAAGCCGGACGAGCCCGACTGGTCTACGACCAGGAGGCCGTCGCCACCAAGCGGGGCTACGGTCTTGCAGCCAGCATCGGCGCACCGGTGCTGGTCCTCAACCATCGACTGATGATGCGCGCAGGCATGCGCGCTCTGGAACGACGAAGCGCCGGCACCCCGTGAGGTGCCGGCGTTGTTGAACATCGGTCAGTAGAAGAAGACCTTGCAGGTCTTGTCCACGTCGGCGTACGACCCGAGCTTCTTGTGGTCGAGTCGGATGTGCACCTCGGCCCCGCGGGCGTTCGTGCCGCGCGCGGACTCCATCGTGATCGTGTCCCACACACCTCGCGTGATGTAGTAGCCCCCCCACCGATTTCCGCCGACCCAGCTGTGCTGCATCATCACTGCGGACAGTCCGCGGAAGGTGTAGTTGCTGTTGGTCTTGTAGTAGATCGGCTTGATGACGACCTTGTCGCGCAGCTTGCCGTTGTATCGCGTCACCTTGTAGGACGCCATCACTGTGCCGCTACTGGTCTTGACCCGGCAGGTCTGGATGTCGTCGTCGACCGCCTGCGCTGCGGGTGAGGCGACGACGCCGATCCCCGCCGCCATTCCGGCTACCACCAGCGCTGCCGCTGCCCGCGTACGAACCGTGTTCTTCATGGTGTTTCTCCCTCTCGGGCCCCGCCGCGCGGGGCGTGTGAACCGGCAGTGCGACGTCGAACTGCGGTTCATGGTTCCCGGCACGTAAGCGAGCCTGCTTCGATCACCGGATACACCCACGGATTGGAACCGCTCATCGGCGATCTCGGCGTGCTGGACGAGCACGCACGCCCCGTCGTCTCCCGCGGACATCAGGCGCCGGGCGCTGCGGTGCTGCGGGAATGTGGTTCATCGGCTACACCCATCCGATCAGCGGCACCCCGCGGGAACTGCGCATCGACTCCGGACGCATCGCCCACGCGATGCGTCACCAGGCGGCGGAGCAGCGCGCGACCGCCTAGGCTGAAGGCGTCCCGACCGGCCCGAGCAAGGACTGATCCGATGCGCTCCGCACTCGTTCCCGCCACCTTGGCCGCAACCGCCCTGGCGACGGGACTGCTCGCCGGGTGCTCCGACGACTCGGGCGACGGCGCCGCCACGTCGGCCACCTCCGGGACGACCGGCGTCTCGGGCACCGGTTCGGCCCCTGCCGATCCTGGCTCGACGAACCAGACCTCCAGCGGCACCAGCGGTGCATCCTCGTCCCCCGAATCCAGTTCTGCCCCAGGTACATCCGTATCGACTCCGACATCAGCGACCAGTAGCCCGGCCGGCTCTTCCACGACGTCGACGGTGGTGCCCCGGCCGAAGGACAACAGTCGTCCGACATCGATCGCTGCGACCCCCGGACAGGGTTGCGTGCCGACGAGGGTCGACGTCCCGAGCGTCGGGATCACCGAGCCGATCGTCGCCATGGGCACGAACTCCCAGGGCCAGATCTACCCGCCCGCCCGCACCACCATGTGGTACGACAAATCGCCGCAGCCCGGCGACAAGGGCGTTTCCGTCGTCGCCGGTCACGTGACGTACGACGGGCCGGACGACTTCTACGAACTCGACCGCGTCGCGATTGGCGCGTCCGTCTCGGTGAAGTGCAGCAACGGACGCACCCTGGTCTGGAAGGTCACCGAGCGGCAGTCGGTCAACAAGACCGCACTCACCAGGGACGCCCGCGTCTGGGGCTCCTCGCAAACCCCGGTCGTCGCGCTCATCACCTGCGACCGTGCGTCCAAGGTCGTCGACGGTCACCACTTGAACAACTACGTGGTCTGGGTTCGTCCGGCCTGACTTCGGGGTCGCTTCGTCTTCGTCCTGCCCCAGGGACCGAAGGCGCCTTCAACGGGCGCCCCGTAGGAGCAGGCGACCGCCACACCACGACCGGCTGCAGACGTCGCCTAGCTTTGCTCCATTCACGAGTCGGAGAAGTTGCTCGGCGAAACGCCGTCCGCACCCTGGCTCCCCGCCGGCAGCACCGCCGAGGTCCGTATCCGCACCCGGTCCCGCACGCTCACTTGCCGGTGATCGTGGTCGATGCGCAGGTGGAACCCGTGGTGGCGGGCACGTGGGTCACGCTCGATGTAGCGCGTCAGTCTCTGGACGCGCGCCATTGGTGGCCGATCGTCGAACAAGCGCTTCGTCCGGCTCGGTAGCCGCCGTCAACCGGCGTCCGCGGCCTGTGGACAACCAGCGCCGAAACAAGGGGCTGTGGATACCCGCCGGTAGGTGAATTTCGCTGTCGACGAACGAAATTCGTAACCGAGCCTCTTCCATTCATCTTCGAACACATGTACGATGAATGCATCAGGTAGAGCACTTCTGGGGAGGGGTGACCGGGTATGGCCATCGACGACATTCCACTGCCGCACGACCCGCTGGCCCAGGGCCCGATCGCGTTCGGGATGCGCGAGGCTGCGCCCAGTCGCCCCGGTGAGGCAGCCGGCTGCGTCGACACCGTGGCCGGTGCGCTGCCGGCCGTGCGGCGCCTGGCCGACATCAGTACGAACCTCACCGACGCCGAACTCACCGCGGCCGCACGCTCCGCGCTCGCGCACATGCAACAGACCGAGGCGCTTGTGGTCGCCCTGACGACCGATGCGATCGATCGCGGCCTGGTGGCCTCTTCCACGGCAGCCGACGCAGCGCAATGGATCGGCCGCCTGTCCCGCGGCGAATCGATCACCGCCGTCATGGGTGAGGCGGGCACAGGCGCGGCCGGCCCTCTCGTCCCGATCGGTCAGGAGCCGAGCGCGGCGACGGACGCCGATCCGAAGGAACCCCTCCAGGTCGTCGCCGGACTGGAGCCCGGACACTGCTCGCGCCTGGCGAAGCTTGCCCAAGCCTGTCGTGCACCCAAGAACGCACTGGTGCTGGACGCGATCATCAGCGGACGCACCAACACCGCCATCGCGGCGACCGCACTGCACGAGATCGGACCGGTCACCGCGATACTGCCGGGCGCCGATCGCGACGAGTTGTTGGGCGCGTTCCTCTGCCTGCCGCCCGGGTCCGGCGCGAAGGCAGTCCGTGAACTCACCCGCCGGATCGTCGCCCGCTTCGCTGACGACGACCAGCCTGATGCCAAGGAAGACGCTATGCAGCGGCACGAGTCGCTGTCGTGGTCCAACCTGCCGAACGGGTTGGTACGGCTCATCGCCGACCTCAGCCCCGACAACGCCGAGAAGGCGAAGCACGCGATCCAGGCGATGGCCGCCCCTTCGCCGGCCTCCGAGTGCTGCGACAACGTGCACCACAACCATCGGACGGACGAGGCCGACGGCGATGCTCACCACGACAGTTCGAAGAGCAAGGGCGAGCCCGATCTGCGCACCCCCGGGAAGCGCCGCGCCGATGCGTTCACCGAACTCATCCGTATTGCCGCGCAGGCGGTCGACAACGACGGTCAGACCAAGTCTGCCGGCACCGCGAGAATCGTGGTCACCATCAACTACGAACACCTCGCCGGAGTCCTGTCCGGCCTCGGTTACAGCCAAGGCGGAGTCGGGATGACGCCCGACACGGTCAGACAACTGGCCTGCGACGCCGAGATCATCCCGATGGTGCTCGGATCGAAGAGCCAACCGTTGAACGTCGGTCGAAAACGTCGACTGGTCGACAAGGAACTCCGCGCAGCAGTGATTCAACGAGATCGACACTGTACTCATCCGGGATGCACCAGACCGCCGGTCATGTGCGAGGTCCACCATGTGAAGTACTGGTGGCACGGCGGCGAGACCTCGCTGCTCAACTCGGCACTCATGTGCAGCACCCACCACCGCATCGTCCACCGCGACAATCTGACTGCGACCGTCACGGCCGAAGGTGTGACTTGGCATCCCGCCGGCGAAGGGGTGCAGCAATGGAGCGCCGGGGCAGCGTCCTAGCTGTCCAGCCGCAACATCTCGAACCACGTCTGCGATTCGCCGAACGCCTCGTCCGTCGCCGTCGGCACCACAGTTGCCGGACGCCGGTCGGCCCGCGGGTAGGAACCGAAGAAGCGCACCTTCGCCGCCACGCGGTGCAGCGACTTCAAGGTCTCCGCCACGCGAGCATCGTCCAGGTGACCCTCGAAGTCGATCGAGAAGCAGTACGAGCCCATCGCCACACCGGTCGGACGCGACTCCAAACGGGTCATGTTGATCCCACGGGCGGCGAACTGCTCGAGCAACGCCAGCAGACCACCGGCGTGGTCGTCGTGCTGGAAGAGCATCAGCGTCGTCTTGTCGGCCCCGGTCGAGGCCGGCAGCTTGCCCGGCCCCGACACCACGACGAAGCGGGTCACCGCGGACGCGTTGTCGCCGATTCCCTCGGCCAGCACCTCCAGCCCGAACGTCTCCGCAGCCATCCGGGCACAGACCGCAGCCTGATAGGGCACGTCATCGTCCGACGCGAGCGCCTCGGCCGCAGCTGCCGTGGAGAGGGTCGGAACGTACTGTGCCGCAGGGGTGTTGGTGCTCATCCACCCGCGCACCTGTGCCCAGGCGTGCGAGTGCGAACCCACCGCATCAATGGACTCCAGCGGCGTTCCGGGACGCGCTGCAAGGACGAACGTGATCGGTACGAGAACCTCGGCCCTGATGAACAGGTCCTCGCGGGCGTTGAGCGCGTCGAGCGTCGCAGAGACCCCGCCCTCGACCGAGTTCTCGATCGGGACGACACCGAAGTCGACCTCGCCCGACATCACGGCGTCCAGCACCGCGGGCACGGTCGAGAACGGCACCGAACGCTCCAACTCGGCTGCAGCGCCGTTGGATTCGAGGTACGAGGCAAGCGCGGCCTGGGTGAAGGTGCCGCGAGGTCCGAAGTATCCGTAGCTCATGTGATCCTCATTGGTACGGGTGCGGGTGCCGTTGCAAGTCGCAAGAATCGGCGTGCGTTCGTGCCCTTGGCCGCGCCCGGCGAAGGGCACCAACTCACGCCGATTCGGGTGGGGCGGTCAGGCATCGCGGTGGTCCGATCGCGCCGCAGCGAGGGCCTGGCGCTCTTCGGGTGACAGCGTGATCTCGCTGCGCCCGTCGATCACGCCCTTGGCGTAGGTGCGTGACTCACCGCGGGCATGGATCGAACTGATCACCAGACCATCCCCGGAGTCGTCCAGGATCGCGGCCGAGAACGACAGGCGTCCGCCCATGTCGCCGAACGCGTCGTAACGGACCACCGAGACGTGTCGCAGCCCGGCGGCGACGTGCTCGTGCACTCCATCCACGCGTCCTGCGAGTGCGGTGACCCGCTGGTCGAGTGCATTGATGCGGTCGTGCTCCGCCTTCACCACGGACGCAACGTCGTGACCGCGTTCGCTGGAGCCCCAGAGCACCTCGAAGTTGCGCTGCACCGCGCGCAGACTCAGGACGGCCACCGCAGCACCCGCCAATGCGAGCACCGCGACGACGAGGGCGAGCAGCGCCACAGCGGTGGAGGTCACCTGGGCAGGTTAGTCGGGCACTAAACTCGCGCGGACATGGATCTCGCACTCGCCTTCACCGTCTTCACGACGCTCTTCATCCTTGAACTCCCGGACAAGACGTTCATCGCCACCTTGGTGTTGTCGACGAAGTACCGGCCACTGCTGGTCTGGGTCGGCGTCGCATCCGCCTTCCTCGTGCAGACGGTCGTCGCGGTCGCGTTCGGTGGCCTGCTCGGACGGCTGCCCGAAACGCCGGTCAAGGCCGTCGTCATGGTGTTGTTCTTCGTTGCCGGTGTGCTGCTGCTCAAGGGCGCATCAAGGGCGGACGAGGAGGAGCACGAGGTCGAGGAGGAGTTCGGCGCCAAGGCGACGAAATCGGCCCAGGGCCTGAAGGTCATCTCGACCAGCTTCCTGGTGCTGTTCCTCGCCGAGTGGGGCGACCTGTCCCAGCTCGCCACCGCCGGGTTCGTGGCCCGCGGCGGCAACCCGTGGGCGGTCGGCGTCGGCGCCTTCCTTGCGCTGGCGCTGGTCTCCGGTCTGGCCGCGCTGCTCGGACGCACCTTGCTGCAGCGCATCCGGCTGGCCACGATCCGACGCATCGCCGGCTGCATCTGCCTGTTCTTCGCCGCCACGATGGCGCTGCAGCTGGCGGGGGTCGACCTGCCGCACTGGCTGCCCCTGTGAGCAACGCTGCCAGCTGCGGGTGAAGCGTTCGTCACGATCGAACCTGGGGCCGCCTTTCGTTTCGGTACGGCACAGGCGGGGCACCTAGGCTGACCTGATGCTGCGCCGCTGGATCCTCATCACCGCATTCACGGTGATGGCGTGCATCGCAGCGTCGGTCGCGTGGTCTGCTGTCCAGGCCCGACCAAAGGTCCAGCCGGTGAGCGACCAACCCGGTCCGCTCATCGTCATCTCGGCTCGCGGCCTGACGCTGACCGACGGTCCGGACGCACGTACGTCCGCCCTGTGGGACCTCGCCCGGGAGGGTGCGGTCGGCGCGATGACGACCCGCGGCATGTCCGATCACAGTTGCTCGCCGCACAGTTGGCTCAGCCTCTCCGCCGGGGTCCGCACCACCCTGTGGAAATCCGTGCGCGCGACCCCGCCCGGCGAACCCACCGAACCGTGCCCAGTGACGCCCGCACCCGAAACGTACCCGGATGGTTCGGCAAACTTCCCCGACTGGCCGTCCTGGCGACGGACCACGCTCGCGCGCCAGCAACCGGCTCCGATCGGTGCCGTCGGCAGCCTGTTCAGCCAGTCCACGTCCGGGCGGTGCATCGCTGCCGGCGGCCGGGACGCGGCCCTCGGCGCCGCCGACAGGAACGGCGTCGTCGGGCACTACTCCCCGGACCCTCGCGCGGTCGACATCAACCGATGCAACATCACCTTCATCAGCCTCGACCGTCCGGACGACACCTTCCTGCGGCGCATTCTCGACAGCGCTCCCCCGCGCTCGACGATTGTGGTCGGCTCCTTCGGGGACGACGCCGGCCCGGAGCGCCTGCACCCCGTGGTCGTGGTCGGCCCCGGCGTCCAGCACGGGCTGCTCACGTCGGCCTCGACCCGTCAGCGCGGCATCGTCCAGCTCACCGACCTGTCCGCATTCATCTTCTCCCGCGCAGGCGACAAGGCCCCGAACCTGCCCGAGGGACGCAACCTGCTGGTCCAGCCGTCCGGCAGTCCGACCGCTCCGGTGCTGCGTACGGCTGAACTCAGCCACGCGCTGCACGTCGAGCACGCGACGGTCCGGGACTTCGTCATCGGCTTCTACGTCGTGATCGTCGTGCTTCTCGCTGCCGGGTATGCAATGGTGCTGGCCGCCCGCGGCCGCGACAAGCTGCGCAGAGCAGCGCACCAGTTCGTCGCCTTCGTCGCGGCGACCGCCGTCGCAATGCCGGTGTCGACCTTCCTGGTCAACGCCTACCCGTGGTGGAGGCACGACCGGCCCAGACTTTTTCTCGTCGGCGGGGTCGTGCTCATCGCGGTCATACTGGCAGCGGTCGCTCTGCTGGGGCCGTGGCGGCGCTGGCTCGGTGGTTCGACGGCCGCGCTGTGTCTGATCACGGGAACGGTGATCGCCCTGGACGTCACCCACGGGGACGACCTGCAACTGCTGTCGATGTTCGGACTTCAACCGGTGTACGGCGGACGCTTCTTCGGCATGGGCAACGTGGGTTTCGCCTTCTTCGCGACCGCGGCCCTGTTGTTCGCCGCGATCGTCGCCAGCCCGCTGACCCGGCACGACGAGGGACGTCACGGACTGGCAGCGCTCACCGTGGCCCTGGTCGGCGTGGCGGCGATCGTCGTCGACGGTTACCCCGGGTGGGGCGCCGAAGCCGGCGGGCCGATCGCGATGCTCCCCGCGTTCGCGTACCTCACGATCAACGCCGCCGGGCTGCGCCTGACCTGGTTGCGCTTCCTGATCATCAGCGCGACCGCGGGATTGGTCGTCGCCGGCATGGCGGCCTTGGACTACCTGCGCGGCCCGGCCGAACGGACCCACCTGGGTGACTTCTTCGCCCAAGCCGTGATGAACGGCAACTTCTCCCGCGCCGAACGGGTGTGGCAGGCGAACTGGAACATGCTGACCGAGAGTCCGTTGTCGCTGCTCGTGCCGCTGATCCCGCTGCTGCTGAGCTACGTCCTGCTGCGCCCGCAGACCCCGTTGGGTGCACCACTGCGCCCGATCTTCGCGCACCTGCCGGTGCTGCAGAACGGAATGGCAGCCGTCACCGTGTGCTGGATCATCGGCTTCGCGGTCAACGACTCGGGGACGGGGATCCCTGCGGCCGGGCTGATGCTGCTGGCTCCGCTGGTCGTGATGCAACGGGCGCGGATCGCAGCCATTTCCCGATCAGCAGGAGAGCCCCGAACGCAGCGATGACGTAGCTGTTCGCCAACAGCTGCCAGAACGGGTTGAGCGACCAGTCGGTCGCGATGTCGCCCGGGGAGTTCATCGCCCAGAACGCCCACCACGGCCACTTGAACGTGTACGTCACGAACAGCAGCCCGATGATCGCCAGCCGCTTGCGGTCGCGTCCCGCGAGGCTGATCAGCACCGGGAAGACCACCAACAGCCAGTTGTGGTGGTGGATCCAGGACACCGGCGAGATGAGCACACCGACCAGGGCGACCGCGGCGACCGCAGCAAGAGTGTTGCGCTGGTCGTGGGCCTGCTTGGCGATCCGCATCCCGACGAACAGGACGGCCACCACGAGCACGATCCAGATCAAGGACCCGGCCAGGTTGTCGCCGCGCAGGCGGTAGATCATGCCGCGGATCGACTGGTTGGAGACACCGGCGTTGGAACCGAGCCGGTGAGGGTCGAGCAACGCGCCGAACCAGAAGTCGACCGAGGTCTGGAAGTCCACCGCCGCTGCCAGGAGCGTGAGCCCAGCCGCTGTGCCGGTCGCGGTCCAGAACGCGCGCCACTGACGGGTGATCGCGAGATGGACGATGAAGATCGCCGGGGTGAGCTTGATCGCGGCGGCGAACCCGGTCAACACACCGAACGGGATCCGACGCACCGGACGCCACCGGGTGAAGTCGGCCAGCACGAGCAGCAGCAGGAACGCACCGACCTGCGCGAATCGGAACCCGTCGGTGACCGGCAGCATGTGCTGGGCGACCGCGAGCGCCAGACCGAAGGTCAGCGGACGCCACCATTCTGGCTTGGTCCACCAGCGCCGTCCGACGATCCAGACGATCGCGACATTGGTCAGTGCCTGGAGCGCGTACCAGAGCACGCCGGCGACGTGGAACGGAATGAGTGCCAGCGGGACCGCGAGCATCGACGGGAACGGCGGGTAGGTGAACGGCAGCAGCTGCGGCGGCGGCGTGATCGACTCGTACACCGGCCGGCCGATCAGGTGGGAGATGCCGGCATTGCGGTAGACCTCCAGGTCCACCTGCCAGCGACCCGGCCGGGCATCGATCAGGTGCAGCCAGACGAGCGGTGCGAGTGAGGCCAGGATCAGGGCCGCTGCACCGACCCAGGCGAGTCGGCGGCGGGTCTGATCGGTCACCCGGACATTGTGCCTGTCCACCGGCAGCAGCCGAGTCCCGGGATCATACGGCGGTCGCAGCTCGGCACCGTCGAACTGCAGCACGGGTGGACGCCTACCCTTGAGCGCATGACCCGCCGGTACACCCTCGTCGTCCTGGCTGCTCTGGTCTCCTTCGCCGCTCTCCTGGGGTTGGTGAACCTGGTCGATCGCGCCCCCGACCGCACCGATCTGAAGGCCGACCGGTCGATCGTCGTGATCGCCGCACCCGGTCTTCGCTGGGCCGATGTCACCCGCGCCGCGTACCCGGATCTGCGGGAGACGCTCGACTACGGCGCGATCGGTTCGGTCACGCCTCGTGGCGGCAAGACGGGTACGTGTTCGACGGACGCCTGGCTCAGCGTCTCTGCAGGACGAGGTGTGTCGGTTCCTGCGCTCTGCACCGATCCGCCGAAGCCGGCGGTCTCCGGGAGCGGCGCCAGGTTCGCCGACCGGTCGTCGTGGAACACCGACGAGGCCGACCGGATCGGCCTGCTCGCCGACCGCTACCGCGCAGCCGGCAAGTGCGTCGCTGCCGTGGGCCAGGACGCGGCCCTGGGCGCCTTGGGCAGTGACGGCACGGTCGACTCGTTCACCCCCTCGGTGAAAGGCGCTCGCTACGACAAGTGCGCCCTCACCCTCGTCGACGCATCCGGTGGTTCGGCGCGCACCACGATGGCCCAGCTGAACGAGGCGTTCGCCGGCATCCCCGCGTCCGCGACGGTGATCGTCACCGGTCTCTCCGACGGACCCGGCCAGCAGGAGCCCGGCGACGCACGGCTTCGGATGCTGTTCGTGCTCGGCAACTCGGTGAAGCACGGCACGCTGTGGTCGGCGTCCGTGCGCCAGTCGGGCATCGTCCAGTTGCCCGACCTGACCGCGACATTCCTCGCGCCACTTGGTCCCGTGCCTTCGCAGGTGCAGGGATCACCGTTGCAACTGGCTCCCAATGAGACTCCGTCGTCCTCGCTGGTCAATCAGGCGCGGCAGGCCGACGACCAGTTGCGCGGCGTGTTCGACCTCAGCGTCCCGTTCTTCGCCGGCTGGGCGCTGCTCGGACTCATCCTCGGGATCCTGCTGTGGCGCAGCCGCACTCGTGTCGCCGGCTGGCTGCCACCAGTCGTCACCGTGTGGGCCGCCGTTCCGGCTGCCACCTTCCTCAGCGTCTTGGCACCATGGGCGGCCTGGCCCGCGGCGCCGGTCTGGCTGGTGGTCTTCACGCTGCTGTTCGCAGGCATCATCGTGTCGATCGCGTACGCCGGTCGGTGGCGCCGCACCCCGACCGGCCCGATCATCGCCGTCGCGATCGCCACCTGGGTGATCATCGGTGTGGACGTGATGCACGGTTCGAGGCTTCAGTTCGGATCGCTGCTCGGCCTGCAACCGATCAACGGCGGCCGCTTCTACGGCATGGGCAACGTGGGGTTCGGACTCTTCGCCACCAGCGCCCTGATCGCAGCCGGCCTCGGTGCCGGCGCGCTGATCGTCCGCGGTGAACGACGCCTCGCAGCGGTCACCATCGCCCTCGCCGGCCTGGCCACCGTGATCATCGACGGATGGCCCGGCTGGGGAGCGGACTTCGGCGGTCCGCCGGCCGTCGTGCTGGCCGCCGTGGTGCTGGCCCTGCTCGCGCTCGCCGCCCGGTTGCGTCTGCGTCTGGTGCTGTTCGCCGGGGTGGCCGCGCTGGCCGTGGCGGCAGTGCTCGCGTTCGCCGACTGGCTTCGTCCGGCCGAATCCCGCACCCACCTGGGCAAATTCGTGCAACAGGTGATCGACGGCGAGGGTCTCGGCGTCGTCGGTGACAAGCTCGGTGCGAACGTGCGGTTGGTGTTCGGGACGCCGTTCAGCCCGCTCGTGCCCATCGCCCTCGCCGTGCTGATCTGGATGATTGCCCGACCGACCTCACGTCCTGGCCGGGCGCTCGATGACGCGCTTGCCCGCGTCCGCTTCGGCCGCGAGACCTTGATCGGTCTGCTGGTGCTCTGGACCTTCGGGTTCGTGCTCAACGACTCCGGACTCGCTTTGCTGCTCAACGGAATCGGACTCGCCCTGGCGCTCGCTCTTGCACTCGCGGCTCAGACCCTTCGCCGCGAGCAGGACCCGACGATCCACATCTGATCCGCCCTCGGATATCGAGCTTGCTCGGGTCGCGTGGCGGGGCTGTCTTGGCCCCCGCGCCGGTCAGGCCCGAAGTCTCGCCAGTGTGCTCACCGCACGGTTGACCTCTTTGCCGAGTTCGGTCGGCCAGTAGTGCACCCATGTACCGCGGCGCTCGCAGTCGATGAGCCCGGCTTCGCGCAGTTTCTTCAGGTGGTGCGAGACCGTCGGCTGGGACACCCCGACGTCCTGGATGTCGCAGACGCACAGCGAATCGGTAACCGCGGCGATCCGGGAGAACAGACGAAGCCGCACCGGGTCGGCCACGGCCTTGAGCAGCACCGCAGCAGCCTCGGCATCCGAGACGCACAGTCCGGCCGGCTCACCAGGTGCACAGCAGTCGGCGGCGGGAGCAGGCGCGAGCTTCGTCATCCATCCATATTGACAAATATCGAAGCAATCCGCCAGGGTTGCTGTATCGACGTTCATCTAATCCGAGGAACAACTCATGGTCGACCGGTCCGACATCCGTGAACAGGTACGGCAGCGGTACGCCGACTCCGCTCGCTCCACCTCTGAGCGAGGCCGCGTACCGAGACGCCCTCGAAGCGAGCGGATGGACAGACGTGGGGATCTGCTACACCCACGAGGTGCACGAGTTCGCCAAGGCTGCGATCGTCCGGGCGGTACGCCCATCAGCGACACGCGGACGCACACCGCGAAGTCCGAGCCATCGGTCGCCACCAAGCTCTCGACTCTCGATCGCTTCCTTCCGGTCTGGATCCTTGCCGCGATGGTCATCGGGCTACTGCTCGGCCGATTGGTGCCCGGCCTCGGATCCACACTCGGCGCCGTGGAGTTGGACGGAGTCTCGCTTCCGATCGCCATCGGACTGCTGGTGATGATGTACCCGGTGCTTGCCAAGGTGCGCTACGACCGGCTCGACACCGTTTCCGGTGAC
Organism: Yimella sp. RIT 621; assembly: GCF_004146205.1. Lineage (NCBI taxonomy): Bacteria > Bacillati > Actinomycetota > Actinomycetes > Micrococcales > Dermacoccaceae > Yimella > Yimella sp. RIT 621. Next base: position 260,401 of record NZ_SEIP01000002.1, read on the forward strand.
CGGCGTTTGTTGGGCGCGAGCCTCGCGCTCAACTGGATCATCGGCCCGGCCCTGATGTTCGTCCTCGCGTGGATCTTCCTGCCCGATCTGCCGGAGTACCGCACCGGCCTGATCATTGTCGGCCTGGCCCGTTGCATCGCGATGGTGATCATCTGGAACGACCTTGCCTGCGGCGATCGGGAGGCCGCTGCCGTACTCGTCGCGATCAACTCGGTCTTCCAGGTCATCGCGTTCGCGGCTCTCGGGTGGTTCTACCTGTCTGTCCTGCCGGGCTGGCTCGGACTCGACCAGACCCAGCTCGACGTGTCCGCATGGCAGATCGCCAAGTCCGTTCTGATCTTCCTCGGCATCCCCTTGCTTGCCGGATACCTGAGCCGCAGGATCGGCGAGAAGCGTTGGGGCGCAGACGCGTACGAGCGTTCCTTCCTGCCGAAGATCGGCCCGTGGGCGCTGTACGGCCTGCTGTTCACCATCGTGATCCTGTTCGCGCTGCAGGGTGAACAGATCACCTCTCGCCCGATGGACGTTGCCCGGATCTCACTCCCGCTCCTGGCCTACTTCGTCGTCATGTGGGGAGGCGGTTACCTGCTCGGCCGAGCTCTCGACATGAGCTACGAGCGCACCACGACGCTCGCCTTCACCGCCGCCGGAAACAACTTCGAACTCGCGATTGCCGTCGCGATCGCGACCTTCGGAGTCACCTCCGGCCAAGCACTCGCCGGTGTGGTCGGTCCACTGATCGAAGTGCCCGTGCTCGTCGCTCTGGTCTACGTCGCCCTCGCCCTGCGTCCACGCTTCGACCGCTCTACCAGCACTGACAGTTCCAAGGAGAATCATGTCTGAGTCGCGTCCGTCCATCCTGGGCCCGGCCGTCCGCGTCTTCGAGCCTGCGCTGTGCTGCAACACCGGGGTCTGCGGGCCGGAACTGGACGAGGAGTTGGTGCGCTTCACCGCCGACCTCGATCACCTGCAGCATCAGGGTGCCGACATAGAGCGGCACAACCTCGGGAACGATCCATCGGCGTTTGCCGCGAACCAAGTCGTCGCCGACTTTCTGCGGGTCGCGGGTTCAGCCGGTCTGCCGTTGACGACGGTGGACGGAGTGACCGTCGTGACCGGGCGGTATCCGGACCGCGATGAACTCTCGCGTTTCACCGGTATCACTGCACCGGCCGGTCTTCCCGCCGGCGTTACCGATGTGGGCCTGTCCTCGACCGCGAAAGCCTGCGGTCCCGACGCCGAATCCGACTGCTGCTGAACGGAGTTCGATATGACCTTGACGTTTCTGGAAGGACTCCCCCGGTTCGTCTTCTTCACTGGCAAGGGCGGAGTCGGGAAGACCTCGCTGGCCTGCGCAACAGCAGTGAGCCTCGCGGAATCCGGCAAGCGCGTCCTTTTGCTGTCGACCGACCCGGCATCCAATGTCGGGCAGGTGTTCGACCTCACCGTCGGTGACCGAATCACGCCCGTACCCCAGGTACCCGGACTGGATACGCTCGAGATCGACCCGAACGAGGCCGCCGAGGCCTACCGGGAGAAGATCATCGCACCGGTCCGTGACCTGCTCCCCCAGGCCGAGCTCGACTCGATCACCGAACAGCTTTCGGGTTCGTGCACGACCGAGATCGCCTCTTTCAACGAGTTCACCAGCTTCCTGGCCGACGACGAACGCATCAGCGACTACGACCACGTCGTCTTCGACACCGCACCGACCGGACACACGATCCGACTGCTGCAACTGCCCGGTGAGTGGACCTCCTTCCTGGACGCCGGCAAGGCAGACGCCTCCTGCCTGGGCCCGATGGCCGGGCTCGACCGCACCCGCGCGGTCTACGCCGAAGCCGTCCGCCGCCTGGCCGACCCCGCCATCACCCGACTGGTGCTGGTCGCCCGAGCCCAGCAGGCGACCTTGCGCGAAGCAGCACGCACCAGCGAAGAACTCGCACAGATCGGCATCACCAGCCAACACCTCGTCGTCAATGCTGTTCTCCCCGCAGCCGCCACCGGTGACGACCTGGCCGACGCGGTCCACCGCCGAGAGACCGACGCCATCGAGAATTTGCCCGCCGCCCTGAAGCCTCTGCCGCTGACCACCGTTCCTTTACGGGCGCACACGGTCGTCGGCGTGGACGCCGTCCGAAACCTTCTTGCATCCGACATCGAGGTTCCCGACGGCGCCGAAAGCAGCGAGCAACTGGACCTGGGCCCGTTGGCCGGGCTCGTCGACGAACTCGCGACGTCCGATCACGGGCTGGTCATGTGCATGGGCAAGGGCGGAGTCGGCAAGACGACGGTGGCCGCTGCGATCGCCGTGGCGCTCGCCGACCGCGGGCACGCTGTTCACCTGACGACCACCGACCCGGCCGCACACCTGGACGAGGTGCTGGAACAGGAGGTGGTCGGCAACCTGACGGTGTCGCGCATCGATCCCCAGCTGGCCACGCAGGAGTACCGCGACAAGGTGATGGCGAGCAAGGGCAAGAACCTCGACGACGCCGGCCGGGCACGGCTGGCCGAAGACCTCTTGTCGCCGTGCACCGAAGAGGTCGCCGTCTTCGGGCAGTTCTCCCACATGGTCAACCGGGCCCGCCGTCACTTCGTCGTCATGGACACCGCGCCTACGGGGCACACGCTGCTGTTGATGGACGCGACCGGTTCGTATCACCGAGACATCGCCCGCAGCATGGGCGACTCCGGCACGTACACCACCCCGCTGATGCGACTGCGCGACCCCGACCTGACCAAGGTCGTGATCGTGACCCTGCCCGACACCACCCCGGTGTTGGAGGCGACCGAGTTGCAGAACGACCTGGAGCGTGCCGAGATCCACCCGTGGGCCTGGGTCGTGAACGGCTCGCTGGCCGCAGCGCACGCCACCTCGCCGTTCCTCGCCGCCCGCGCCGCCGCCGAGGAGCAACACCTGAACCAAATCAGCCGACGGGCCGACCGCACCGCGATGATCCCGATGCTCGCCGACGAGCCCCACGGCCCGCAGGCTCTCCGCCGACTCACCGAGTCGAGCCACCAACCCACCTAACCCATCACTCGCGCTGGAGCCCGCCATGCAACTCGATCGCGACACCGTCGTCCGCCAACTCATCGACGACATGAACCACTCCTACTCCGGGGTCTTCGACTCCGACAAGATCGAAGCCGCCGTCACCGACGTGGGGCCTGCTGGCTCCCCGCTCGACCGTGCACACCTACCTACCGGTGCTCGTTGCGCGCCAGGCGCGCGAACAACTCATGGCAACAGCACAGGCCGAAGGCCGTGTCGCCAAGAAGGTGCCCGAACTGCTGTTCGTGTGCGTGCACAAACGCCGGTCGCTCCCAGATGGCGGCAGCCTTGGCCGAACACCTGTCCGGCGCATAATTCGAGGCGGTCCGCGAGATTCGCGACGACATCCAGGCGCGCGTCACTACGCTGCTGCGCGAGATCCTCTGGGCATTCACCGATCTGCCCACCCGGAAGGAACACGAATGTCCGAACACACTGACCGTCCGTCCGTCCTGTTCGTCTGCGTGCACAACGCCGGACGCTCTCAGATGGGCGCGGCCTACACCCACCACCTGTCCGCAGGAGCCGTCGAGGTCAGGTCCGCCGGCTCAGCTCCGGCCGACTCGATCAACCCTGCGGTGCGCGAGGCGATGCTGGAGGAGGGCATCGACATCTCGGCCGAGAAGCCGAAGGTCCTGACCACCGAAGCGGTGCAGGCCTCGGACGTCGTCATCACGATGGGCTGCGGAGACACCTGCCCGTTCTTTCCCGGTAAGCGCTACCTCGACTGGACGCTCGACGACCCGGCGGGTCAGGGCGTCGAGTCGGTTCGCCCGATCCGCGACGAGATCAAGGAACGGGTGCGGACGCTGCTGCGCGAATTGGGTGTCGAGCCGGTCGAACGGTGAGCGGCGCGCAGGGACACGGGCACGGCCACGACCACGCGTCCGGGTTGGTCGATCACCGCAGACGGTTGGCGGCCGTGCTTGCCATCACCGTCACCGTCCTGGTCGTTGAAGTCGTGGGCGCGATTGCGTCCGGCAGCCTGGCGTTGCTGGCCGACGCCGGCCACATGCTCACCGACGTCGCCGGCCTGACGATGGCGATGCTCGCCGCCACGCTCGCGCGTCGGCCGGCAACACCGTTCCGCACGTGGGGATTCCTGCGCGCGGAGATCGTCGGGGCGGCTGCGCAGGCGATGCTCCTGCTCGCCGTCGGGGTGTTCATTCTGGTCGAGAGTGTCCAGCGACTGCTCGAGCCGCCCGAGATCACTTCAACCGCCATGGTCGTCTTCGGAATCGTCGGTCTGGTGGGCAACGCCATCGGGATGGCCGTGCTGGCCGGTTCGCGATCAGCCGACCTCAACATGCGAGCGGCGTTCCTCGAGGTTGCCAACGATGCCCTCGGTTCGGTCGCGGTGATCGTTGCCGCTGTGGTGATCGCGACCACCGGTTTCACCCGGGCGGACGCGTTCGCCTCGTTGGTCATTGTCGCCTTGATTGTGCCGCGCACCATCCGCCTGCTCCGCGAAGCGGTGCACGTGTTGATGGAGTCGACGCCTCCGGGTCTCGATCTCGTGGCCGTCCGGGAAAGCATCCTGGCCCTTCCCCACGTACGTGACGTGCACGATCTGCACGCGACGCAGGTTGCGACCGGGATCCCCGTGTTGACCGCACACCTGGTCGTCGACGACACCTGCTTCCGCGATTCGCACACGTTGCAACTGCTTGACGCCGTCCAGCGAAGGCTCCGGGACGACTTCGCGATCGAGCACTCGACCATCCAGTTCGAGGGACCCGCACACGGCGGTCACGAGTACCCGACCCACGCCTGACCGGCGCGGGTTCTGCGCTACGAGTGGTCGGTTGCTTTCGTTGAGCGCCACGCGAGAGCGGCGAGCGCCAGCAGCGAGGCCCAGCACACGTACGGCGTGACATTGCCGCGGAACCCGAGCGTCCATTCCTGCACGGACGGCGCGACCCCGGTGGCGCGACCGGGCACGTACGCCAGCGTCATGAACAGGTGGCGCACCAGCAGGATCGCGTCCCACACGAACGGGACCACCAGCGGCAGCAACATCCAGGTGACTGCGTCGTACCAGGGCAGTGTGTACGGCGCGAGCAGCACGTAAGCGGTCATCAGCACGAACGTCCCCAGCACGGCGTCGCGGGTGTGGTCGTCGTGGATCGAGTCTGCGAGTCCGAGTCGGCACGCCAGCCGATAGCCGAACCACGCGAACGCCATCATGCCGGCGGCGGACAGACCGAAAACGACTGCGGTGACGGCCCATTCGGGCATGAAATGGCGAAGCCCCCGGATAACCGGCGACCACGGGGACGCGTACGAGAACGAACCGCCGGCCGCCTTCAGCTGGCGCAGCACGTTGGGCCCGGCGATCAGATACGCAGGTACGACGACCAATGCGAAACCGCCGAACAGTCGCAGCACGGAAGACTTCAGTCGCTCGCGGTCGAGCGTCCGCCAGGCCCACAGGATCGCCACCAGGACGACGCCGTAGGTCACCTTCGTTGCGAAGGCTGAACCGACGAAGATCCCTGTCGCCACAGGGTTCTTGTGCATCGCCCAGAGCGCGCCGAGCACGAAGACTCCGGCGATGAGGTCGACATGGGCGCCGAGCACCAGGACGCTGAACACCAGTGGGTTGAAGGTCCAGAGCACGTCCACGCGGCGTCGGGAGACATCGTCGGCGGCCATGCGCAGCAACAGGATTCGCACGGCGACCCAGGCGAAGACGACGAACCACTGCCAGATCCAGACGGTGTCGCGCAGGTTCGTCCCGCCGACCGCAGACGAGACCGCCTGCAGCGCGGTCGAGATCGGCCCGTAGATGCTGGGGGTGTCCTGCCACGGCGCCTGCACGGCACTGGCCACCGGGTCGAGGCCCTGATGCCACTTGATCGGCGACTCGACGTACGGGTCGTCACCACTGACGGCGATGCGACCGTAGGCGGCGTAGTTGATGTGATCAGCCGAACCGAACGGTCCGGTCAGCAGCGCTCCCGCGCCGAGCAGCGCGACGGCCCACCACCGGGCCGGACGCGGGGGCATCCGCAACAGGCCGAGCAGAACGCCGATCGTTCCGGCGATGCAGGCGACGAACAGGATCGTCGTGACGACGGCGGCACTGGGATACCAGGGAACGAAAGGGCCGGGCGCGAACTCGCCCGGTCCGAGAGGAGGTTTGGCTGCGGAGGTGCGGCCGGCACCGACCAACAGAAGAAGGCCGAACGCGAGCAGCAGCAACGGGATTCGTGACTGCCGAAGCAGCCTCACCGTTTGGCCCGCCGTTGGCGAAGCGCGATCCAGACGTCCTTGAACTGATTCGCACGATGCAACTGCGCGCCCAGATCGGTGCCGGTGACCCGGTGGTGCAGGGCGACCGGCACCTCTTGCACACGCAGACCGGCCCGCAGGACATCGATCGTCATCCCGACCTCGACACCCCAGCCGGCGGCGAACGGCAGAGCTTCGTCGAGGGCCTCCCGGTTCAGACAGCGCTGTCCGGAGAGCGGCTGCTCGAAACGTCGCCCGGTGGCCCCCTGGATGCCATCACGAGCCAGTCGGACGACGCGTCCGGTGCCACCACCGGAGCTCTTCTGCGCAGGCAACGTGGCGATGGTCATGTCGGCCTCCTCCGCAAGGATCGGCCGGATGAGCGGGGTGATCTCGTGAGCGGAGTCCTCCAGATCGGCGTCGACGAACAGCACGGGGCTCCTGCCGTAACCGAGCTGCTCGGCGTAGACGACACCGCTGTCCATCGCGGTCGCCTTGCCGAGCGTGCGCGGGTGCCGCAACACGTAAGCGCCTGCGTCCGCTGCCAATTGGTGTGTTCCGTCGCCGGACCCGTCGTCGACGACGATGACGCTCAGCACCTCGGGCAGGCTCAACACCGCCTGCACCGTGGCTTTGATCCTTGCCACTTCGTCCTTGGCCGGGACGATCGCGATGACCCCTTGCCGGACCGGCATCAGCGCAGCGTGATCTGTCGACTCACGACGCCGTTACGGGCGCGACGCTCCTGCGGCGTGAGCGCGGCGTCGTTCTTCACAGCCTTGTCGAAACGGGCGGCGAGCGCCTTCATCTCGGCGTCGTGCGCGGACGCTTCCACGGACGCGTCCACCTCCCACACCGGGACGAGCAGGCCGTACGCACGGAATGCACCGAGCAGACGTCCCTCGCCGAGGCCGCTCTCACCGGCAGCGTGCAGACGCGCGAGGGCATCCGTCGCCTTGTCCTCGTCGACCTCGAGGACCCAACGCACATAGGTGCGCTGACCGATCTGACACCAGTACGCGGACGGGACGTCCTTCATCCGGACCGTCGGCGACACGGACTCGTTCGCACGGTCCATCGACGCACGACCGGCCTCGTCGAGGTCCTGGCCCTCGACCCAGAAGTCGAACCCGTCGTGCACGGTGACCTCGAGGTCCTCGCTCTTGACGAAGTCCTGCATCCGGGGGCTGTCGGCGGTGGTGCGCGGAGCGTCCTCGAGCGGCATGCCGGCCTCGAGTTCGATTGCGGCGCGGACGACTTCAGCCAGGTCGCGGCTGGCATCACCGGAGCCGGTGAGCGACTGCAGGGCGACGAAGATCTCGCCGGTGTCGCGCTTCATCGCCGGCCAACCCATCGGCAGGACGGTGGCGAGCGTGATGTCGTGGCTGGTGCCGTCGACCTCGACGGTCACCGGGGCGGACGCGGCCGGCACGATCTCGCGCATGGCGACCCACTGGGCCTGGTTCGGCAAGCCTTCGAAGGGTCGGGCGACGTACGGTGCCGGTTGTACTTTCGCCGGCTTGATCCCGGCGGCCTTCTTCTGTGCTTTGCGTCGCGAAGCCTTGCCCATGGTGGGCCAGCGTACCTACCCGTGGCACCGAATCGGTCCCGGGCGCTCGATGCGCTCCTCGCGTCACGCAGGTGGGTAGCCCGCAGGTGAGCTACCGGTCAGACTCGGCGACGACTCGGGCCACCCATGGCAGCCCAGACGGTGGTGCGACTGTCCTCGTCCGCGACGCCCCACTCGTGGGCGAGGGAACGCACGATGCGCAGGCCGCGGCCGCTGTTGGCCCAGGGGGTCTGGGGCTTGGGCTGGGGCGAACGCTCACCACCGCCGTCGCTGACCTCGATCTCGATGCGCGGCGGCCGCACCTTCCAGTGCACTCGGATGGTGCCGTCGGGCAGCGGGCGGCCGTGCAGCAACGCGTTGGCGACGAGTTCGGAGACGACGGTCTCGGTCTCCTCGATGACCTCGGTGGGTACGAGTGAACCGGCGAGGTCCTCGGTGAACACGCGCCGCACCTCCGGCACGGAGTCGCTGGTGAAGGCAAGGCGCACGGTGCGCACCCAGGAGTCGTTGGTGGAGCCGTCTTCGGTCATGCGCGCAAGTTTGTCATCTCAGGAGTAGGCGCGCTCGACAGCCTCTCGAACTGCAGCGGGTCGGTTGGTGATGATCGCGTCGACGCCGAGGTCGAGGCACAACTGGATGTCCTCGGGCGAGTCGACGGTCCAGGCGTGCACGTGGTTGCCGACCGCGTGGTGGCGGGCCACGAACTTGCGGTCCCGGCGCAGCAACCCGATACCGGGACCGGCGATCGAGGCATTCGGACCGACGCAGGTGCGGTAGCGAAGCAGTTGCACGGTCTCGACCAACTGCACCCGCTCGAGTTCTGGCGCCAACCGTACGAAGCGCGCGACTGCCCGGGACGAGAACGACATGAGTCGCACCTGCAGATCGGCCGTCGCCGTATCGAGCAGCCCGTACTCCTCCAGCACCTCGGCGAGCACTTCCTCGATGCGAGCCGCTTGCCGGAACGGGTGCTTGGTCTCGATCACCAGTTGCAGCTTGCGCGGCCCGTCGAGCAGCGTCTCGATGAGTTCCCGGAGGGTGAGCAGCGAGCCGGTGTGGCCCTCGCCCTTCCAGGAGCCCCACTCGAACTCCTGCAACTGTTCCAGCGTAAACTGGGAGACGACGCCGGTGCCACTGCTGGTGCGGTGGAGTGTGCGGTCGTGGACGCACACGAGCTGCTCGTCGGACGTCAGCCGGACGTCGCACTCGACGCCGTCCGCTCCGTCCTCGAAGGCTTGTTCGTACGCCCTCAGTGTGTGCTCGGGGTGAGCCTCGCTCGATCCGCGATGGGCAATCACCAGGGGCGGTGTCTCACGCACGACTGCAATCCTGCCGCACTCAACAGCCACCCCGCACCAAGGCGCGACCGTCGCGCCTTACGCCGTGGTACGGACTCGTGCCCGGGCGTAAGGCGCGATCGCCGCGCCTTACGCCAAGCGGACGCGTCCGTCTGAGAAGGTGGCGCTATGACTGACGTGGAGTTCCAGGTGGAGGGGCGTCTCGGCCGCATCGTGCTCGACCGGCCGAAGGCACTCAACGCACTGACGTTGCCCATGGTCGAGGCCGTCGATGCGCAACTGCAGCAGTGGGAGCGCGACGAAGCGATCAGCTCGCTCACGATCGAGGGCGCCGGCGAGCGTGGGCTGTGCGCGGGCGGCGATGTCGTCGCAGTGCGCACGGAAATTCTCGACGGCCAGGACGGTCAGCACTTCTTCGCGGCCGAGTACGCGATGAACGCCCGCCTGGCCGCCTACCCCAAACCGATCGTGGTCTTCCAGGACGGGTTCGTGCTCGGTGGCGGCGTGGGGGTGTCGGCACATTGCTCGTTGCGGCTGGCGACCGAACGCACCAAGGTCGCGATGCCGGAAACGATCATCGGCTTCTTCCCGGACGTGGGCGCGATGCACCTGCTCGCCTCGGCGCCCGGCGAGATCGGCACCCACCTGGCACTGACCGGGCAGATGATCTCCGGTGCGGACGCGGTTTACGCCGGACTCTCGGACGCCGTCATCGACTCGGCGTCGTGGCCGGCCGTCGTCTCCTCGCTCGCCGACGGACGCGCACCTGACTATGAGGCGCAGCACGTGCGCAGTGAACTTGCCGGACAACAGGATTGGATCGACGAGTGTTACGCAGGGGATGACGCGTTCGTCATTCTGGAACGCCTTCGCACCTCGTCCGTCGAGCAGGCCCGGGTGGCCGCCGAACTGATTGCGCAGCGTTCGCCCTGGTCGGTCTCGATCACGCTCGCGGCTCTGCGCCGGGCGGCCTCGATGGAAACGGTCGACGAGGTGCTGGCCCAGGACCTGCGACTGGCCCGCGTCGTGTCACACCACGCCGACTTCGCCGAGGGCGTGCGTGCGCAGTTGGTCGACAAGGACCGTGCCCCGAAGTGGACGCACGACTCGCTCGACGACGTTCCGAAGGACGAGGTCGACGCAGCGTTCGACTGAGGCCGACGCCCCGGTGCACTTCAGAGGGTGATCAGGTCGTGGCGCACCAGTGCGCCGGCCTCGATCTCCAGCATCCCTGCAGTCGGACGCGGCTGCCGGCGTTTGTCGGTCGGCGATCCGGGATTGAACAGATGGCACCCGTCGTCGACCACGTCCATCGGGATGTGCGAATGCCCGTAGACGACCAGCTCCGCGTCCGGGAAACGACGCCGCATCCGGCGGCCACGACCCTGGCGCGCACCGGAGTTGTGGATCATCGCCACCCGCAGACCGTCGATCTCCCACTCCAGCGTCTCTGGCACCCCGGCGTTCCACGCCGCCACGTCCGGCCCGTCGTTGTTGCCGAGTACCACTCGCACGGGCGCGTAGGCGGCCAGTTCGTCGAGCACCGACGGGACGCACACGTCACCGGCATGCAGGATCAGGTCGGCCTGCTCGAGCAGCGGAACGAGCGCCGGCGGCACCGTCTTCCAGAAGCGAGGCGCATGCGTGTCGGCCAGCACCAGGACTCTCGTCACGACTCAGTTGCCGCCGAGGCGTGAACGCACCTGTGCCGGCGAGGGATTGGTCTCGCAGTCCCCGTCCGGGAAGACCACGGTCGGCACAGTGCGGTTGCCGTGGTTGATCACCTCGACGAGTTCGGCCGCGGCGGGTGAGCGCTCGATGTCGATCTCGGTGTAACCGATGCCCTCGCGGTCGAGGCCGGCCTTCAACCGGCGGCAGTAGCCACACCACCCGGTGGAGAACAGCGTGACGGTGCCCGCGGCCGGCAACTCGACGCCGCGGGGAAGGATCTGGCTCACGTTCATGACCACACCAACACCACAGCGTTGATCGGGATTCCACCGTGCGCCGCCCGCTGCCCTCCGCTGTGCCGGAACACCGACGAATGCGCGCGGTTTCGGCGCCTACGCATTCGTTCCTCATGCGTAGGGCTCAACCAGCGAGCGGGTATGGGCTCGACCAGCGGCAGGACGCTGACCCACGCAACTCCCGCTGGTTGAGCCACGCCGATGAGGAACGAATCAGCGTGCGCCGAAACCACTCCCGCGCACGAAGCACCCGATCAACGGTCGGCGAGCAGCTCGGTGACGACGGTCGGGTCGTGGAAGTCGATGTCACCCGTGGGCAGGTGCTGGACGCGTTCGTGCCCCTTGCCGGCGACGACCACGACGTCGCCCGGACGCGCCTCGTCCAGGGCTTGACGGATAGCTTCGCGGCGTTCGAGCACGACCGCCGTGTTCGAACTGTCGGCACCGCTCATCACCTCGTCGGCGATGGTCTGCGGGTCCTCGGAGTACGCGTCGTCGGTGGTGATGATGTTGATGTCGCCCAGTCGGGAGGCCACCGTCCCCATCGGTGCACGCTTGGCCGGATCCCGTTCTCCCGCAGCGCCGTACACGACGATCAACCGGGCATCATCACCTCGCGTCGAGGTCACCTCACGGGCCACCTCGAGCAGGGCGCGGAGTGCATCGTCGGTGTGGGCGTAGTCGACGATCACCTCGAACCCGCGATCCGCAGCGGCCGGGACCCGCTCGAACCGGCCGGGCACCTGCGGGATGGTCTGCGCCGCCGCGACGAGCGTGTCGGCGTCCAGGCCCATCTCCAGCAGCAACGCCGACGCGCCCGCGACATTGTGCACGTTGTAGTCACCCAGCAGCGGAGTACGGAACGCGAGTGACTGCCCGGCGGGGGTTTTCAGCGTGAACGCCGTCCCGGCCCCCTCAAGCCGCACGTCCGAAATGCGGTAATCGGCGTCGGCGGAAGCGCCGTACGTGAGCGTGCCGTCTACCTCGTCGGCGATGCGGCGACCGTACTCGTCGTCGGCATTGACCAGCTTGGGTCCGTCGGTGCGCTCGAACAGCCTCCGCTTGGTGCGGTAGTAGTCCTCCATGTCGGGATGAAAGTCGAGGTGATCCCGCGTGAGATTGGTGAAAAGTGCTGCCGCGTAACGGGTTCCGAGCACTCGGTGCAGCGCGAGACCGTGCGAACTGGTCTCCAGCACGACATGCTTCGCGCCGCCGTCGAGCATGCGACGCAGGTTGCCCTGGACGACAGGTGCCTCGCCCGTCGTCCGCACCGCCGGTTCGCGGTGTCTCCCGACCACGATCTCGGCAGTGGTGAGCAGGCCAGTCGCGTCCTCGCCGTACGCGGCCGACAGAATCCCGTGCAGCACATACGAACTCGTCGTCTTGCCGTTCGTTCCGGTGACGCCGTAGACGGTCAGTTCATGTGACGGATCCCCGGCGAACGCACACGCCAACTGTGCCAAGGCAACCCGGGCGTCCGGCACAACAGCCGTCGGCACGCCGTCGATCGGTTCCTGCGCCACGACCAGTCGTGCGCCGCGGGAGATCGCGTCCGGCGCGTACTTGGCACCGTCGCTGGTGAACCCCTTGATCGCGACGAACACCCCGCCGGGCTGCACCTGGTTCGATGCATTGGTCACGGCGGTGAACTCGCCTTCGACCGGCACCTCGGTGCTCAGAACGGTTGCAATTGCAGCGGAGTTCAGCCTCACCCGACGAGCCTAGCAACGGGCGCCCGACCCGCCTTCGACGCGCTTGCCGACCGACGTCGTGGCGAGGAGCCGTCCTGGCGATAATGGGACGCGTGTTCGTCGTGGCGTTGATCCTGCTGGCGGTGCTGCTGGCCTGGCCGATGCCCCGTCTTCTCCCCCGGCTCACCGCACTGCGTTCGGTGCCCGCGGCGGCCTTGCTGCTGTGGCAGAGCGTATCGCTCGCCGCCGTCGCCTCCGGACTGCTCGCAGCCCCGCTGGCCGTCCTTCTGTACGCCCGAGCGACCTGCGGACATCACGATCCCGACCCCGGCAAGCACGTGACACTCCTGCTGGCCGGTCTCGTGGTCACCGGCTTCCTGCTGGCTCGCCTGCTGCTGCAGGGCCACCGGATCGGCACGGACCTACGCCGCGGACGCCGTGAGCACACCGAACTGGTCGACCTCATCGGCATCGATGACGCGGCCCTCGGGGAGAACGTCCGGGTGTTGGCTCACCCGACACCGACGGCGTACTGCGTTCCCGGCTCCAGCCGGCGGGTGATCCTGACCCAGGGAACGCTCGACGCTCTCGACGCGGATCAACTGGAGGCCGTTCTGACACATGAGCGTTCGCATCTGCGGCAGCGGCACGACCTCGTCCTGGAGTTCTTCACGGTGTTGCACACCGCCGTGCCCGCGGCGGTGCGCAGCACTGCCGGGCTGCGCGAGGTGAAGTTGCTGATCGAGTTGCTGGCCGACCGCTGGGCCGTCGGTGTGACCGGCAAGCGGCCGGTCGCCACCGCGATGCTGGCGCTCGCCGAAGGCCAACACCCGGCGTCGGCGCTGGGCGCGACGGACGATGCGGTGATCCGCGTCGAGCAGCTGGCGTACGGCACCTACCGCCGGCGACTGGCTGTCGGAACGGTGTTGACCGCGATGTTCGTGCTGCAGCTGCCCGGGCTGCTCACCGTGGCGACTCTCGTCAGCTGATCAGAGCGCCTCCAGCGCCTTGCGGACGCGGGCGAGATCGCGGTCGGGCATGTCCTGCAGGAAGTGCAGCACGGCGTCCGACTCGGCCGGGCCGGCCCAGTCGGCGAGTGTTTCGCGCAACGCCTGGGCGGTGAGCTCCTCACGGCTGGACGCCGCGCTGTAGCGCCAGGCACGCCCGTCACGGACGCGCTCGGTCAGGCCCTTCTTGGCCAGACGGTCGGCAACCGTCATCACCGTCGTGTAGGCGCGCTTCTTGCCGTCGGTCTGTTCGAGGCGTTCGGCGATCTCACGCACGATGAGTGGAGTCTCAGTGGCCCACAGGCACTCCATGATCGCGCGTTCGAGGTCGCCGAGGCCGTTGGCGCTGACGTTGTCACGATTCATGAGGTCCATCCCGGTGGTGCGGGCTCGTAAGAGCGGTGATCATTCAATTTTACGACGCGCTGGGCACCGATGGTTCCCACCGGCTGGTGCGCGACGAGGATCACGGTGCGGCCGATGGTCGCGCTGTGCAGGTCGGCGAGCACCTCGCGTGCGGTCGGGGTGTCCAGGTGAGCGACCGGCTCGTCGAGCAACACGATCGGCCGACCCGACAGCACGGCGCGTGCGATCCCCAGTCGGGCTCGTTCTCCGCCGGAGACGCCTCGGTTGCCGTCGCCGAGTTCGGTGTCGAGGCCGGCGGGCAGCGCGGCGAGCCAGTGTCCGAGCCCGGACTGCACCAGGGCTGCCGCGACCTGCTGGTCGGACGCTCCCGGACGAGCGAGCAGCATGTTGGCGCGCACGGTGCCGACGAAGATGTGGGGTTCGTCGTCGACGACGGCGAACAGGTCACGGACGGCGTCGAGCGACAGGCTGCGGACGTCGCGTCCGCCGATCAGGTACGACCCGGACGCCGGGTCGAGGTGACGAGCGAGCACCGCCAGCAACGTGGACTTGCCGGAGCCGTTCGGGCCGGTGATCGTCACGTGCTCGCCCGGAGAGATCATCAGATCGAGCGGCGCCAGGTGCACCGCATCGTCGGTCCACGCGGCGCTGACATCGCTCAGCTCGACAGTCGTGTCCGTGCCCGGTTCGTCGTGAGCAGTCGCGACGACCGCCGGAGCCTGATCGAGCAGGACGCTCAGCCGCTTCGTGGCAGCTCGGCCGCGGGCGAGCGCGCCGACGGCGTCCGGGATCAGGCCGAGCACATCGCCGAGCGCCAACGGCATGAACACGAGCAGGGCTGCCAGGGGCGTGTCCAGGTCACCGCTACGCACCGGGTCGAACAACAGGTAGCCGAGTGCGACGGTGGCAGTCCCGGTGAGCGCCAACGAGAGTCCGAGACCGACCGAGCGCCCGCGGGCCTGCCGGCGACTCGCGCCTTCGAGCTCGGCCTGCGCCTCGTCGATCCAGCGCAGCGCTTCGTCGGATGCCCCGATTGCCTGCAGCTCGGCGGGGTTGGCCGACACGAGGTGCGCCGCGCGCTGCACCGCCGCGCGTGCTTCGAGCACCTGCGCCTGCCCGCGGCGTTCCAGCGCGAGGTCGAGCGCCCCCACGAGCACGGCTGAAGCACAGAACACCACCAGCACGAACCCGGCTGTTGCGTTCAGCACGAATGCGACGATGACCGCAGCGGCCGACGCGACCAGTGTGGCGATCAGCGGCACGACGGTGCGCACCTGTAGATCGACGACATCGTCGAGGTCGCGGACGACGCCGGTGAGCAGATCGGCGCGACGCCGGCGTCCGAGCCTGGCCGGGGTCAGCGGGATGAGTCGCCGGTAGACCTCGGTGCGCTCGTGCCGCAACGAGTTCAACGCGGCGTCGTGCGAGATGACCCGCTCGACGTAACGGAACGCCGGGCGTCCCATGCCGAACGCGCGAACGCCGACGACCGCGGTGAGCAGGGTGAGGATCACCGGGTGCTTGCTCGCCTGCACGATCAGCCAGCCCGAGGTGGCGGTCAGGAAGACACCGCATCCGACGGCGAGGCCGCCGATGACCCCGGCGATCACGATCTTGGCGCGTGACGGAGCCGACTGCTTCTTGATCGATGGTCCGTACGGGGTCCACTGGTTCATCGGGCCACCGCCCGGTGAGCGAGGCGGATGGTGTGATCGGCGCGGTCGATGAGTTCGTCGTCGTGGCTGACGACCACCACCGGACGCCGCGCGGCGAGATCGACGATCAGGTCGCGGACGTCGTCCGCCGCCTCGGGGTCGAGGTGCGCCGTGGGTTCGTCGACGAGCAGCACGTCGGCGTCGCTCAGCCAGGCTCGGGTGAGAACGAGACGGGCGCGCTGGCCGGCGGACAGGCCGAAGCCGTTGTCTCCCAACGCAGTCTCCAAACCGACGGGGAGGGTGCCGAGGATGCGCTCGAAGCCGGTGGCAGACATCGCCTCGTCGAGACGTGAGGTGTCGCTGACACCGAAGAGCAGGTTGTCGCGCACGCTCATCGGCGCGATGAACGGGGTCTGGGTGACCAGGTGGGTGGTCGGACGCTCGATGGTGCCGGCCGTCGGTGTGCGCAGTCCGGCGAGCAGTTCGAGCAGCGTGGTCTTGCCGCATCCGGAGGGTCCGGCCAGCACGGTGAGGCCCGGCTCGACCGTGAACGAGACGTCGTCCAGCACGTCGTGGTCGGTGCCCGGGTAGCGATAGCGGACGCCGTCCAGCACCAGCGCTCTCCTTGCGGCTCCTGCGTCCGCAGCACCTTGGTTTCGGCGCGTGCGGTTTCGTTCCTCATCCGAACGGCACGACCAGCGGTCGGGCGGCGCGCTCGGAAGCAACGAATCGATCGCCTCGACACCGTCGGCGGCGGCGTGGAACTCCTGCCCCACCCGACGGATCGGCCAGTACGCCTCCGGCGCGAGCAGGATCGCGGTCAGCGCGACACCGAGTTCCAGTTCGTCCCATGCCAGACGCATGCCGGTCCAGACCGCGACGATCGCGACCGAGATGGTGGCCAGCAGTTCCAGGGCTGCGGACGACATGAACGCGATCCGCAGCGTGCGGACGGTGGCGACCCGGTGCCGGTCGCCGACCGCGGAAACCTGTTCGGCCTGGTGCTCGGCGCGGCCGTAGGAGACCAGCGTCGGCAGTCCGCGCATCACGTCGAGGAAGTGACCGGACAAGCGGGTCTGTGTCTTCCACCGCTTCTCGGTGGCGTCCTGCGTGAAGCGTCCGATCAGAGCCGCGAACACCGGCAGCAGCGGCAACGTCAGCACCACGATGAGCGCGCTGCTCCAGTCGACGAAGAGCAGGCAGAGGACGGCGAGCGGTGGCACGACGGCAGCCGCCACCAAGGAGGGCAGGTAGCGGGCGACATACGGCTCGACCGCGCTCGCCCCGTGGGTCGAGACCGTCATCAGACGGGCGGCGTCCGGACGCTCGTCCGCAGGCGCCGCGAGCATCCGTCGCAGGTAGTCGCGACGCAGTGCACCCGAGATGCGGGTCGCCGCCCAGGACGCGACCTGCTCGGTGAGCAAGGACAGCAGACCGCGGATTACGAAGACGACAACAACCGCGACCGCCGGGCCCGTCAGCGAGTGCCCGCGGACCAGAGCCACCACCAGCGCCGCGATCGCGAACGCACCGGAGATGGCCGCGACCCCCGACAGGCCACCCAGCACACCGAGCACCACAACGGGCACTCGGGTGGCGGGTACTTCCTTGACCAGTCGGGGGTCGAACGGCTTCATGTCAGGCGTCCACCTCGTCCTGGATCTTCAGCGGGTCGACGGCGCCGGGGATGTGCTCGACACTGATCCGGCGACGGAACACCCAGTAGTTCCACGCGGTGTACGCCAGCGCGATCGGGGTGAAGATCAGCGCTGCTCCGGTCATGATCTGCAGCGTCAGGTGCGAGCTGGACGCGTTCTCGACCGTCAGGTTGAACCGATCGTCCGTCGTGCTCGGCATGACGTTCGGGAAGATCGCCAGGAAGTAGGTCGCGACGGCCATCGCCCAGGTGATGGTGGTGCCGATGAACGCCTTGCCCTCCGCACCCTTGGTGTTGAAGAAGATCGCCGCGAGCAGCGACACCGCCGCGATCGCCGTGGTGATCCAGGAGCCGACGTTGCCGGTCTTGAGGCCGACCCACAGCAGCAGCACGACGGCCAGTACCGCCGTCACCAGGCCGGCCTTGGTGGCGAAGGCCCGGGCGTCGTGGCGGATCTGACCGGCGGTCTTCAGCGCGATGAAGTGGCCGCCGTGGGTGAGCGACAGGCCGACGAACACCAGGCCACCGAGCAGCGACAGCGGGTTCAGCAGCGTGAACAGGTTGCCGGTGAAGATGAACTCCTGGTGCCGGTCCTGGGTGATCGGCACACCGGCGACGATGTTGGTCAGCGCCACACCGAGCAGCAGCGGCGGCAGCAACGAGCCGATCATGATGCACAGATCCCAGCCCTTGCGCCACGCGTCCGAGTCACGCTTGTGGCGGTACTCGAAGCCCATGTTGCGCACGATCAGGGCGACCAGGATCAGCAGCAGCGCCAGGTAGAAACCACTGAAGAGCGTGCCGTACCAAGCCGGGAACGCCGCGAACATCGCACCGCCGGCGGTGAGCAGCCAGACCTCGTTGCCGTCCCAGAACGGGCCGATGGTGTTGAGCAGGACGCGGCGACGCTTGTCGGTGTCGGCCTTGTCCGAGCCCTTGCCGAGGATCGGTAGCGACATCCCGACCCCGAAGTCGAAGCCTTCGAGCACGAAGTAGCCGGTCCACAGGACGCCGATGATGATGAACCAGAGTGTTTCGAGAGACATGTGTTCTCAGTCCTTTTCGCGAATGTCCGGCGGTCAGTAGGCGAACGCCAACTGGTCGTCGTCCTCGAGCATCTTGGGTTCTTCGAAGGGCTCGGCACCCTTCTTGATGTAGTCGAGGAAGAGCTTCACCTCGATCACGGCGAGCACCGCGTACAGCAGGGTGTAGACGATCAGCGAGATCGCGACGTCGGCGGTCGAGGCGGCCGTGGACAGACCCGTCTCGGTGGTCATGACGCCGTAGACCAGCCACGGTTGACGACCGATCTCGGTGAAGATCCAGCCGAAGCTGTTGGCGAACACCGGCGCGAACGGGGTCAGCACCGCGATCCAGATGAACAGCTTGCTCTTCGGAGTACCGCCCTTGCGGGTCTTCCACAGCACCAGCGCTGCGCCGGCCATCGCCGCCATGCCTAGGCCGATCATGAACCGGAAGGACCAGTAGGAGCCGGGGATGTTCGGCACGTAGCTGGAGGGGCTGATGTAGTGCTCGGGGACGCCGTATTCCTTGTTCTTCTCCGCGATGGCAGCCGGCAGTTCGCGACGCAGATCGTTGATGCCGGCGACCTCGCCGTTCATGTCACCGGTGGCCAGGAACGACAACACCTTGGGGACGGTGACGGCGAACTCCTCCTTGCTGCCGTCCAGAGATCCGATGGTGAACACCGAGAAGCTCGCCGGCTGCTCGGTGTCGTACAGCGCCTCGGCGGCAGCCATCTTCATCGGCTGGACGTCGGTCATGATTTTGCCCTGGATGTCGCCGGAGATGAGCATCGCGACGCTGGCGACCAGGGTCACCCAGGCACCCACGCGGGCGCTCTTGCGGTACATGCCGCGGTCGGCTTCCGCGCGTCCCTTCATCAACTTCCACAGACCGACTCCCATGACCATCGCGCCACCGGTCATGTAGGCGGCGGACACGACGTGCGGGAAGGTGACCAGCTGCACCTTGTTGGTGAGGACGGCGACGAAGTCGGTGAGTTCTGCGCGGTTCTTCAACTCGTTGTACTTGAACCCGACCGGGTTCTGCATGAACGAGTTCGCGGCCAGGATGAAGTACGCCGACAGGACGGTGCCGATGTGCACCAGCCAGATGCACATCACGTGCAGCTTCTCGGGTATGCGCCCCCAACCGAAGATCCACAGGCCGAGGAAGGTCGACTCCAGGAAGAAGGCCAGCAGCGCCTCGAACGCGAGCGGGGCGCCGAAGATGTCCCCGACGAACCGGCTGTAGGCCGACCAGTTCATCCCGAACTGGAACTCCTGCACGATGCCGGTGACCAGGCCGAGCGCGAAGTTGATCGTGAACAGCTTGCCGAAGAACTTCGCCAAGCGCAGCCACTCCGGGTTGCGGGTGCGCAACCACGCGGTGTGGAAGCCGGCGACGACGGCGGACATGCCGATCGTGATCGGCACGAAGAAGAAGTGGTAGACGGTCGTGATGGCGAACTGCCATCTCGCCAGATCAAGCGCATCCACTGGGCGTACTCCTGAAATTCCCGGGTCCGGACACAGGTGGTCCCCGTGTCGCCGAGTCAGATACTACTCCTAGTAGTACTGCCCGCTACCTGTACTGGATTTTCACCGCGTGATACCCGTCACGCAGACGGCTGTTCGCCGTCCCCGACCGGCAACCGGCGCCTGGAACAATTGCCGGATGACTTCACCGCTGCGACGCATCGCCGTGTTCTGCGCATCCCGACCCGGGATCGACGACTCGCTGATGAAGGCTGCATACGACGCCGGAAACTGGCTGGCCCGCAACGACATCGGCCTGGTGTACGGCGGTGGGGGCAGCGGTCTCATGGGCGCGGTCTCCAGTGGCGCACTGGACGCCGGTGGCGAAGTGATCGGCGTCATCCCGCAGTCGATGATCGACCGCGAATGGGGTCGGCACGACCTCACCCGACTCGACGTCGTCCAGACCATGCATGAGCGCAAGGCCTTGATGGCGGACCATGCAGACGCGTTCCTGTGCCTGCCCGGCGGGCTGGGCACCCTCGAGGAGATCTTCGAGGTCTGGACCTGGCGCACGCTCGGCTATCACGACAAGCCGGTGGGCTTCCTGGACACCGGCGGCTTCTGGCAGCCGATGCTCGAAGTGTTGCGGGCGATGGTCGCGAACGACTTCGTCCACGAGGCGACGCTGAAGGACATCGTTGTGGAACAGACCATGGACGCGGCCGTCGCAGGTCTGGCCGAACGCGTCTGACCACCTGTCGAAAATTTACTTGATCACTTGTTCAACTCTGGCTGGTTCCTCGCTACGCTGCTGAAATCTCGATGTGCCCTGGGTCACATTTGCACTTCATCGCCCCCGAGGAGCAGCCATGTCGGTACGCCGTCGCCCCACCCGAAGAGCAATCCGAGCCACCGCGCGCACCGGCACCGTGCTCGCCGCGGTGACCGCGGCCGTCGTCGCGCTGTCACTCCCGGCGGCGGGCGCCGAGACATCCGTCACCGCAGTTGCGCAGTGGTACGAAGCCACCAACCCGCAAACTCCTGATTCCGAGGTGAACGCCACGGGTGCCCCGTTCCGGGGCACGCAGGCCGACGGCACCGTCCGCGGCTACATCGACTCGCACACCCACTTGATGAGCAATGTCGGCTTCGGTGGCTCGATCGTCTGCGGCGCGACCCACCACGAGCACGGACCGGCGCAAGCGCTGAAGGACTGCGGCAGCCACGGCACGGACGGCTCGACCGGAGTGCTGGAGAACCTCACCAATCTCGAGGGCAATGGCCCGTTCGACAAGCACGACACCACGGGCTGGCCGACCTTCAAGGACTGGCCGAAGTGGTCCTCCCTCACCCACCAGCAGATGTACCACAAGTGGGTGGAACGGGCCTGGCGCGGCGGCCAACGCATCATGGTCGCCGACGCGGTCAACAACAACGTGCTGTGCGGTCTGCCGCTGCAGGCGAACAAGTACAGCTGTGACGACATGGACACCGTCCGCCGCCAGATCAGCGAGACGAAGAATCTGCAGACCTTCATCGACAACCAGTACGGCGGTCCGGGCAAGGGCTGGTTCCGCATCGCGGCGACCCCGGCGCAGGCCCGTCAGTTCGTCGCGCAGGGAAAGATGGCCGTGATCATCGGCGTCGAGGTGTCGAACCCGTTCGGGTGCACCACCACGCTCGGCATTGCGCGGTGCAGCAAGGGCGACATCGACCGCGGGCTGGACGAGTTCAAGAGCCTCGGTGTCAGCTCGATGTTCCTGTGTCACAAGTTCGACAACGCCCTGTGCGGGGTGCGTTACGACGAGGGCACGCAGGGCGTGCTGGTCAACGTCGGCAACTTCATCAACACCGACCAGTGGTGGAAGCCGACCGTCTGCACCGGCCCGCAGCACGACAACACGATCGCCAACACCGACATCCCGAACGAGGTGCTGAAGTACCTGCCTGCAGGCACCGCGCTGCCGGTCTACCCCAAGGGTCCGCACTGCAACACCAAGGGTCTGACCGATCTGGGTGAGTACGCACTCAAGGGCATGATCAAGCGCGGCATGATCGTCGAGGTCGATCACATGAGCGTGAAGTCGGCGAACAGCGCGCTCGACATCCTCGAGCAGCAGAACTACCCCGGGGTCGTGTCGTCGCACTCCTGGATGGACCGCACGTTCACCGAGCGCCTTTACCGCCTGGGCGGATTCGTCACCCCGTACGGTCACTCGGCCGGTGAGTACGCGGCCGACCTGCACGACCCGGCCACGGCCGCGCTGCGGGCGAAGTACAACGTCGGCGCCGGGTACGGCATGGACATGAACGGCTTCGGCGGCACCCCGCGTCCGCCGCTCATGGCTCGCGCGACACCCTCGGCCGACTCCACCTCCAACCTCGGCAAGTCGCTCACGACGACCGCCGGCAGGGGCATCAGCTACCCGTTCGTCGCGCTTGGCGGCACGGTGATGGACCGCCAGGTCAGCGGCGAGCGCGTCTGGGACTACAACAAGGACGGCGTCGCGCAATACGGGCAGGTTCCGGACTGGCTGGAGGACGTGAAGGGCATCGGCGGTTCCGGCATCCAGGACGAGTTGGCAAAGGGCGCCGAGTCCTACCTGCGCACCTACGCCGGCGCGCAGAGCTACTCCGGCACCGCCAACCTGGCCTTGAACAAGCCGACCACCGCAAGCTCGAACGAGCGGGCGCTGTTCAACGGCCTGGCCGCGGCCAAGGCCACCGACGGACGCATCGACACCCGCTGGGCCAGCGGCAACTGGGGCACCGCGCCGCAGTGGCTGCGCGTCGACCTCGGCTCGCGCCGGCAGATCGGCCGGGTCGCGATCGACTGGGAAAAGGCCTACGCCAAGGGCTACCAGGTGCAGGTGTCGGACGACGGCGCCACCTGGCGCACGGTCTCGACCGTGACGGACGGTGACGGCGCACTGGACGTCCATGTGTTCAACGAACCGGGCAAGACCATGCCGGCGGCACGGTACATCCGGGTGCACGCCACCGAGCGCGCGACGAACTACGGCTACTCGATCGAGGAGCTGCAGGTCTTCACCGACTGAGGATTCGCAGCACGACGAAGGGTCCCGTCCGATCGGACGGGACCCTTCGTGTCGGTCAGTGCGTGCCGGGCCGTGTGACGCCGGCCACCTCACATCGGGGAGAATGCTGCGCGTCCGGGACGTTGAAACCACAACCGTCACCCGAGGCCCACCCCCGAACAAGGACCCCGCTTGAACGTCACCCCGCTCGTCTGGACCCTGACCATCACCGGCATCATCGGTCTGCTGCTGTTCGACTTCTTCTTCCACGTGCGCAAGGCGCACGAACCCACGCTGCGCGAATCGGCCACCTGGTCGGCGCTGTACGTCGGCGTCGCCCTGGTGTTCGGCGCCGGCCTCTGGTTCGTCGCAGGCAGCGGCCACGGCGGCGACTACTTCGCGGGCTACATCACCGAGAAGGCGCTGAGCGTCGACAACCTGTTCGTGTTCCTGGTGATCATGGCCAGCTTCAAGGTGCCACGGGCCTACCAGCAGAAGGTGTTGCTCGTCGGTATCGCGATCGCATTGGTGGCCCGTGCCGCCTTCGTCTTCGTCGGCGCCGCGATGATCAACACGTTCAGCTGGACGTTCTACTTCTTCGGCCTCGTCCTGTTGGTCACCGCCGGCCACATGCTCAAGCCCGAAGGCGAGGAGGAGCACTCCGCCGACAACATCGTCAGCCGGATCGCCAAGAAGTTCTTCAAGGCGTCCGATGAGTACGACGGCGACAAGTTGTTCACCCGGATCGACGGCAGGCGGGTCATGACCCCGATGCTGCTGGTGATGATCGTCATCGGCGGCACCGACATCCTGTTCGCCCTCGACGCGATCCCGGCGATCTACGGTCTGACCGAGGTGCCGTACATCGTGTTCACCGCGACGGCGTTCTCCCTGCTCGGTCTGCGGCAGCTGTACTTCCTGATCGACGAACTGCTCGACCGCCTGATCTACCTCAGCTACGGCCTGGCCGTCATCCTCGGCTTCATCGGCGTGAAGTTGCTCCTGCACGCCCTGCACAAGAACTCGCTCGGGTTCATCAACGACGGCAAGCCAGTGGACGTCATCGAACTCACCACACCGGTCTCGCTCGGCGTGATCGTCGGCGTCCTCGTGATCACCGTCGTCGCATCTCTGATCGCTTCGCGCAAGAAGGCCGAGAAGAAGGAGCTCAGCGAGGCCGGGCCCACGCAGTGATCAGCACGCAGTGATCAGCACGCAGTGATCAGGCGACCCGCTTCGTCGTGATCTGCAGCGCCGCGAGCCGGTCGAGGGTCGGGTCCCACATGCGGGTCAGGTGCTCCGCGACGTTGCTGTTGACGGCGTAGGTGAGCACGAGCTCGCACCCTCCGCCCTCGATGGGCAGCAGTCGTACCGACAGCGTGTCGAGGCCCTCCTGGACGAAGTCGGCACCGTCGACGCGCCAGGTCAGGTCGAAACCGTGCTGATCCCAGTGCAGACAGGTGCCGGAGATCGTGACACCGGTGGACGCACTGGAGATGCGGTAGGCGTCACCGCGTCCGCGGCGCGGAAGGTCGTAGCTGACGTCGTCGATGTGGGGCCAGAACCACTCACTCATGACGCGGGGGTCAGTCCATGCAACGACGACATCGCTGACCGACATCCGCAGTCGCCGGTGGAAGATGTAGTCCAGGTTCACGCCACCAAGCTAGCCAGATCCGCCTTCTTTTTTTAGATCGCGCGAGCGTTCTATAAAAAGTCTTGACCTTCTTCATGGGATACCTTTACCTTCTTCATCGGATAGTCGAGCGCCCGATTTGGACAGTCGTCCAGTCACGCGAAGACGCGCAATTCTGGGGAGTCGCCATATCCAATTCGCCGATGAACCATTCGGTGCGTCAGACTCACGAGCATGTTGCACGTCGCCTTCTTCGAGCCGCAGATCCCGCCCAACACCGGAAACGCGATTCGCCTGTCTGCGTGCACGCCGGTGCATTTGCACCTGATCGAGCCGCTGGGCTTCTCGATGGAGTCGGCCCGGTTGCGCCGCGCCGGTCTGGACTATCACGACCTGGCGACCGTCACCGTCCATCCCGACTTGGATGCCTTCTGGTCGCATCTGCCCGGCGCTCGGGTTTTTGCCTACACCGGACGCGGCGACACCGTCTTCAGCTCGATCGCTTACGAGACCGGTGATGTGCTGCTGTTCGGACGAGAGGCCGACGGCCTGCCCGAGGAGGTCCTGTCGCACTCGCGCATCACCGCGCAGGTGCGGGTACCGATGATGCCGGGACGCCGATCCTTGAACCTCAGCAACACCGCGGCGATCGCTGTGTACGAGGCATGGCGGCAATGGGACTACGCGCTGCCGAGCGCAACGGACGCGACCGTCTCGTAGCGCGGCCTGCCCGACTGGCCTTCCCGCAGGTGGGAATGCACCAGTTCGACCTCCTCGACCAGCCACGGCGCGGACCGGAAGGTGTCGAGCACCTGCAGCCACTTGCGCGCGTCCAGCGATCGCTTCAGCCGTGCGATCGTGAGGTGACCGACGAAGCGCTGACCGTCCGGGGTCGCACCGGCGCTGTTGCACGCGTTGCGGACGCCGGCGGCGAGGCGACTCATGTCGGCAGCAGGTGCCAGCCACAGCACCTTGGCGGTGAACTCGTCCGGGAAGGCGCCCGCTCCGGCCAGTGACAGCTCGAAGGACTCGTGTTTGGCGGCAGTGCGTTCCAGCGCCTCGACCAGATCGTCGGCCCTGTGCTGCGCCACCTGCGGAAGGAAGGCGAGCGTGAGGTGCCACTGCTCGGGGTCGATCCACGGCATGCCGTCGCGGGGCGCGAGAAACTCGCTGAGTTCTTCCTTGATCGGTTCCGGCGGCACCACCGCCACGAACATCCGCGCGCTCACGCCTGCTTCAAGAAATCGGGTGCAGTCATGCATTCGAGCCTAGGCGAAGAGCAGGATGGAGCAATGACGATGCACGCGGACGATTACCAAGCCTGTCCAGCAAGGCCGGGTACGACATGTGGCCCGGGCCCTACGGCCAGGGCGGCGGCAGCCGGAAGTACCTGATCTCCTCACTCGACCAGTGGCTGAAGCGCATGGGCGTCGAGTACGGCGACATCTTCTACAGCCACCGGTTCGACGACACCACGCCGCTGGAAGAGACGATGGGCGCGCTGGACTTGATCGTCCGGTCGGGCAAGGCGCTGTACGTCGGCATCTCCTCCTACAGCGGGCAGCAGACGCGTGAGGCGGTCAAGATCCTGCAGCTGAACCGCATCGCCGGCAAGCGTGGCCAGACCCTCGCTCAGATGGCACTCTCGTGGGTGCTGCGCGACCTGCGGGTCACCTCGGCGCTGATCGGTGCGTCCAGCGTCCGGCAGTTGGAGGACAGCCTCAGGGCACTCGACAACCTCGACTTCACCGACAAGGAGCTGAGCGCGATCGACAAACACGCGGTCGATTCGGGCATCAACATCTGGAAGCGGTCCAGCGACAGCTGAACCACACCGGCTTGTGCCCGCGATTGCGTTCAAGGTCCCGCGGTTTCGGCGCATGCGGATTCGTTCCTCATCCGCATGGCTCGACCAGCGGAACGCGCGGATTCGCGTGGGCTCAGCGGGTCAGGCGGTCCAGGAACGCTCTGAGCAACACCCCGCTCAGGCGACGGTGGGTTCCGATCCGTCCGAGGAGACCATCGGCTTGCCCGCCTCGTGCCAGGCCTTCATGCCGCCCTCGAGGTTGGCGACATCGAGACCGAACTCGGCGAGCGAGGGCAACGTGCGCCGGACGCGTCCGCCGCCCTTGCAGGTGACGATCAGCTGGCGGTCGCCGGCGAGGTCGCGGATGTGGTCGAGGTTCTGTGACAACTCACCGAGCGGGATGTGGACGGCGTTGGGTGCGTGCCCGGCGTCCCACTCGTGCTGTTCACGGATGTCGAGGAACACCGCATCGTCGGGAAGGTCGGTGACAGGGACGTCCGGGAATCGGCTCATTCCTCGAGAGTAACCGTTTGCGCCGGGGACAACCGTAATCACACCGTGATCACCGTCGGCCCAACTGCGCGGATCGACCGAGCCTCCAGCGCAGTGATCAGGGTTCAGGTTCAAGGGGCGGGGGCCCGGCATGCACATCAATTCACCGGCTACTGGGCGACTATCGACCTGGCCGGCTTCCGCGCCTGAATCACCTCACTCGTACTGGTCGTCGCTGCGGCGCAACAGGATTCGTGGCAGCACCACCCACAACGCGATGACGAGCAGGACGCACAGCACGGCCGCGATGTAGCCGGCTGTGCGGCCGATCACTACGTCGACGATCAATGCGGTCGCACACACCAGCGCGAGCCCGAGCATCATCAGGCCGGCCATCGTGAGCTTGTTCGCGGCCTTGACGAGTTCATCCTTCGCTCGGCGCCGGAACAGGATGCGGTGGATGACGACGGGGCTGATGATGCAGAACGTGGACGCCGTGATCAGGCCGACGATCGCGACGTAAAGATGGATCTGCTGCCCCTGCAGGATGTCGAACCGCGCCTGGAACGGGAGGGTCAGCAAGAAGGCGAACAGGATCTGGATGCCGGTCTGGGTGACACGCAGTTCCTGCAGCAGTTCGTTCCAGTTGCGATCGAGCCGTTCGCCGGGTGACTCGCCGCGCTCGTCGTCCCCCTGGTCGTAACTGACGTCCTGGTGTCCCATCCGTTCAACGTACTGGTCGCGAATCTGCCGGTGGGGGGTTTTCGGTCCGGCGACCGGCGACCCGCACGTCCGGCTTTGAGGGCGTCCCACCTTGAACACCCGTCGCCGCCGAATACTTGCATCGTGAAAGAATCGCGCGATGGGACCCCTCTTGGATCGCATCGCCTCCGCACTTTCCGGTCGTCGGTCCTGGTGGTCCTTGATCCTGGCCGTTCTGCTGGCGGGTCTCGCCTTCGCGATGGGCGCTACCTCGAGTTCGAGTGCTCCGGTGTCGCTGCCCGCCGGAGCAGAGTCGGCCATGGTTCGCGAGACCCTGAAGAGCTTTCCCGGCGGTGAACTGTCCCAAGGCGTCGCCGTCGTGACCCGCGAGGACGGCGCCAAGCTGTCCCCCCAGGACCTCTCGGCGATCGGCCAGATGCGTGAGCGGATGCTCGCCGTCGACCGGGGGGACGCGGTCAAGAACGCACCATCCTCGGGCCCGCCGGTCGTGCCTTCGCCGGACGGCAAGGCCGCGATCGCCTTCGTCCCGTTCGACGGTTCGGTCACCGGTTTCCCCCTGGTCGACTCGGTCAAGGGGGTGCGTGAGGCCGCCAATTCCGGTCTGCCCCAGGCACTGAAGATGGAGTTCACTGGCGGCCCGGGCTTCGGCGCCGACACCGCCAACGCATTCGCCGGAGCTGACCTTCGGCTCATCCTGATCACCGCGCTCGTCGTCGCCGTGCTGCTGCTGATCACCTACCGTTCCCCGATCCTGTGGCTGGTGCCGCTGATCGTGGTCGCGCTCGCCGACCGGGTCGCATCCATCGTCTCCGGCCGTGTCGTCGAAGCGTTCGGACTGGTCAGCGACGGCTCGACGTCGGGTATCACCAGCGTCCTGGTGTTCGGAGCGGGCACGAACTACGCGTTGCTGCTCGTCTCGCGATACCGCGAGGAACTGCGTCACGAGACCGACCACCGAGTCGCCCTGCGCACCGCCGTCCGACATGCCGGTCCGGCGATCCTGGCCTCCAACCTCACCGTCGTGCTGGCCCTGGGTGCCTTGTTGTTCGCGATCCTGCCCAGCAACCGCGTCCTCGGTCTGAGCGCCGCCTTCGGCCTGCTGGTCGCCCTCGTGTTCGTGATGCTGATGTTGCCGCCGGCCCTCGCGCTGTGCGGACGCAAGCTGTTCTGGCCGTTCGTTCCGAAGCCGGGCGACCACAAGGACAAGAAGGAAGGCATCTGGCACCGCCTCGCCGACGGCGTCTCGAGCAAACCGTGGATCTACGGCGGAGCCGGTGTGCTCGTCCTGCTGATCTGCGCCGCCGGTCTGTTCGGGGTGAAGGTCGGCCTGTCGCAGACCGAGCAGTTCCGTGTCGCGGCCGAGTCCGCCGACGGGGTCGAGACGATGGCGAAGCACTACCCCGCCGGTGAGGCGAACCCCACCCGGATCGTTGCTAAAACCGCTGCAGCGCAGCAGGTTCAGCAGCGTGTTCAGGGCGTCGACGGAGTCCGCTCGGTGCGTCCGAGCGGTCGCTCCGAGGCGGGACTCTCCTCCTGGACGGTGGTGCTGGATGCGCCTCCCGGCACGGACGGAGCCGCCGGCAGCATCCGCGGGATCCGGGGTGCGCTGAAGGGTGTTCCGCAGGCCGAGGCGATGGTCGGCGGTCCGGACGCCGAAGCGCTCGACCAGTCGACCGGTGCCGAACGTGACCTGAAGCTGATCGTCCCGCTGATCCTGCTGGTCGTGTTCATCGTGCTGGTGGTGCTGCTGCGAGCGCTCGTGGCACCCGTCCTGCTGATGTTGTCGACGGTGCTCAGCGCTATCGCAGCGATCGGTCTCGGCAGCTGGATCAGCACCAATGTCGCGGGATTCCCGGCGCTGGACGACGGCGTCCCTTTGTTCGCTTTCCTGTTCCTGGTGGCACTCGGTGTCGACTACACGATCTTCCTGGTGATTCGTGCGCGCGAGGAGAACGCGAACCACGGCACCAGGGAGTCGATGGTGCGTGCCGTGTCGGCGACCGGTGCGGTGATCACCAGTGCGGGCGTCGTGCTCGCCGCAGTGTTCGCGGTGCTCGGGGTGCTGCCACTCATCGTGCTCACCCAGCTCGGCATCGTGGTCGGCCTGGGCATCCTGCTCGACACCTTCCTGGTGCGCACGGTCGTGATCCCCGCGTTGTGGAGCATCGTCGGCCCGAAGGTGTGGTGGCCCTCGAAGCTGAGCTGAGCACCCGGACGGTTACGTCTCGGACGTACGTTCGTAAAATTCCTCCCGTTGTGGGCGCGTGCGCCTAAAGTCGGCCACGTCGCGACCACTGTTCGTTTCACGGTCGCATCGCACATCCACGACACCCGGGGGAATCCCATGCACAAGCTCATGTCCGTCGCCACCGCAGCCGCCTTCGCCATCGGTTTGGCCGCGCCGGCGGTGTCGGCCGAGGCCGCCACGTCCGCCCCTTCGTCGGTCCGGACCACCGACCTGCGCAGCGCGATCGAGGCCCACCTTGCCGCGTCCTCGCTGTCGCCGGCGCAGAAGACCCGGGCCCGTGCGCTCGCTGCGAAGCTTCCCGCCGGCCTCACCCTGACGCCGCGTGGCGCTGCTGCGGCCGCCTCCGACTCGGAGTGGCACACCGCGCGTAACGGCGCGATCGACCCGTCCCAGTACGAGTGTGCCGACACCCCGGTGAGCGGCTGGCTCGACGGTCAGCTCGCGAACGTGAACATGCCGAACTTGATCGCGCTCAACAGCCTCGGTGCGCTCGATATCCCGGCGTACCGCACGCTGATCTTCGGTCAGGCCGGCAAGGGCGACCGGTTCGGTTACAACGGCGAGTACACCAACGAGATGAACCGCACGATGCGCGACCTGCGCAGCTTCTGGGACATCAAGAGCGACGACATCTCGCTGATGCCGATGCACGGCGCGGCCTCGTTCACCGACCAGAAGCAGGTGTCGCTTACCGTGCAGTTGGCCTTCGGCGTCTCGCCCGCCACCGGCGACGCGATCGCCGCGCTCTACCCGATCCTGTTCGCCGCCGACCCGGCACTGAAGAGCGGCGACCACCCCATTTTCACCTTCAACGCGTTCGCGGCCACCGAGGACGGCGCGCCTGCGAACGAGCAGCTCGGCATCTCCGACCGCATCGTGATGGGCGACGGCGTTTTCGCCGGCATGGCAGCGATCGGCCTGGGCCGCACCGCGCCCCGCTCGATCCTCGCGCACGAGTTCGGGCACCACGTGCAGTACGAGAACAACCTGTTCGACTCACCGCTGACCGGACCGGAGGCGACTCGTCGCACCGAGTTGATGGCCGACGGCTACGGCTCGTACTTCATGACCCACAAGAAGGGTCAAGCGCTGAACAAGCACCTCGTCGTGCAGGACGCTATGGCGTTCTACAACGTCGGCGACTGCCAGTTCGCCTCCGACGGCCACCACGGCACCCCGAACCAGCGTCTGAGCGCTGCGAACTGGGCGTCCGACCTCGCTCTGGCGACCAAGCCGCGGTCCAACGTGATGCTTTCGATGGACTTCGCGCGAGCATTCGACGCGAAGCTGCCGCAGTTCGTGGCCCCCGACGCCGGCTGACCTGGTCGTTCCACGCACGGTGCCCACGGACCTCGGTTCGTGGGCACCGCTGTCTGCACCGCGAATCCGCTTCATCCACAGCGTTGTTCACAACTGTGGATAAAACTACAACGATGTAATTTGTCCGGGTTTCATCGCCATTACGGAACGGCTCCGGGCAGGCTCGACGTCACTCCCCCGGTTCGGCACTGGTTCGCCGGACCCTCGAGGCAGCGCAAAAGGCGTTGTCACACACAGAGATTGAGGGGAGATCATGAAGAAGATCGCCAAGTTCGCACTGGCCGCAACGCTCGTCGGAGGCGTGGGGGCGCCGACCGCCGTCTTCGTCGCCGATCAAGCATCTGTCGAATCGGCGTGAGTTTCTGCCCTTGGCCGTCCCTGGCGAAGGGCAGAAACTCACGCCGATTTGGTTTGGTCTCACCGTCCTGGGACGCCGCCCCGACCTGGCCGACCGTCTGCACGTCGACGAAAGCCGAGCGACGGTCCGCCTCAATCTCGACAACGGACGGGCGATCATCGGCGGACGCGTCAGCAACGGCGGCATCCACGCGTGGACCGTCGTCACGCCCGACAAGCCACTCGACTCCAGCTTTGGCACGAGCGAGTACCCCGGCGGCTCGATCCCCGCTTGGATGGTCAATGAAGACGACCGGCTTGCACTGTCAATTTGACCAGGCCGCGGCTGACCGCATGGAAGACCCCCGGACGTGGACGCTGCGGCTCGCCACCGTCCGCGCAGCCACCGAGAACGACCCATGCCATGCACCTGTTCCGCGGACAGCCCCTCGGGGCCTTCGGCCCCGTGCCCGACTCCACCCGACAGGCCGGGCTCGCCCTGCAATGAGCCACCTGCTCGGCGCCGCCATCGCCCGCCACATCGGACAGATTCCCCACTGTCCACCATGCCGCTGAACAAGTTGATCGCGATCGAGACGCCGATGATCCAGGACCACCTCGCGACCAGGTAAGCACGTACCTTCCACACGCTCCTGCCGCGGTCAGGGCGGGTACGCTCGCCAGGATCGGCCGCAACCCGCACGTGGGCGGGATGACCATCGATGGGAGGGTGCGCCAAGTGTTTCGCGCGGTCTCCTAGCGGGTGGGGCCGGGGTCCTCGCGCCACACCCAGCGCAGGGCGTCGGGCAGCAGCACGCCCCCGTGGCGGGGGCCGTGGCCCGCATCACCCAGGACGAGGCGGACGTCGTATCCCTTTCGGGCCAGCGCGGCAGCAGTCTCAAGGCTCTCCGCGAACCAGTTCATCCGCGGCTCGTTCCACTGCAGGTCACGGTGCTCCGCGACCAGGAACACCCTCAACGCCTTACGCGGCTCGCGCGCGATCCGGACCGGGTAGGGGTTCCCGCCCGGCATCTGCGCAAAGCTCGCGCTGAACGCGACGACCCGCGCAAACTCCTCGGGCCGGTGCCAGGCCGCGGTGAAACACGCGTTGCCGCCGCTGCTCCCACCGCACAGCGCCCGGTCCCGGGGGTCGTCGCCGAGGGTCACGTGATCGCGGACACGGGGCAGGACCTCGTCGCGCAGGAAGTCGGCATAGCCCGGGCCGTCGGCGTCGTACTCGGCGTTGCGGTTCCTGCGGGCGTCCTCGTCGACGGCGTCCGGGAACACACCCGGGTCGACGAACACGCCGACCTGTGGTGGGATCACGCCCGCGGCCACGAGGTTGTCCAGCACGATGCCGGCGCGGATGTCACCTGCAGGGTCCAGGTACCAAGCGCCGTCGCAGAAGATCGTGACCCGCACGGGGCAGTCCACCCGCAGGCCCGCCGGGACGTGGATCCACACCCCACGCGTCGTGCCGGGGAATGCGGCGGGGCCGTCGATGGTCAGCGCGATCGTGCGCCCCGGGACGACCCCGGGCTGACGCGAGGAGTCCGGGCCGTGCTCGTAGAACACCTCGGACTGATCGAGCGGCAGCGCGTTGAAGGGCACTCGGGTGATCACCCCGCGATCCTCCCAACGCATACGTCCGACCCGCAACGGAAAAGGCTTCGGAGCCACGACCGACCTTCACCGGGCACGCGCGCTCAGCCGCTGACAGGGCGATGACGGGGTCTCGATAGGAGCATGGCTGCGTGTCACCCAAGTACCCCTGACATCACCCCTGTCTGTCCGGTCATGGCACCCCCGGGTGACACCCCTGTCACCTCCCGAGCTCTGCTGTCCCAGACAGAAGCAACCGCCGCGTGCGGCGTGTCCGAGGCGACCATCCGCCGAGCACGAAAAGCGGGCCGCATCCCAGAGGTACAGCCCGACCGGCAGGCAGCTACCGCATCCCTGTCTCCTCTCTCTCCTGGTGGGCTTCGGCGTCGGCGTATTTGCCGGTCCGGAACGCGTGTTCGTTGTTGGTGGGCGCGGCTTCGACACTCTCGTCATCGAACGGGAGACGGTCGTGGGCACCTACCGCACAGGGGCACCAAGCAGGTCCACGGAAAGACAGTGAGCACAGCGGTGCTTGTGCCCGGTTGAGCGCGTGTGCGCCGTGACCATCGACCCCGGGACCGTCGCCGAAGCTGTGCCGACTCACCTGTTGCGAGAGCATCAACGCAATCGTCGTCGCGACGACAACGATGACATCGCGAAGGCCGAACCGCGGCGCCAAGGACGGTATGGATGACCGGCTTCACCCTGACTGCAACGCAGCTTGCGAATGGACCCATACCCGAGGGCGACCATCCCTCTTCTGTAGTCGAAGTTGCCACGAACGGTTCAGCCGCGCCCGCGACCGACTGCTGGCCGACATCCAAGTGATCGAACGCGTGTTGGCCATCAGCGCTGGATCTTCAGAACAGCAGAAGCGCCTCCGGCGAGAACTCGCACATCGCCGCTGGATCTTGAACCGTTATCCGGCACCACGCGACGAATAGCACGGCCTCCACCGGCCGCTTGCCGGTTGACTCAGCGAGGTAGCAGCTGTCTCAGTTCATTGACGAGATCTGTCTCAACGTCTCAACCA
Source organism: Yimella sp. RIT 621 (assembly GCF_004146205.1). NCBI lineage: Bacteria > Bacillati > Actinomycetota > Actinomycetes > Micrococcales > Dermacoccaceae > Yimella > Yimella sp. RIT 621. The sequence goes on from NZ_SEIP01000002.1 coordinate 294,643, forward strand.
CCATGGGCGGTCTGTCTCACCGTCGCTCATATTCGCGGCCCCGGTCCTATTTTCAGTTCATCCGGACACCCGCGCCGGACATCTCAGCTCACGCTGCGCAGGTACTTGCCGAAGTGCGGGACGGTGAACGCGACACGTCCGCGTTCGTTGGAGTAGACGAGCCCCTTCTTCAACAGCGCATCCCTTGCCGGAGAAAGCGATTGGGGTTTGCGGCCGAGGACGTCGGCGACATCGGACGTGAGCACCGAGCCGACCTCGTCCTTCTCCGAATCGGGCAGCCGGCCGCCGGCCTCCGCCATCGCGCGTAGGTACTCCCGCTCCCCCGGCGTCGCACGTTCGTAGCGTGAACCGAAGAATCCGACAGCGAGGTCGGCCTCGGCCTGTGGGGCAGCGACGGCCACATCGGACGCGGTGATCGGCGACTTGGGGGCCAACTCCCACACCACCTGGCCGTACGCCTGGATGAAGTACGGGTAGCCGCCGGTCACCTCGTACATCGCATCGAGAGCGCCCTGCTCGAACTCGGCGTCCTCGTCCTGCGCCGGACCCTGGAGTGCACGGTCGGCCGCCTCGCGGGGAAGGCGATCGATCCGTGCGTAACGGAACAACCGCTCGGAGTAAGACTTGGACGCCGACAGCACGGCCGGCAGGTGCGGCAGGCCGGCGCCGACGACGATGACCGGCAGACCGGACTGGCTGATCTCGTGGCACGCCGCGCACAATGCAGAGACGTCCTCGGGGTGCAGGTCCTGCATCTCGTCGATGAAGATGCCAATACCGCGTCCCATGTCGGCAGCCAATCCGCCTGCGTCCGAGAGCAGTTCGACCAGATCGATCTCGATATCGCCGGAGTCGGCGCGCCCACTCACGGCCGGCGCGTCGATGCCCGGGCTCCACTTGTCCCGCAGCTTCGCGTTGGGTGCCGCGTCGCGCTGGGCGAAGGCCTTGATGACGCCCAGGACGTGGTCGACGTCTTCACTCTGTGGGTGGCCGAGCTCGCGCACCGCCTGGTGCAGCGCACTCGAAATCGGTCGGCGCAGCCGTTGGTCGGGCCGAGCCTCGAACTTGCCGGTGCCCCACTTCGCCCGCACCGCCTCGGAGCGAAGTGCGTTGAGCAACACCGTTTTTCCGACACCGCGCAGTCCGGTGAGCACGATCGACCGCTCCGGACGACCGCGCGCGATGCGCTGGAGCACCACCTTGAACTGGTCGAGTTGCTCGTCACGACCGGCGAGCTCGGGCGGACGTTGGCCGGCGCCGGGCGCGTACGGGTTACGGATCGGGTCCATGCGAGGACTGTATGCGCATCTCTACCGGACACCCGATATTTCGCTAGCGAGTCCGATGGATCCACCAGAGGTGGTCGCAATCCCCCGATCAGGAAGTCTCATCAAATCTATTGCAGTTGCGATAGTCGCCTAGTCGACCTCATCACAGCACTGACGCGCAGTGACAAAGAGCATGTTTGTTCACCTGATGAATGTGACCCTTGACACATTTCCGAGAGTGCGCAACGGTCTGCCGCAGCCGGCACGCCCCCTGCTGCCGCCGACAAGGAGTGCTCCGATGTCCAAGCGCATGCTGTCCGTGAGCGCCGCCGTGGCCGCCACCCTCGCTCTCTCGATCACCCTTCCGCAGCAGGCCGAGGCCGCGTCCGACCCGGTCGGACCGACCCAGCTGTCTTTCCCCGCTGCCCTCGCATGGTCGGCCTTCTCCCCCAACGCCGTAGCGCCCGGCATGAACGAATGGGACTGCAAGCCCAGCGCCGCACACCCGCGTCCGGTGGTGCTGGTGCACGGCACCTGGGCGAACCGCTACGCCTCGTTCGCGCTTCTGTCGCCCGAACTCAAGCGCGCCGGCTACTGCGTGTTCGGCCTCAACTACGGCGACGAGAACGACTCGATCGCCGGCAAACTGCCCGGCGTCTACGCAACTGCCGCGATCAAGCCGTCCGGCGCCGAGATCTCGCAGTTCGTCGACCAGGTGCTCGGCAGCACGGGTGCGGCGCAAGTCGACATGGTCGGCTGGTCGCAGGGTGGCATCGCGGCCCGCTCTTACCTGCAGTTCTACGGCGGCGCCAACGCCTCGAATCCCGCCGCCAACAAGGTGAAGAACCTCATCCAGTACGGCGCGACCAACCACGGCACCACCCTCAGTGGTCTGGCGACGCTCGCCGATCAGCTCGGGATCCTCAACCTCACGCCGGCCGCACTCGGCCAGGCCGCCGTCGACCAGACCATCGACTCGCCGTTCCAGCAGCAGCTCAACGCCAACGGCGACACCGTGCCCGGCGTCAACTACACGGTGATCGGCACGAAGTACGACGAGGTCAGCACGCCGTACACCCGCACCTTCCTCACCGCCGGACCTGGCGCGACGGTCAACAACATCACCCTGCAGGACGGCTGCGCGGTCGACCTCAGCGACCACCTGTCGATGATCTACTCGTGGCGCCTGATCGGCCTCACAAAGAAAGCGCTCAACCCGGCCGGCAACGTCTACGTGCCCTGCGTGCCGCGCCTGCCCGTCGTCTGACACCGCAATCCCGTCGCCGTCTCGCGCGGCGACGGGATTAGATGGTGCGGTGACCACGATCCACACCGCCCGCCTCACCCTGCGGCCGATCACCGACGCCGATGTCGCCGACGAACGGATCATCGGCTGGCACACCGACCCGGCCGGGTACGAGCTCATGTCGGAGGCGCCGCGCACCCGTGACGACGCGGTCGAGTCGCTGCAGACCTGGCGGGAGGGGTGGGACGCCGACGGCATCAGTTACTGGATCGCCGAGCACGAGGGCACGCCGGTCGGCATCGGCGGGGTGTGCGCTATGAACTACCAGAGCCACCCGCACCTCAATCTCTACTACCGGCTCGACCCGCAGTCGTGGCGCCGCGGCTTCGGCAGCGAGATAGCCTGTGCGGCAACGGCATACGCGCAGGAGTTCTATACGGCGGGACCGGTCATCACCCGCATCGCACCGGCCAACGAGCCGTCCCTGCGCATCGCCGAGCGCGCCGGAATGGAAGACCTCGGCCCATTCCGGATGCCCCAAGACCCGGAGCACCTCCCCGACAACCTGCTCTTCGAGTCGCCCACCGCGCGGATCGGCATCGGCGAGGCCTACGACGAGGTGCTCGACCTGTGGTGCCGGGTGAACGCGGACGGTGGTGCGGTCGGTTGGGAGGGTGCCGCACCCCGCGACGAGGTGGCGACGGTGCTCGACCGTCACCTGTCCGCCGAAGCAAGCACACTTCTGCGCCTACACGCGCCGAACGAGGAGACCTGGAACGACCCGTCCCAGGTCGGCCCGCTGCTCGGGTTCGGCTTCATCCAGCGCGCGACGTGGTTCTCGACCGCGCACCGCGCCACGCTCTACCGCGTGATGACGGACCCGCAGGAGCGCGGGCGGAATCTCGGACGCATCCTGATGGGCGCCCTGCACGGGCAGGCACGCCGGGACGGCGTCGAGATCTGCGAGATCAGCTACCGCGGGGGCACCGGACTGGAGAAGTTCTACGAACAACTGGGCTACGTCGAGACCGGGCGCCTGCCGGGAGGTCTGCGGTTCAGCTGGGGCGAGGTCGACGACGTGGCGATGGCTCGACGCTTCTGATCGGGTCTTATCTGCCTATCTAGCAATTCGACTAGACGCCGCTAGCGGAAGACATCACGTGCCTCCTTGGTCAAGCGTCCATGGTGGCAGTGGCCGAGCGAATGCGGGAGGGGCTTCGGCGAATCCGTCAGTCGAGCCGGGTGACCTCGAACCGCCCCGTCGGGTGGGCGATGAGTTCCTGAGCGCCGACGATCTGGATCTCACGCGTGGCCGCGGTGTGGGTGGTCTCCATGACGCCGAACACGGAGTCGGCGGTCGCGGCGAGCGCCTGCTCGGCGGGTTCGGTGAGCAGGTGCGCCAGGAAGATCGCAGTGGTCGCGTCACCGGCACCGACCACGTACATCGGCAGCAACGGGGTGGTGACGATCCAGGCGCCGTCCCCGTTGACGACGGCCAGCTGGACGGAGTCGGCCGGGGTCTCGTCGGTCTGCACCGAGGTGACCAGCACGGTCTCCGGTCCGCGATCACGGATGGAGCGCGCGGCGTCCAGCAGTTCGGCGACGGAGTGGATCTCGCGCTCACCGGTGAGGTACTGCAACTCCCACTGGTTCGGGGTGATCACGTCGGCGGCCGGCACGACCTTGTCACGCATGAACTCGGGGATCCCCGGACGCACGAAGAACCCGCGTCCGACGTCGCCCATGACCGGGTCGGCGCAGTAGATCGCCTTCGGGTTCGCCGCCTTCACCCGTGCGACGGCGTCCAGAATCACGGTGCCGATCGGGTCGGCGCCCATGTAGCCCGACAACACGGCGTCGCATTCGGGCAGGACGCCGCGCTCCTCGATGCCGGTGATCACGTCACGCACGGTCTCGGGTTCGAAGACCGGTCCCCGCCACTCGCCGTAACCGGTGTGGTTGGAGAAGTGCACGGTGTAGACCGGCCAGACCTCGTGCCCCAGGCGCTGCAACGGGAAGACGGCGGAGGAGTTACCGGCGTAGCCGTAGGCGACCGAGCTCTGGATCGACAGGATCTTCATTCCCGCGATGCTAGTACGGCCGTGCCGTACACCTGTGCTGCAGTTCGTCGGTGCGCAGGCGTCACACCCGTGCAATCCCGGACCCAGGATTCTGGGCCGCGCCGAACTGCAGCACGGGTGTACGACGATCCCTACGCTGGTCACCATGAGCGAAGAACTGCAGCCGAAGGACATCGCCGACGACGCGGTCATTCTCGACGTCCGCGAGCAGGACGAATGGGACGCGGGCCACGCACCCAACTCGGTACACATTCCACTCGCAGAGATTCCGGAGCGCCTGGGTGACCTGCCCGAGGGCGAGCCGCTGCCCGTGGTCTGCCGTTCGGGCAACCGGTCGAGCCGCGCCGTTCAGTGGCTGGAGGCGCAGGGCTTCGAGGTCGCGAACGTCGTCGGCGGGATGAAGCAGTGGGAGTTCGACGGCAAGCCCGTCGTCACCCAGCACAACGTCGAACCCACGGTCATCTGACACACAGACCTTCACCGAGTGGCCGGGCTGTGAACTGGTGGACGGGCTATAGCCCGGACGCTGGTTCACAGCCCGGCCACTCGGCGTCAGGTGAGCATCATTTGAGCAGGCGGGACATGCGCCGGTCGGCGAGCGTCTTGCCGCCGGTCTGGCAGGTCGCGCAGTACTGCATCGAGCGGTCCGCGAAGGACACCTCGCGCACCACGTCGCCGCACTCCGGGCACTTCTCGCCCGCGCGTCCGTGCACCCGCATCCCGGAGCGCTTGGCGTCCTTGAGTTCGGCGGCGGGCTTGCCTGCGGAGGCTTCGATCGCGCCGTTGAGGGTATCCCGCATCGCATTGTAGAGCCGCGAAACCGCTTCGGGATCAAGGGAATCCGCCTTCGCGTACGGCGACAGTTTCGCGACGTGCAGCACCTCGTCCGAGTAGGCGTTGCCGACGCCGGCGATCACCGACTGGTCGCGCAGCACGCCCTTGATCTGCCCCTTCTTCGCGGCGAGCAACTGCGCGAACACCTCGAGCGTGAACTCGTCGGACAACGCGTCCGGCCCGAGGGAGGCGATCTGCGGCACCTCGGTGGTGGGGTCCTTGACGATGTACGCGGCCAGACGCTTCTGCGTGCCCTGCTCGGTCAGGTCGAACGCCGAGCCGTCCTCGAACGAGACCCGCAGCGCCACCGGGGACTTGCCGCCCGGACGTAGCCGGGTGGCCGGTGCCTTCTCATACCAACGCAACCAGCCCGCGCGGGACAGGTGGAAGACGAGGTGGATGCCGTCGACGTCGAGGTCGATCCACTTGCCGAACCGGCGCACGTCGGTGACGAAAAGTCCGCAGAGTGCCTGCGGCGCAGGTGAATAGGTCTTGAGCACGCTGAACGAGGCGAGCTCGACGTCGGCCACCGCGACGCCTTCGACCCGCGAGCGCAGGAAGCGCACGAGGGACTCGATCTCGGGCAACTCAGGCATGGGAGACGCCGGTATCGAGGGTGCGCAGGCAGGAGAGTTCCTGGAAGAGGGCGTACCCGTCGCCGCCCTCGACCTTGAAGGTCGGCGACTCGCGTCCGTCGTCGCGCGACAGTGGGTGACCGTGCGACAGCATCTGCTGGGTGACGGTCAACTGTCGGATCGCGATCGCCCGGACGTTGTCGGGCATCTCGGCGGCGAACTCGTCGTAGATCTCCGGATCGTGCTGCCCGTCGTCGCCCACCAGCAGCCACCGGATGTTCGGGAATTCGACTGCCAGTCGGCGCAATTGCGAACGCTTGTGTTCGCGTCCGCTCCGGAAGACGGCGGTCTCGGTGGCACCCCAGTCGGTCATCAGCAACGCGCCGGTCGGGAACCCGTGGCGTTGCAGGAAGCGATTGATGATGGGCTGGGTGTTCCAGGCTCCGGTCGACAGGTACAACATCGGCGATCCGGGATTGTGCGCGAGCAGCGACCGATACAGCGCCGACATCCCGGGCACGACTCGGCGGGCCGTCTCCGGCAGCACGAACGTGTTGTACGCGGCGAGCATCGGACGCGGGAGCGAGGTGACGACGCAGGTGTCGTCGATGTCGCTGATGATCCCGAACCGGATGTCGTCGCCGATCACCTGCACCGGGGCAGTGCTCTCGACCGTTCCGCAGCGCACCCGGGCGTGGTGCCAACCCGGCTCGAGTCCGTGGCCCTGCAGAGTGACGTCGAAGTAGCCACCGCGATCGGAGTGGGTGTCCACGACCGCATCTCCGAGTCGCACCTGTACCGGCTGCCGGGATTGCGGGGCGGCCATGAAGACCCGGATGCCGCGCCGCACACTGGCGTACATCGGGTCGATCGGTTGGTCGGCGGCGTCGACGCGTGAGAGCACGATGCGTCCCATGACCCGTGCCTGGGTACTGCTGGCGTAGCCGGAATAGGCCAACACGCGCGTGACGAATCCACGTCGCGACAGCAACCTGCCCAGCACACTGTTGAACGCGTCCTCGGCGCGGGCGGCGGGGTGCATCGAACCCATGGGCAACACCCTAGGCGAACCGTCCCGCCTAGTCTGGACGCGTGGTGAACGGCGAGCGAGCGCGTCCGACCCGGCGCACCTTCGTGGCCGCGGCCGTCGCCACCACCGCCGGCGCCGGCGGCCTGCTCGGCTACCAGGCCTGGCCCCGCCGCGAGTACCCCCGCCACGTGCCGCTGTACTCCGCAACCGTTGCCAAAGGGCCTGCACCGCAAGGCGATCCGGTGCCCGGCGAAGACCGCACGCTCGTCCAGTCCGGGGAAGTGAGCCTGTTGATCCGGGACAGCCGAGTCCTGCAGACGGCACCGGACGCGTCCGCCCTGCTCACCACCGAGAACATCATGCTCGCTGCCGCTCCGGAGTGGTCGCGCACCGGTGATTTCAAGGAGTTCGCGCGCTCGGCGTTGCAGGACGTGTTCGTGCTCTCCGACGGTCTGCCGAGTCCGGTCGCCGCGTGGACGCCGTACTGGCGGTTCAGCTGGCCTCGCGACAGCGCGTTCGTCGCGGTGGCTCAGGCGATGACCGGCCAGCCCGATGCCGCCGTGCGAGTCATCCGCTTCCTGCGGTCGGCGCAATCGGACGACGGCTGGTTCGAGGCTCGATACGTGCCCGGCACCTCACGCAGCCCCGACCGCCGGGCACGGCAGTTGGACGGTTCGGGATGGGCACTGTGGGCGGCCGACCAGGTACGAGCGCGTCTGCCGGCGGACCGGGCTCGCGTCGAGGTCGCGTCCTGGAGATCGCTGATCGTGCGCAGCACCGACCGGATCGTCGCCGCGACGAACACCTCGTCCGGGTTGCCGCCGGCGACCCCGGACTACTGGGAGGTGACCGAACGGTCACCGACCCTGGCCACGTGCGCGGTGCTCGCCGCCGGCCTCGAAGCGTCGGTGCGTCTGCTGACCGCACTCGGCGACACTGCGCGAGCCGAGCGAGCCAGCCGTGCGCTGACTCGGTTGGACGCCACGATCATGAGCGCCTACGGCCGGTACGGCTACCCGCGCCACCCCGGACGCAGCAACCCGGACATCGGCGCTGCCTTCCTGCTTCCACCCTTCCGGGACGCGATGAACGAGCATGCGCTGCAAGGCCTGGTCTCGCTGTTGCCCCGGCTGAGACGACCGGCCGGCGGGTTGGCACCGGGTTCGAGTTGGCACCGGGACGGGATCAGCTGGACGCCCGAAACCGCCACTGTCGCAGCTGTTCTGGGTGCATCTGGTCAGACGCAGCGGGCCAGGGACATGGTGCAGTGGCTCGGTGAACATCGCACGATCGGTGGTTCGTACCCGGAGAAGGTGCTGGAGACGGGCGAGCCTGCCGCGGTGGCGCCGCTCGCTTGGACCGGGGCTGCGGTGCTGCTCGCGATCCAGGGGCTCGAGGGTTGACTTCCCACTTCCCGGCGAACAGCCCTGGGACGACGAAAGCGCGACAGTCGCGCGTTACGCCCTGGTGCACGTCCGAACCGCGGCGTAACGGACGACTGTCGCGCCTTCATGTCACGGGTGAAACCAAAACGACTGTGCCGCATCCCTTTCGGCGAGCGGTGCAGTCGTGTCGGAACTCAGATGAACGACGGAACCGCGGTCCACGCCTCGCCGGGCTCGCCGGCACCGTCGCGGATGACGGTCGCTTCGATGAGGCCGTACGGGCGGTCGGCGGCAATGAAGACCTCGCCGTTGTTCTCAAGGCCGAACCGGTCGAGGTCGTAGAGGAAGTGATGCTTGTTGGGCGCGGAGAACTTGATCTCGTCGATCTCCGGGTGCGCCTCGAGCACGTCGCGGCCCATCGCGTAGAGGGTCTCCTGCAGCGCGCGGCTGTACGTGGTCGCGAACGCGGCCAGGCAGAGCTTCTTGACGTCATCGTAGACCTCGTCGAAGTTCACGCCGTCGATCGTGTTGAAGCGCCAGCGCGCGGTGAGGCTGGTTGCCATGATGCGGTCGTCGGCCTCCTCGAGCGTCGTGTACTTGTCCTTGAGGAAGCCCTTGAACTCCGAGCCGGTCGACTTCAGGACGATGAGGTCCTCCAGGCCGGAGACGACCCACACCTTCTGGTCGGCGCCGCGACCTTCGACCGTGATGATCGCAGTGCGGGTCTCGGTGCCGCGGCGCACGAACGAGTGGTCGTGACCCTGGCCGTCGACCTGGATGCGGTCCCAGGCGTACTCCTCGATGCGGATCTGCGATCCGGTCGCCTTCGCAGCGGCGGTCAGGAAGTGCTTGCCGAGCGCGACGCCGTACGCCTCCGGCGACTCGATGCCGACCTCCTTGGCGAACGCGAAGGACGTGTTCTTCTGGGTGTCGGTCGGCAGGACGTCGCCCTGGTTGCCCTCGAGGTGGGCGGCGGTGAAGTCGCCACGCAGCGAGGTCGAGACATTGAGGTCACGGATCGAGTGACGGTCGGTGTCGCGGTAGACCCGCATCACACGGTTCTCCGCCTTGCCGTACTGGTTGCTTCCGAGAGAGATCGCCATCGGTTCTGCTCCTTGGTAGGGGCGCCCTCCGCGGCCAGGACACCCAAAGACTAGGTTCTGCGGTGCATTTCGCAATGCGAAATTTTGATACCGACTGATGGAACCGTAGGGACGCACATCACACCCTGTCAAGGGGTGGGGTCCACGCCTCGATGACAGATGTCACGGCGCCTCGCCCGGCGGTCGTCATAACGGCCGGTCTCCTTATTACTGGCGTATTCAAGGGAGGTGGTCGTTATCGCGACCGGTTGTCAGGGACGCTCGGACGCGATCTGTCGCAACAACTCGTTCGCCCGCACCAGCACTTCGCGATCCTGCTCGGACAGTCCGGCGAGCACCGGAGTGATCGTCGCCGACCGCGCCCGCCGCGCTTCGTCGAGCACCCGGCGTCCGGCGTCCGTCAGCGAGATCAGGCTCGCACGGGCGTCGTCCTCGTCGCTCGCACGGACCAACAACCCTTGTTGCTCGAGCCTTTTCACCTGAGCGGTCATCGTCGGCTGACTGCAGTGGTCGGCCGCGGCGAGCTCACCCACCCGGGCCTTGTCGTGCGCCTCGACCAGGCTCAACAGACGTGCCTGACCGGTCGGGATCGGCAACTCCGAATGCTTGGTCGCCCAGCGGTTGAGTTTGGCCACCGCCGACAACAACTGAGCACCGAGGTCGTCCGCGGGTATGTCGCTCATCGCTCAGCCCTCTGAGGAATCCCGCAGTTCACGCTTCAGGATCTTGCCGGTCGCTCCCTTGGGCAGCTCGCCGATGAACCGCACCTCGCGCGGGTACTTGTAGGCGGCCAGGCGCTCCTTGGCGAAGTCCTGGATCTCCTGCTCGGTCAGCTGCGAGTCGCCGGTACGGACGACGTAGGCGATCACTTCCTCGCCGTAGTGCTCGTGCGGGACGCCGATGACGGCGGCCTCGGCGACATCCGGGTGCTCGTACAGCACTTCCTCGACCTCGCGCGGGTACACGTTGTAACCGCCGCGGATGATCATGTCCTTGCTGCGGTCGACGATGAAGAAGTAACCGTCGTCGTCCATCTGCGCCAGGTCGCCGGAGAAGAACCAGCCGTCGCGGATCGCCTCGGCAGTGGCGTCCGGACGCTTCCAGTAGCCCTTCATCAACAGGTGGCCACGGATCGCGATCTCGCCGATCTCGCCCTTGGCGGTGTCCGAACCGTCCGGCTCGGCCAGGCGCATCTCGACGCCCTCGAGCGGGGTGCCGATCGAGCCGGCCTTGCGCTCGGCGTTCGGGTGGTTGAACGACGCGACGGGCGAGGTCTCGGACAGGCCGTAACCCTCGAGCACGACGCAGCCGAACTTCTGCTCGAACTTCTTCATCACCTCGACCGGCATCGCCGATCCGCCGCTGGCGCAGACCCGCAGCTTGGGGAAGTTGACCTCCCGATCGGCGGTCGCAGCCAGCAACGCCTGGTACATCGTCGGCACGCCCTGGAAGATCGTGACGCCGGCCTTGTCGAGCATCTCCAGCACCGCGCCGGGCTCGAAACGAGGGACCATGGCCAGCGTCGCGCCGGTGGCGACGGAGGTGTTGAGGCCACAGGTCAGGCCGAAGACGTGGAACAACGGCAGGCAGCCGGCGATCACGTCGTCCGCGGTGATCGCCATCAGCGTGCGGGCGACGACCTCCTGGTTCTTGTTCAGCGAGAAGTGGGTCAGCTCGGCGCCCTTCGGACGACCGGTGGTGCCGGAGGTGTAGAGGATCACGGCGGTGTCGCTGTCGTCGCGGTCGACGAACTCGGTGCTCGGCTCGTACTGCTTGATCGACTCACCGATGCCGGCGGGCAACGGCACCTCGATGAACGGGACACCGGCCTCCTCCGCCCCTGCGGCGGCGTCGCCCGGCATGCCGAACATCAGCTTGGCGCCGGAGTCGGACAGGTAGTACTCCACCTCGCGCGGACGGAACAGCGGGTTCATCGGGATGACCACGGCGCCGGCCTGGAGCGCACCGTAGAGGATGACCGGGAAGTCGAAGACGTTCGGCAGCGAAATGGCAACCCGATCGCCCGGCTGGATCCCCTTGTCCTTCAACAGGTTCGCCACGCGTCCGGCCGCGTCGGCCAGCTGGGCGAAGGTCATCGAGTGCTCGCCCATCCGCAGTGCGACGTTGTCGGGGTGCTGGGCAGCGGTGTTCTGCAGATTGCAGGCGAGATTGGTCATAAGCCGAGATTAGTTCGCGTTCCCGGCGTTCGGGGCGGTGCGGTCGAAACCGACCACGACTTCACGGTGGTGCGACCCTTCAGAGCCAGGAGACGTGCGACTTCAGCAGCGCGTAACCCACGAACGCGACGATGTCGAGGATCGTGTGCGCGATGACCAGGGGCATCACCCGCTTGGTGCGGCGGTAGACGAGCCCGAACACCAGCCCCATGACGACGTTTCCGACGAACCCGCCGAAGCCCTGATAAAGGTGGTAGGTGCCCCGGATCAGCGCCGACACGACGAGCACCTGGATCCACGACCAGCCGGCTTGCGTCCAGCGGGTGAAGAGGTAGCCGATCATGATGACCTCTTCGAGCAGTCCGTTCTGCAGTGCTGCCAGCACCAGCACAGGGATCGCCCACCAGTGCTCGCCAAGACCCGACGCGGCGAGTGTCGTATTGAGTCCGAAAGCTCGAGCCGCGAGGTACAGCAGCAGACCCGGAATGCCGATCACCGCAGCAAGGGCTGCGCCGAGCGCGAGATCGGGTCCTTTGCGTCTCCCGTCGAGCCCCAGCCACGTTGTCGCAGAGGACATTTCACGGTTGAGCAGATGGATCACCAGGAGCACCGGCACGATTGCGAGACCGACGCCGACGAGTTGGTAGACCAGGTCGAGCCATGACGCGCTCGCCTGGCTGCGGTTCATCGTGGTCGTCTGCTTGTTGAGCGCGACGTCGGTCGACAGGCTGCGCATGATCGACAGCACTGAGTAGATCGCCGACGCGCCGAGACTCAGGAGCAGGACGAGGACGGTCTCGTGCACGAGCGCGCGACGACGCAGTGGCGTCACCGGCACGTCGTAGGCAGGCAGGCGCATCAGCGCTGGCCGGTGCCCGTGGGGGTGTCCGGTGCGATCTCGGACGTGCCGCCGGATGCGGTGCCGGATTTCGGTTCGGACCCCCGCGCCGCCGCGTCACGCAACGGGACCGACGGCTCGACCGGGAACACCTGCCCAGGCCCCCACTCCTCGACCTCGACGTCTTCGACTTCGTAGCGCCGACGCCGGCGAGCACCGCTGCCAGCCGCAGCCGCACTGCCAGCGGGGGCCGCAGGGCTCGCCTGGTCGGCGATCGCGGCGCGATGGCGGGTACGTTCGCCGACCGGTTCGTCCGGCGTCGGCGCGTCGGCCCGGTTCCGGCGAGTGGCCCTGGACGCACGGGGAGTTTGCGGGCGCGACGAACCGCCGATCGTCGCGTAGAGCGTGATCGCGAACCCGAGAAGCGTGCTGATCAGCACCCACAACCAGATGTGCGGGAACAGCCAGGTCATGCGCCGTCTCCCGCTTCGCCGGCGGGGGCGCCGTCGGCCGCGGACGACCCGTCGACCTGCGATTCGCCGGCACCCGGCGCCGTGACCTGCGCCTCATGTGGGAACAACATCACCGCGACCAACCAGGCCGCGAGCGCACCGACCGCGAACCCGACGAGGCACCAAGCGATGGTCTGGATCGTCAACCAGGTCACTGCGCGCTCCCCTGCACCACGACCGTGCGCACTCCGGACATCTTTGCCAAGGCGTCGCGTGCCCGGGTGGTGTCGGCGCCGTCGGCGGTGCGCAGCGTCGCGTCGCGTCCGTCGAACCTCACCGTGGCGTCGCTCGCTCCGACTCCCTGCAGCACCTGCTGGGCGCGTTCGGTGAGGTCGTCCTGGATCGCGCCCTTGCTCGCCTGGGCTCCGACGAACCCGAAGATCAACGGGATGCCGCACAACGCGGCGATCCACCACGGCGCCGGGGTGCGGCGCACGCGCGCGCCGGTTGTCGATGTCACTTCGTGCTGCTCCTGTTCGGATCGGGCCGTCCTGAACCTACCCGGTGAACCAGCGTCCGGACGGTCGCCGGCGCCGGTGCCGGCCGCCTGCCCGCGCCGTCCGCAGGGTTGGAGGCCCGCACTACATTGTGCGGGTGAGCACCCTGTGGCGTGGCGAGAAGATCTGGACCGGAACCGAATTCGTCACCGGCGTGTTGGTCGAGGCTGGGCGCGTGGTCGCGACCGGCGACGCCGAATCCCTTGCCGCACAGACTGTTTCGCAGATCGAGACATTGCCGGGTGCGCTCGTGGTGCCGGGTCTGCACGACGCGCACATCCATGCCGCGTCGCTGGCGCGGGTGCGCACCGAGGTCGACGTGCGTGGCTGTGCCGACGAGTTCGAAGCGGCCGAGCGGGTGGCGCGCTTTCTCGCGGCGAATCCGGGCACCGGTCTGGTGTGGGGCGGCGCGTGGGACGCGAACCAGTGGGGCGGTCGGCAGCCCCACCGGCGCACCCTCGATGTCGTGACGGGGCCGCGTCCGGTGGTGTTGGCGAGCGCCGACTACCACTCGCTGTGGGCGAATTCCGCCGCGTTGCGGCTGGTGGGTTACGGCCCGGAGACCACCGACCCGGCCGGCGGACGCCTCGAACGCGACGCCGACGGTGAGCTCACCGGGGTGCTGCGAGAGACGGCCTGCACCGCCTTTGACGACCTGCCGATCGACGACGCCGACGCCCTGCCCGGGCTGATGGCGCAGACGATCGACGACCTGCTCGCGGTGGGGCTGACCGGCATCACCGAGATCGATCACGAGGACGCCCATGTGGCGCTGCGCGCGCTGCACGAGCAAGGTGCCCTGAAGATGCGGGTCAGCAAGGCGATTCGACACGAAGACCTCCCGCTGGCGATGCAGCAGGGGCGCCGCACCGGCGAGGGCGACGACTGGATCCGGGTGGGGCCGCTGAAGCTGTTCGCCGACGGCGCGCTCGGTTCGCACACCTGCCACATGACCGAGGCGTTCGCCGGTGAGGACGGGCACGACGGCGGGCATGGCGTGCCGACGCTCACCCAGGAGCAGCTGAAGGTCTACACCGAGCTCGCGGTGCGGGCCGGCATCGCGGTGGCGACCCACGCGATCGGTGACCGTGCGGCGACCGAGGTGCTTGACGCGTACGAGCACGTGCTCGGGGCGACCGGCTCAGACCTTCGGCTGCGCATCGAACACGCCCAGCACCTGCGCCGGGCCGATCTGGCCCGCATGGCGCGGCTGGGTGTGGTCGGCTCGATGCAGCCGGTGCACTGCACCACCGACTTCGAGCTCGTGGATGCGTTGCTCGACGGCCACGACATCGTGTCGTACGGCTGGCGGTCGGCGCTCGACGCCGGGGTGCCGCTGGCGTTCGGGTCGGACGCCCCCGTCGAAGACCCGAATCCGTTCGTTGCCCTGCACGCGGCGGTCACCCGACAGCGCGTCGACGGCACTCCCGCCGGCGGCTGGCAGCCGCACGAGCGGGTGAGCATGATCGAGGCGCTGGCCGCCCACTCGCGCGGGGCCGCCTACGCAGCCGGTTGGGACGACGTGGGCACGCTCACCCCCGGCATGCTCGCCGACTTCGTCGCGGTCGACACCGATCTCATCGCGACGCCCGAGCGCGCACACGAAGCGCGGGCGCTGACGACGGTCGTCGGCGGCCAGGTGCGGTTCAGCGGCTGAGCGCAGCGGCCGCGGGGTCGAGTTCGGTGGTGTGCACGCTGCCGTTGTCGATCGTGAGGCGCCAGTCGAGTTGCCGGTGAGTGCGGCCGGCGAGCACCGCGAGGGCCATCCGCAGCGTGTCGCCGTGGGTGACCAGCACGAGGTGTTCGATGGGCGCCGTCGCCAGTTCGGCCATCAGCGCGCTCAGCCGGCGGTGCACGTCGAGCAGGCTCTCGCCCCCGCCCCAGCGCACCTCCTCGACCGGCACGCCTTCAGGTGCGGGTTGCGCGGTCAGTTCGCGGGCGAGCCGCCCTTCCATCTCCCCCAGGGCCTGCTCCCGCAGCCGCACATCGGTGCGCACCGGCAGGTCGAGCGCGGCGCCGATGATCTGGGCCGTCTGCTGCGCGCGCACCAGGTCGCTGCTGAGCATCTGCGCCGACTGCGCGCCGATCGCTGCGCGCAGCGTTCGGGCTGCCGCGAGCGCCTGGGTGCGGCCGAGTTCGGTGAGCGGCGGGTGCGGCGTCTGCCCTTGAATGCGCCCCTGCTCGTTCCACGTCGACCGGCCGTGGCGGACGAGGTGGACGGAGGGCATGAGGCCGATCGTAGACTCGTGCCCCATGTCGGGGCTGCTGGTGACGGGAACGAGCTCGGACGCCGGAAAATCGTTGCTGGTCACCGGAATTCTGCGTGCCTGGGCCCGACGCGGAGTGCGCGTCGCCCCGTTCAAGGCGCAGAACATGTCGAACAACTCGATGGTCTGTGCCGACGGCAGCGAGATCGGCCGCGCGCAATACCTGCAGGCCGAGGCGGCCGGCGTCGAGGCCACCTCGCTGCACAACCCGGTGCTGCTGAAACCGGGGTCCGACCGGCGCGCGTTCGTCGTCGTGCGCGGCCGCCCGGCCGGCGAGTTACGGGCGGGCGAGTACGCCACCGGACGCGCCCACCTGCGCGAGGCGGCGTTCGCCGCGTACGAGGAGTTGGCCGCGTCCGTCGACGTGGTGGTGTGCGAGGGAGCCGGGTCGCCGGCCGAGATCAACCTGCGCGCAGGCGACTACGTCAACCTCGGTCTGGCACGGCAGTTCAGCCTGCCGGCACTGCTGGTGGCCGACATCGACCGCGGCGGCGCGCTGGCCGCCACCTACGGCACCTGGGCGTTGCTCGACGACGCCGACCGCGCGGTGCTGCAGGCTTGGTGCGTAAACAAGTTCCGTGGTGACCGCTCGGTGCTCGACCCCGGCCTCGACACGATCGTCGAACGCACCGGCATGCCGTGTGTCGGCGTGCTGCCCTGGCTCGACGACGTGTGGCTCGACGGTGAAGACGCCCTCTCCATCGGCCGCTGGAAACCCGCTGCGCCACAGGAACATTCGCTCACCGTCGCGGTCGTCCGCCTGCCGCGCACCTCGAACGCAACCGACGTCGACGCACTGGCCGCCGAGCCCGGTGTCGAGGTGCGCGTGACCACCGACCCGTCCTGGTGCCGCGAAGCCGACCTGTTGGTGCTGCCCGGCTCACGGACGACGGTCAGCGATCTCGCCTGGTTGCGTTCGCGTGGGCTCGACGCAGTGGTCGATGAGCGGGTGCGCGAGGGACGTCCGGTGCTCGGCATCTGCGGCGGCTACGAGATGTTGCTGGAGTCGATCGACGACTCGCTGGAGAGCGGCGAAGGCGTGATCGCGGGCCTCGGCCATCTGCCCGGTTCGGTGCACTTCCGGCCGGAGAAGGTGCTCGCCCGGCCGCACTCCACCTGGCAGGGAAATGCGGTGTCCGGCTACGAGATTCACCACGGCATCGTCGAGGGCGTGGTCGACGACGGGTCGTTCCCGGGCGGCGGCGTCCGCGGCCCGGTGTGGGGCACTATCTGGCACGGCACCCTGGAGAATGATGCCTTCCGCCGGGCCTGGCTCACCGTGGTTGCGCAGCAGGCGGGCTCCACCTGGAGCCCGCAGCCCGGCCCGGGGTTCGCCGACCGCCGGACGGCGATGATCGACACGCTCGCCGACGCCGTGGAGCAACACCTTGACCTCGACCGGCTGCTCGATCTCGCCCGACGGGAATCTCATGTGCACTGACCCGATTCCGTTGCAGGTCAAGATCATCGGCATCGGTGCGGGCTCGCCCGGCCACGTCACCGCCGACGCGGCCGACGCCCTGCGCTCGGTCGACGTGTTCGTCGTGGCCGACAAGGGGTCCGCCACCGACGAGTTGCTGCAGGTGCGACGCGCGATCCTCGACCGGTTCGTGCCCGAGGGCGGCTACCGGTTCGTCGCGGTGCCCGACCCGAAGCGCGGGCCCGACGCCGGGCGCGATCGCGACCAGTACGGCGCCGCGGTGCGCGACTGGCACGCCGCCCGCGCCGACGCGTACGCCGCCGTGCTGGGCGAGTTGCCCGAGGGCACCGTGGTCGGGTTCCTGGTGTGGGGCGACCCGGCGTTCTACGACAGCACGATCCGGGTGGTCGACGCCGTTGCCACCCGAATGTCGTTGCAGGTCAGCGTGTTTGCCGGAATCAGCGCTATCCAGGAGTTGGCTGCCGCGCACCGCATCGTGCTGCACGAGATTGGCGAGCCGGTGCACATCACCACCGGACGCCGCCTGGCGGGCGAGTGGTCGCCCGACCTCGGCACCGTCGTGGTGATGCTGGACGGCGCGCTCGCCTGCCGTGAGCTGGTCGAGCGGGCACCCGACCTGCAGATCCATTGGGGCGCCTACCTGGGGATGCCGCAGCAGGAGCTGCGCTCAGGCCGGCTGGCCGACGTCATCGACGAGTTGGTCGCCACTCGGGCTCGGCTGCGTGAGCAGCACGGCTGGATCATGGACGTCTACGCGTTGCGCTGAGCCGTTCGCGCGCTGGTTCGCACCGTCGTCCGCCGGGCGGCCATGCCCTGCAGCACCATCCCCGCCGCGAGGCAGGCACCCACCCCTTCGCCGGCGCGCAGCCGCAGCTGCAGCAACGGTTCGAGGCCGAGCCGCTGCAGCACCAGTCCGTGCGCCTTCTCCCGGCTGCGTTGCCCCGCAATGAGATACGCCTGCACCGAGGGTTCGATGCCGACAGCCGCGAGCGCGGCCACGCTGGTGGCGAGACCGTCGAGCACGACCGGTCGTCCGGCGCCGGCTGCGCCGAGCACCACCCCGGTCAGCACCGCGAACTCCGGTCCGCCGACCGCGGCGAGCATCCGGTGCACGTCGTCCGTGTCGCCCAGGCGGTTGATCGCCGCGGCCACCACCTCCGTCTTGCGGGTCACGATGTCGGCGTCGGCGCCCGATCCGAGCCCCACCACGTCGGCCGCGGGTGTGCCGGTGAGCGCGCAGGTGAGCGCGGCGGCCACCGTCGTATTGCCCACCCCGACCTCGCCGAGAGCGACGAGTCCGGGCGAGCCGGCTCCGGTGACACCGGCACCGAGCCGGCGTCCGGCGTCCATCAATCGGCGGACGTCGGCGGCCGACATCGCGTCGGTCGTCACCAGGTCGCCGCGCGGGTCGTGCGGGCGCACGTCGGCAGCGCCCTCGACGTGCGCCTCATCAACTCCGGCATCAACCACCACGACGTCGAGTCCGGCGGCGCGGGCATGAGCGGTGCCGAGCGAACGGCCCCCGACCGCGCTGGTGAGCACGTCCTGGGTCACCGACCGGTCGTAGGCACTGACGGCGTGGGCGGTCACCGGATGATCGGCGCCGACGAGCACGAGCTGGCCCGTGTCGAGGTCGGGTCCGGCCGCAGCGCGCACGAGGTTGAGCGCGCGATCGAGGGCGCCGAGCGCCTCCGGCGGGCTGAGCAGCCGGTCGGTGTCGTCGGTGCCGTCGACCCGGCGCCCCGGCTCAGGCCCGCGCAGATGCGAGGTCGGTGGCATCGGCGGGGCTGAATCGTCGGGCCAGCACTCCTGCAACACCACGTCGTCGAGCGGGGCCTTGCGCGACCACGCCGCGCGTTCGAGCCCGGGCGCGGGCGGACGCTCGTCGGGCCACCCCACACACAGCCAACCGAGGGTCACCACGCCGTCCGGAAGGTGCAGCAGGTCGGCGAGTTCGGCCTGGTCGAACAGCGTCACCCAGCCCACGCCGAGGCCGAGCGCGCGGGCGGTGAGCCAGAGGTTCTGCACCGCGCAGGCGCACGACCACAGGTCGGCGTCGGGGAAGGTGGCGCGCCCGAGCACCCCGGCCGCGGGGGTGCGCCGGTCGCAGGTGACGACCACTCCCACGGGCGCCTCGCGCAGCCCTTCGAGTTTGAGGTCGAGCAGCCGCGCGGCCCGCTCCGAGGTCAGCTCGGACGCCTGCTCGAGCCGGGCCCGGTCGGCGAGATGGGCGGCGCGATCTCGGGTGGCCGGCGAGCGCACGACGATGAAGCGCCAGGGCTGCGAGTGGCCCACCGACGGCGCGCTGTGCGCGGCCTCGAGCACCTGCCGCAGCAGTTCGTCGGGCACCGGGTCGGGCCGAAACCGTCGGATGTCGCGCCGTCCGCCGACCACTGCGGCGAGGGCGTCGACCACCTCGGGCGGCATCGCCCAGCCGGCGGGGTCGTCGCGGCGCTGCTGGGCCGAGGTCGTGTCGCCGACCAGCGGCACCGGACGCTGCGGCGCTGACTGCTCGCTCATTCCTCGAGGTCGCCTTCCACGTCGAGGTGGACCTGCTGCAGTTGCGCCATGAGCTCGGGGTCGGGCTCCTGCCACAGCCCGCGATCGGCGGCCTCGGCGAGCTTCTCCACGATCGACTGCAACGCCCACGGGTTGGCGTGCCGCATGAAGGCCTGGTTGGTGTCGTCGAGCACGTATTCGGTGGCCACCGACTCGTACATCCAGTCGGGCACGACCGAGGCCGTGGCGTCGAAGCCGAACAGGTAGTCGACGGTCGCGGCGAGCTCGAAGGCACCCTTGTAGCCGTGCCGCTGCATCGCCTTGATCCACCGCGGGTTGACCACCCGCGACCGGAACACCCGGTTGGTCTCCTCCTGCAGCGTGCGGGTGCGCACGTTGTCGGGTGAGGTCGAATCGCCCACGTACGCCTCGGGATCGGCGCCGGTGAGCGCGCGGACGGTGGCGACCATGCCGCCGTGGTACTGGAAGTAGTCGTCGGAGTCGAGGATGTCCGACTCACGGTTGTCGACGTTCTTGGCCGCCACCCGGATGCGCCGGTAGTTGCGCTCCATGTCGCCGCGGGCCGGTGCACCGTCGAGTCCGCGTCCGTAGGCGTAACCGCCCCAGGTGGCGTAGACCTCGGCGAGGTCCTTGTCGTCGCGCCAAGTGCCCGACTCGACCACCTGCAGGATGCCCGCCCCGTAGGAGCCCGGCTTCGAGCCGAAGATCCTTGTGCGGGAACGACGTTCGTCGCCGTGCTCGGCAAGGTCGGCGGACGCGTGCTTGCGCACGAAGTTCTGGTCGTGGGGTTCGTCGAGCCCGGCCACCAGCGCCACCGCGTCGTCGAGCATCGAGATCACGTGCGGGAAGGCGTCGCGGAAGAAGCCGGAGATGCGCACGGTGACGTCGATGCGCGGGCGGCCGAGTTCCTGCAGCGGCAGCGCCTCCAGGCCCACGACCCGGCGTGACTGCTCGTCCCACACCGGCACGACGCCGAGCAGCGCGAGCACCTCGCCGATGTCGTCGCCGCTGGTGCGCATGGCGGAGGTGCCCCACACCGACAGGCCCACCGACTCCGGCACCTCGCCGTGCTCGTCGCGGTAGCGCCGCACGAGCGACTCCGCCATCGCCGACCCGGTCTGGTAGGCCAGTCGCGACGGGATCGCCTTCGGGTCGACCGAGTAGAAGTTGCGGCCGGTGGGCAGCACGTTCACCAGTCCACGCAGCGGCGAACCCGACGGGCCCGCCGGCACGTATCCGCCGTCGAGGGCGTGCAGCACCATCGGGATCTCGCGCGTCGTCTGCTGCAGCCGGGGCACGACCTCCTCGCACCCGAACCGCAGGGACGCGGTCGCCGCCGGGTTCGGCTCACTGGTCACCTCGGCGACGATCCGCTCGACGTCCGCGGCGTTCCAGCCGGCCTCGGCGACCCGGGTGACGAGGGTGCGGGCCAGCTCTTCGACGCGGTCGGTCTGCTGCGACGTCGCGTCGTCGGTGAGCCCGAGCGCGTGCCGTAGCCCGGGGATGCCGTCGCCGCGTCCGCCGAAGACCTGCCCGGCGCGCAGGATCGCGAGCACCAGGTTGATCAGTTCGTCGCCTTCGGGCGCCTGTCCGAGCACGTGCAGGCCGTCGCGGATCTGCACGTCCTTGATCTCGCACAGCCAGCCGTCGAGGTGCATCACGAAGTCGTCGAAGCTGTCGTCGTCGGGGCGTTCGCTCACTCCCAGGTCCTGGTCCATCCGGGCCGCCTGCAGCAGCGTCCAGATCTCGCCGCGCAGCGCCGGCGCCTTCGCCGGATCCATCACCGACACGTTGCCGTATTCGTCGAGCAATTGCTCGAGTCGGGCGATGTCGCCGTAGCTCTCGGCGCGCGCCATCGGCGGCACCAGGTGGTCGACGACGGTGGCGTGGGCGCGACGCTTGGCCTGGGTGCCCTCGCCCGGGTCGTTCACCAGGAACGGGTAGATCAGCGGCAGCGAGCCGAGCGCGGCGTCGGTGCCGCACGACGCCGACATCGCGAGGTTCTTGCCCGACAGCCACTCGAGGTTGCCGTGCTTGCCCACGTGCACCACCGCGTGGGCGCCGAACTCCTGCTCGATCCAGCGGTAGGTGGCCAGGTAGTGGTGGGTCGGCGGCAGGTCGGGGTCGTGGTAGATCGCGATCGGGTTCTCGCCGAAGCCGCGCGGCGGCTGCACCATCAGCACGACGTTGCCCGCCTGGATCGCGGCGCAGACGATCTCGCCGTCGGGGTCGCGCGAGGTGTCGACGTAGAGCTCGCCGGGCGCCTCGCCCCAGGTGTCCGTCATCGACTCCCGCAGGTCGGCCGGAAGCGTCTCGAACCAGCTGCGGTAGCGAGTGGCCGGGATGCGCACCTGTGCGCTGCTCACCTGCTCCTGGGTGAGCCAGTCGGGGTCTTGTCCGCCGGCCGCGATCAGCGCGTGGATGAGCGCGTTGCCGGCGGTGGTGTCGAGCGCCTCGCCCTCCACAGCGGTCACGTCGTCGAGCCCGGGCAGCGCGCCGCGCGGGCCGAGGTCGTAACCCGCCTCGCGCATGGCCCGCAGCAACCGGATCGTCGACACCGGGGTGTCGAGCCCGACCGCGTTGCCGATGCGGGAGTGCTTGGTCGGGTAGGCCGACAGCATGACTGCGATGCGGCGCTGCTCCGGTGGGGTGTGCCGCAGGCGCGCGTGTTTCACCGCGATGCCGGCCACCCGTGCGCAGCGCTCGGGGTCGGCGACGTAGGCGGGCAGCCCGTCGGCGTCGATCTCCTTGAACGAGAACGGAACTGTGATCAGGCGTCCGTCGAACTCGGGCACGGCCACCTGGGTGGCGACGTCGAGCGGCGACATGCCGTCGTCGGAGGCCGCCCACACTTCGCGGCTCCAGGTGAGGCACAGCCCTTGGATGATCGGAATGTCGAGAGCGGCGAGCGGACGCACGTCCCAGGTCTCGTCCTCGCCGCCCGCCTGGGCGTGCGCCGGCTTGGTGCCTCCGGCCGCCAGCACCGTCGTGACCAGGGCGTCGAGGGTGCCGAGCTTGGCGAGCAGGTCGTCCGGTGCGTCGCGCAGCGACGCGGCGTGGATCGGCACCCCCACCCCGCCCGCGGCGTCGATGGCGTCGCAGAGCGCGTGGGCGTAGTCGGTGTTTCCGGCGGCGTACTGCGCCCGGTAGAAGAGCACCCCTACCCGCGGAGCGCCCGAATCCTCCCGTGCCGCAAGGCGATCGAGCACACCCCAGGTCGGCAGCTCCTGCGGCGCGGCGAACTCGTCGCCGGTGAGCAGCAGGGTGTCGGACAGGAACGCGTGCAGGTTGGTGAGGTTGTCGGGGCCGCCGTTGACCAGGTAGCGGTGCACCTCGTTGACGACTCCGGCGGGCACCCGGCGCGACAGCTGCATCATCGCGGCGTTCGGGGTGAGTTCGCCGCCGAGCACGATCAGCGGCACCCGTTCGCCGAGCGCCCGGATCTCGTCGGCGACGTCGTCGGGACTGCCGAGGATGCGGGCGATCACGATGTCGGCGCCCTCGACCGCGGGGCCGATCGGGGTGCGGGCGGGGTTGGCCCAGGCGAACTCGGAGCCGCTGGCGCGCGCGCTCAGCAGATCGGTGTCGGACGTGGACAGCAGGGCGATACGCGCCATCGGCGAAACTCCTTCGCGGGGTCCGCGCCCCGGAACGATCGGGACCGATCACGATCGGATCGGCCGGCTCCGCAGGCGTTCCTGACTCACCCTTCGGGGTTCACAGTGGCGGGACCGTCCCGGATTCGCACCGGGTTCCGTCTGCTGGGGCCGGGACGACCCTACCCCGACGGTCGCGGCGGTCGACTTGCGTATCCTCCACGGCGTGACCGTGCCCTCCGATCGCTCCGGCGCCGACCGCTGCCCCGGCCTGCTGCGTCCGCACCTCGCCGACGACGGCGCCCTGGTGCGTCTACGCCTGCCCGGTGGACGGCTGAAGACCGCCACGCTGCACCGGCTCGGCGACATCAGCATTCAGCACGGCGCGCCCTTCGTGCAGCTCACCTCCCGAGGCAACCTGCAGTTGCGTTCGTTGCCGAATCCACTGACACCACAGCTGATTTCGCAGATCGAAGCGACCGGTCTGTTGCCGTCGGCGAGTCACGAGCGGGTGCGCAACATCATCGCTGACCCGTTCGACGAGACGCTGCCGCCACTGGTCGCCGCACTCGATGCGGCGCTGATCGCCGGCCAGCTGCTCGCCGGGCTTTCCGGCCGCTGGCTGTTCGCCGTGGCTGGTCGCGAGGGGCAGGTGCTCGGCGAGCCCTACGACGTCGCGTTCCAGCGGCTGTCGGAGACCAGCGGCCGGCTGCTCGTCGGAGGCATGGGCGTCGACTGCGCACCCGAGGACGCCGTCGCAGCCATGCTCGACCGTGCTCGGTGTTTCCTGCGGGTTCGCGACGACGAGTCGCACTGGAACGTGCGTGACCTGCCGCCCGAGTCGCCGGTGTTCGCCGGCCTCGCCCCCGTCGACGTCGACGCCGCGCCGCCGCCGGCCCCCGGTCGCCACACGCCGGATGATGCTAATCAGCACGCCGTCGTGCTCGGAGTTCCCTTGGGAATGCTCACGATCGAGCAGATCGAGCTGCTGCGACGCGTTGCCGAGGAGATCGTGGTGACGCCGTGGCGTTCGATCGTCGTGCGCACCGACGCCGTCGACATCGGTCTCGACGTGTTCGAGGCCGGTGGTTTCGCGGTCGCGGCGCTCTCGCCGTGGGCCACCCTGTCCGCGTGTGTCGGCGCGCCGTGGTGCCGCCGCACCGACACCCCAACCGTCGAGCTCACCACCGCCGCGGCGGCCTCACTGCCGATCGACAGTCCGCGCACCCACGTGGTGGGGTGCGAGCGCGCCTGTGGCCGACCCGCCGGTGAGCACCGCCTCGTGATCGCGCCCCGAACCGTCCAGGAGATCCTGCCGTGAACCTCGATTTGCCTGAGCCGCAGCCACTTCCGCCGGCGCGCCGGTATGACTACCTCACCGACGGACCGGAGATCTACCGCCGGTCGTTCGCGATGATCCGCGACCTCGCCGACCTGTCGGCGTTCCCGGTGCAGACCGAGCCGGTCGTCGCGCGGGTGGTGCACGCGGCCGGTGACCCCGCGGTGGCCGAGTGTGTGGCCGCCCACGACGACGTCGTGCGCGCGGCCCGCGACGCGCTGCGCTCTGGTGCGCCGATCTTCACCGACTCGGTGATGCTCGCCTCCGGCATCACCCGCACCCGCCTGCCCGCCGACAACGAGGTGGTGTGCACCCTGCGTGACGGGCGGGTGCCGGCTCTCGCGGGGCGGTGGAGCACCACCCGCGCGGCCGCTGCGGTGTCGCTGTGGGGCGACCGACTCGACGGCGCGGTCGTCGCCATCGGCAATGCGCCGACCGCGTTGTTCCACCTGCTCGAGTGGTTGCACGACGGTGGGCCACGTCCGGCAGCGATCGTCGGCATGCCGGTCGGGTTCGTCGGGTCGGCCGAGTCGAAGGTTGCGCTGGCCGAACACCGGTTGGCCGACGGTCACGTCGTGCCCTGGATCACCGTGCACGGTCATCGTGGCGGATCGGCCATGGCCGCAGCCGCCGTCAACGCTCTCGCCTCGACCTCGGAGATCTGACATGCGTTCCGCCACAGCTGAATCCGGCCACCTGTATGGCGTCGGCGTCGGGCCGGGCGACCCCGGTCTTATCACCCGCCGCGCGGCCGAGCTCATCGCGTCGGCCGAGGTGGTCGTCTATCACGCCGGCACCGGCCGCTCCTCCAACGCGCGCGCCATCGCCGCCGAGCTCATCCCGGCCGAGGCGATCGAGGAGGAGTTGCGCTACCCGGTCACCACCGGCGCGGCCACCCACCCGGACGGCTACCACGCGCAGCTCGCGGAGTTTTACGACGAGTGCGCCGCGCGCCTCGCTGTTCACCTGGACACCGGTCGGTCGGTGGTCGTGCTCGCCGAGGGCGATCCAATGCTCTATGGCTCCTACACCTACCTGCACGAGCGGCTGGCCGACCGTTACCCGACCGAGGTGGTGGCCGGCGTTCCCGCCTTCGCCGCCGCGACTGCCGTTGCCGCCGAGGCGATCTCGCGCCACGAGGACGTGCTCACCGTGCTGCCCGGCACCCTCCCCGTGCCGGAGCTCGCGCGACGCTTGGCCGACAGCGACGCAGCCGTGGTGATGAAGCTCGGCCGCACCTTCGCCGGAGTGCGCGAAGCGCTGCGACAGGCGGGAGTGCTCGACCGCGCCGTCTACGTCGAACGCGCTTCCCGCGAGGGCCAGCGGGTGTTGCCCGTGGCCGACGTCGACCCGGCGACCGTGCCGTACATGTCGCTCATCGTGGTGCCCGGGCTCGACCGTCGGGCTGACTCCGCGGGTCGGGCCGTCGGCGCCGGAACTGATGCACGCACAGTTGACCGCTGATCTGGCTTGCCGCCCCTGTGGGCATGGCGTGAGGCACGCGAAGTCATTCTCTTCCAGAGTCACAGGGGACTGCTGAAGGTTCGGTTGACACGGTGTGGTGGTTCAGGCCGCTTTCGTCGGCCAGTAGATGGTCTCAAACTCGACCGGTGTCGTCTTGCCGAGGGCGCGCTGCCGGCGTCGGCGGTGGTAGGTCCGTTCGATCCAGGTGACGATCGCCAGCCGCAACTCAGCGCGGCTGCTCCACCGGCGGCTGTTCAGGACGTTCTTCTGCAGGAGGGCGAAAAAGGACTCCATCGCGGCGTTGTCCGCGCTGGAGGCCACCCGTCCCATCGACCCGACCAGTCCGGCCCGGTGCAAAGCGGCGACGTAGGGCCGAGCACGGAACTGGCAGGCATGTCGATATCCTTCCAGCGGGGACCTCATGTCCCCACAGATTAGGTGTCAACCGAACCTTCAGCAGTCCCAGTCCCGGTTCAGCAGGTCTCCTGCACGCACTCCATCGGCGGCGGGGATCGTGGTTCGTACTCCCTTCGAGCGGCGAACACCGTTGAGTCCCAACGACTTCATCGCACGATCAACCGAGCCGGGCGTGGCCCACGGATAAGTCTTACGCACCTCGACCAGCATCTTGCGGCGCCCGTACAACCCCTCGGGAGTCATCCGCACACTCCCGGTGTCCTCGTCCGTGGTCCATACGATCGATCGGATCGCGTCGATCACGAACGCGTCCCCGACCGTCCGTCGCGACGGTGCCTGCCGCGTGATCCAGGCACGGTAGGTGCGCGCGGCGATCTGACAGCCCTGCTCACGCAGCACTCGACAGACCGACTCGACCGCGTAGCCCTGATCGCGCATGTCCTCGATGAACCTCATGATCATCGACTGCGGGGGTCGAGTTCCCCCGCGAAGAAAGTCGTGGCCGCCTTCAAGACCGCGACGTCCTCCCGTAACCGCCGGTTCTCGGCACGCAACCGTCGGATCTCGTCGGCTTCGTGCGTGGTAACCCCGGGCCGGTCGCCGGTATCGACCTGGGCCTGGGCGACCCACCGGCGTAGGGACTGGCCCACGCCCTGCTGCCCAGCGACCGCCGCTACCGCGGCAGTCAACGACGGGTACTCCCGGCGGTGCTCCAGCACCAACCGCACAGCCCGAGCCTTCAACTTGGGATCAACCTTCTTCGGCATGAACAACATCCTTCCAACTCAGAAAGATGCGGCATCAAACCTGGGGCGCTTCAGGACTTGGCTGCGGACGTTCGGGTCGAACGCGGTGATGGTCCGCGGCGCGTGTCGGGTTCCGACGGTGATGTAAACCCGGTCTTGTCCGCGCCCGGCGAGGTCGGGTGCCACGCGCATCAGTCCGAGGTGGCTCTGCCGGTCCATGGTTTGCAGCTGGTGGAACGCGTCGCCGTCGCTGAGTGATGAACGGGCGAAGTCGAGTCGGACGCTGGTGGTCGCGCCGAGGCTCGTCGGGAACGACCGGTCGTTGAAGACAGTGAGGACGCTGCCGATGACCGCGACGAGACCGAAAGAACGATTGAGCAGGTCGCGACGATCCGGCGGTGCATGTGTCTCCATTCCCCGAGCAGACGTTGTTGGTGCGTGATGTTGATGCGCGGCGCAGTGCGCGGTGCACGTGCAGGGCTAGATCAGTCGGTGAACCGATCGGTGGCACGGACGCGCCGTCCGGACAGCACCGAGGACAGCAATGCGGCGCTCACACCCAACCCTGTCGTCGCGATGATCGGCACCCACGGGACGACAAGTGGAAGGCCTTGGTGGGCTCGGCTGAATGCGATGACGCTGGCGACACCGATCGCAGCGCCGATGAGGGTGCCGACGACGCAGATGATCACCGCTTGTCGCAGCAGCACCCTGCCAACCCACACCGGCGTCAAACCGATCGCAACCAGACTCGCGAGGTACCGGCTCATCGTGCGGGCTTGGCCCCGGAACAGCACCAAGGCGGTGAACCCGACGACCGCAGCGAGCATGATGGCCGCGAGAGTGAACGCCAACGGCACGACGACACTGTTCGGTTCCTCGTGCACAACGACCTGGCTGATGTCGATCCCGCGGGCCACCACATCCCGCGCGACCGCTTGCGCGTCACCGTCTGACACACCGGTGAACACGACCAGCCCACCGTCGCTACGCAGCCCATGCCGCTCAAGGCCCGCACGGGTGATGAGCCCGGACGCGTTTCGCTGCCACGACGGGTCGATGACCGCCGGTGTCGCGTCCACGACAGCCGCGACATGCGCACCGTCCGGACCCGAAGTGGTTTGCGCCCAAGATGTGAGGCGGCGGGTTCCGGCCGGTTTGTCGTCCCACACGAGTATCCCGCCCCGGTCCAGAGTGACGCGTTGCGCCTCGGTCAAGGGCGAACCAATGAGCCGTTCCGCGTCTGCGGGCCCGTTCACCGTCCACACACCCATTGCGGGTGCGTTCTCGATCGCGACTGGTCCCGCCGCGCCGGACGCGGCGCCAAGGACCACGGTCCGCGCGGCCGGCAGGTTCGCCCTGACCACGTTGACGACGTCGGTGCTCGGTGCGCCGATGCCGCTCTGACCGTCGCTCACCATGATTTGCCCGCGGGGCACAGTCGCAACACGAGCGTCGTTGCCGGCGTGGGTGACGGTCGATACGAGGGTGAAGAACGCGACCGGGACAGCGACAGCGACGACCAACGTGAGGATTGCGGCTTGGGCGCGGCTGCTGTCCGCGCGTAGTTGTCGCACCGCGAGGCGTTGACTGGGGGCACCTTCGGGTACCCGTCGGAGAATGAGTGGTACGAGGTCCGGCATCACCAACACTGCCACCCCCAGACACGCACCGACCAGGATCATCGACTCTTTCGTCGTGTTCGTCGACACCGCTAACGCGATCACCGCGGCGCACCCTGCTGCCGCCGTGACTCGCCGCAGGAAAGTCAGCCACGAGGCACCGGCCGAACTCGCTCGACGCGCGGGTGTGGCACCCAACCCGGGCAGTGCGGTCATGACTACGCCTGCGACGGCGCAACTCGCCGCGACCAGGACCGACCCGGTCGGCAAACGCAGCGGCGCGAGCGGTTGGTAGGCCCAGGTCTGTGCGATCACGACCCGCAGCAACGCTGCGAGTGCAACGCCGATGATTGTTCCGACGGTGACCCACAGCAGGGTGCTGAGGGTGAGCGCAACACCTAGGCCGGTGATCGCGGTGCGCCGGTCGACCCCGACCGATCGGAGGGTGAGGGTTCGCCGGTGGAGGTGTCGGCGCGCTGAACCGGCGGCTGCGATCCCGGCGACGAGCGGCAACCCGGCTACCAGGACCCACCCGATCAGGGGGAAGCGGTGTGTGAACGTTGGCGCTGGCCTAGCCACGGACTCGGCCCGTGATGTTGTTGCTGCCGACAAGTTACGAACCACAGCCGGGCGCTGTTGGCCGGTCACGCGGGCGACGATCGGTGCGAGGGCTGAGGTGACCCGATCGATCGAATCACCGTCCCAGTAGACGGCGGTGAGGCCGCTGAGTGTTGGGAACGCCGCCAAGGTTGCGTCGCTGAACCGCGCGGCCGTGCCGGGTGCTGCAAGGATCTGTGATTTTCGCGTGTACCTGTCATCCACGATCCCGACAACCGACAGGCGCGCCGTCCCGGACAGGACACTTAACGTCCCGTTGGCGACGTGTCCGCTGGTGGCATGTGTGACGACCACTTCACCCGGCGCCTGTGGCATCCGGCCACTGGTCAGGACGAATCGGCCCGGCAGCGGGTTCGACCTCCAGTCCCGTTCGAGGAACTCGGTGAACTCGGTCGGAGCACCCGACGGTTTGATGTCGAACGTCGCCCATTCGATGTCGTAGTCGGAAACCCCGTTGTGCCGCAGCGCGGCCGCCATCGAAGCGAACTGCCGTGGCAGATGACCCTTCTGCTCGATCTGACTCAAGTCCGTTCGCCAGCCCATGCGACCGTGATCGCGCTGGGTGCGTTGCTCTCCGGTCAGAGTCAACGCCTGGACGACCAGGGTGATGGTGACGATGAAAACCATGGCCGCTGCGACGATCGTCGGGACCCACCGGATGAACGCTGCCCGGCTGAAACGGCGGGCAAGGCGCAGAGGAAGGTTCATCGCAGCGCGGCACGGTCCGCCACCACGAGGTGACCGTCGCGGATTTCGTGAACACGGTCGGCGTAGGTGGTGCAGTCAAGGTCGTGGGTACAGACGACAACGAGAACGCCGGAGTCGGCGAGGTCGCGCAGCAGTTGGAAAATCGCTCGAGAGTTGGTGGTGTCGAGGGCACCCGTGGGCTCGTCGGCGAGCAGGACGCTCCGGTCTCCCACCAGTGCGCGGGCTATCCCGACGCGTTGCCGCTGCCCACCCGACAGTTCACGTGGGAAGCGGTTGCGTTGGGCGGACAGGCCGACCCGCGCCAGTTCGCTCGCCGCACGGTCCTGCGCGTCGGTCTCACTGATCCCTTGAATCTCCAAAGGGAGCGCAACATTCTCGAGGGTGGTGAACTCCTCGATGAGGTTGTGCTCCTGGAAGACAACACCGACCGTCTCCATCCGCAACCGGGCTCGTCCGGCTTCGTCCATGCGATCGACACGCTCACCATGAACGGTGATGGCGCCGTGGTCAGGTTGTTCCAGCCCAGCGATGAGGTTGATGAAGGTTGACTTGCCCGACCCGCTGGCTCCGAGGATGCACACGAACTCTCCGCGTTTCCCGACGAAGTTAATGCCGTCCGCTGCGGTGACCACATCGGGTCCGGACGAAAATCGTCTCGTCAGTTCGACGGCGTGGACAACGTCGGTCGACAACGGGTCGGGCGCGTCGCTCATTACTGGTTCAGCAGCCCCGGTTCGTGCGCCACGAGGACACTTCGTCCGAATTGGCGAAGTTCACGTTGTTGTCACGCGAGCCCCAAGCGAACGTCTGGCAGTCGCCGCCACCGTTGGCGTGCTCGTAGCCTGCAGCGTTGGTGCGGGTCAGGTTGATCCAGGAGTCCATTTCGTCATTCACCCCTGAGGTCAGGTTGTACAGACCGTACCCGGGGGCACGCTCGCTGAGCTTCCACTTGTAGTCGTTGTTACCGTACAAGCACGCCCGGTTTGCACCGCACGCATCGGATGCGTCGGCCGCCGTAATTGCGGTGACACCGGTTGCAGCGGCGATCATGGTTGTCGCGATCGCGAGTCGTACTGCCTTTATGGTCGTGTTGTCCTCCCTGTGTTGAGGTCCGCCGAGTGCGTCCCCTCGTGTGCCGGTCCGCATCCGTCCGGGTGACCCAGGCGTGCGGTTCAGCGACGCAAACCTACCTTAAATAATACCGATCGGTCTTTATTGTGCGATGGGAGATTTTCACTAACGACTACGAGTTTACGGTCAGGACCGCGTGTCCCGCTGGGGCCCACCGACCAAGCCCCTCAGAGAAGCGCGCGTACCCTCGCGACCCGACGCCGACGGGCGAACTCCCCTTGCCCCGCGTGGATCCGCGGCGCCAGCCAGGGAACCGCCCACATTGTCGAATCGGAGCCGCCCAATCCATCGTCGACTGTCCACCGTGCGAATCACCGGCCAGTGAAAACAGGTCGCGTCGCCATCCTTCCGTGCCAGCGCGTCATCGAACGCATCCTGGGCGGTCACCCGGCATCTTCGAGCACAGGACCAAGGTGGTCCGGCGGGTCCCGGCCTATGGCAAGGTGTTCCTACGGCTTTGCTCCAAACGGCACCCGTAGGGCTCGAACATAGCGACCACGCGGTCTGTGATGCCTTCGCCAGCGAGCCCGAACGAGCCAGTCGACCAGCCCGAAGGAGCCGCCACCTCACATGGCACAGCAGGCCCGCGCAATCGAAACGCGTGATCGAATCCTCCATGGTGCGGCCGACGTCTTCGCCGAAACCGGCTACGAAGGGGCCAGCATCAACGACATCCTCAAAGCGGCCGGCGTCACCCGTGGAGCGTTGTACTTCCACTTCGAATCCAAAGAGGACCTCGGGCGCACCATCCTCGTCCTGCAGACGAACTGGTTGGAGACCGTGACGTTCGACCCCACCACGAGTGGCGCACAACAACTCGTCGACCTTGGCAACACCTTCGCGCAAGCCCTCCAACACGACAAGCTCGTCCGCGCCTCCGTCCGGATGACCACTGAAGGACACGGCTTCGACGCCGAACAACGCGCAGCATTCGACGCATGGCTGCGCACCGTCAAGATGCTGGCAACGGGAGCGGTCGCCGACGGCAGCGTGCAACCGACGTGGACGACAGACGCAGTCGCCGCGACCCTCACCGCGTGCGCCAACGGGATCCAGTTGTCGTCACTGATCTACAGCAATTACGTCGACATGACCGATCGGCTCCGGTCGTTCTGGACGATGATCGGGCCGAACCTGTTCACCTCCGACGCTTTCGCTGCCCTGAGGTTCTAACACCTACCCATCACGCAGTACATCGCCTGCGGTCATCGTCCGGACAGCGATCTCCGCACGGACAACCCCTGCTTGCTCGAAGTGCACGGTGATGCCTGGGTCGGTCGCTGTGACGCTCGCTTCGCACACGTCGGATAGTTCCACGAAACCGGAAAAGTCCGCGGCGACGTGCCCCACGGTGCGCCGGTTGAGCCCACGGTCGGCCGCAATCTGCAACGCCGCCTCGATCAGCAGCATCCCGGGCACGTGATCCAAGGGATGGTCGAAAAGGACCGGGTCCGCCAGGTCGACCCGCAGGCGGTACCGATTACCAGCAGCGACGATGCACCGGGTCGGATCACCGGCGGGTATTGGAAGATCCGAGCTCCACATGCACGCCATCCGTTGGCGGAGTCGTCGGAAGTCCTCCGTTCGATGCGCTCGACACCGTCCCCAAGCCGTCGCAAACGGTGCCCCGTCACGCAGGTAGCTCACCTCCCAGTCGACCCACCGTCGCCACCGGTCGCCCGTGCGGGCGCCGTCAACCCGCATCACCATGTCGATCTCGGCCGGGGCAACCCCGACCGCCAGCGCATCCCGAGCGTGTAGGTCGACGCGGATGGCGGCCATCACGAACGATGACGCCGCGGGTGCGCCGAGGTGGGTGTGCGTTGCGAAGATCGCCGCCTGCCGGAATGTCTCCATCAGGATCGACAGGTCGTACTCGCCGTCGCCGATGAACAGTGAATGTGTTCTCGGCCATTGCGCGGTGACGATGATGTGGTCCTCACTCGCCCGCGTGCCGGTGACGAACACTTCCGCGTTGGCGCTGCGGTGGACCAGTCGACGGTCCACCCCATGCCAGCCGCCTGCCTGATGCGCTTCGCGCATGATTTCCCCTTGTGGCTCCTGACCGTGGCGGAAGTATACGCACTGGTCGGTTTTTTGAGGCCGGGTCGTGGAGCCGGGCGCGGTTGCGCCCGCGATGACGCGCTAGGCAAGCGAGACGACGCCCGTGCCTGCTACGGGGCGGGCCGCGGCCAATGGCGGCCAATGGTGCTGGTTCATTCCCGTCAGCGACTATCTCCGTCCCGGTGTCGTCGCCCTCCACGTCATCAGCCTGACTGTTGGACTCGGCGCAGTCCTCAGCGTCGACTGGTACGGGCTCGCGTGGCTCACCGGACGCCAGCGACTACCGGAAGTTGCGGCCCGGCGTTGCCGGTGGCCTCGAATCGCTCATATGGCTTGGCCTCACCGGCCTCATCGTCACCGGGTCCCTCCTCAAACCGGACCTAGCTAGTGCCCTCACCGATCTGAAACTCGCCCTTGTCGCCGCCGTCCTCGTCAACGGGGTCGCGCTGCGCGATGTCCGCGAACGCCTCACAACCCTCTCCCCCGGCGCCACCCTGAGGCTCCTGCCGGCTCAAGACCGGTTACGCCTCGTCACTGGAAAGTTGAGTCCCGCATAGTGGTGTAGCGCGGTCGCTGTGATCGTCCTGGTTGTGGACGTG